>NZ_JBFAAI010000040.1:0-86335 GCF_040639655.1 Actinoplanes sp. NPDC023801 | reverse complement strand
CGGGCCGGGGTAGCGCCGCGGGGGGCCCTCGGGCCGGGCCCGCGTCCTTCGTTCGCTGTCACTTAGTCGCGGCGCTCGCCGCGGTCGCCTCCGGCCGAGCGCGACCGGCGACGCCGGGGCTCGCCACCGCCCTCGCGGGGGCCACGGTCCTCGCGCGGCGGACGGCTTTCCCGGCCCTCGGCAGCACCCTCGGCGGCACCCTCGGCCGGAGCGGCCGGAGCGGCCGGAGCCTCCTCGCCCTCCGGGCGGACCTTGTCCAGGTAGATCTTGCCGCGGGCGTCGATGTCCGCGATGGACACCTCGACCTTGTCGCCGACGTTGAGGAAGTCCTCGACCTTGTCGACCCGCTTGCCGTCGCCCACCTTGGAGATGTGCAGCAGGCCGTCGCGGCCGGGCAGCAGCGAGATGAAGGCGCCGAACGCGGCGGTCTTCACCACGGTGCCGAGGAACTTGTCGCCGACCTTCGGCAGCGTCGGGTTGGCGATCGCGTTGATCCGCTCGACCGCGGCCTCGGCCGCCGGGCCGTTGGTCGCACCGACGTAGATGGTGCCGTCGTCCTCGATGGAGATGTCGGCGCCGGTCTCGTCCTGGATGGCGTTGATGGTCTGGCCCTTCGGGCCGATCACCATGCCGATCTTGTCGACCGGGATCTTCACGGTGGTGACCCGCGGGGCGTGCTCGCTCATCGCGGCCGGGCCCTCGATGGCGGCGGTCATCACCGACAGGATCGTGGCGCGGGCCTCCCGGGCCTGCTCCAGCGCGCCGGCCAGCACGTCCGACGGGATGCCGTCGAGCTTGGTGTCCAGCTGCAGGGCGGTGACGAACTCGGACGTGCCGGCGACCTTGAAGTCCATGTCACCGAACGCGTCCTCGGCGCCCAGGATGTCGGTCAGCGCGACGTACTGCGTCTTGCCGTCGACCTCGTCGGAGATCAGGCCCATGGCGATACCGGCGACCGGGGCCTTCAGCGGCACACCGGCGCTGAGCAGGGCCAGCGTCGAGGCGCAGACCGAACCCATCGAGGTGGAGCCGTTGGAGCCGAGAGCCTCGGAGACCTGACGGATCGCGTACGGGAACTCCTCCCGCGACGGCAGCACGGGCACCAGGGCCCGCTCGGCCAGGGCGCCGTGACCGATCTCGCGGCGCTTCGGCGAGCCCACCCGGCCGGTCTCACCGGTCGAGTACGGCGGGAAGTTGTAGTTGTGCATGTAGCGCTTGGTCTTCTCGGGAGCGAGAGTGTCCAGCGACTGCTCCAGGCGCAGCATGTTCAGCGTGGTGACGCCCAGGATCTGGGTCTCGCCGCGCTCGAACAGCGCCGAGCCGTGCACCCGCGGCAGCACGCCGACCTCGGCGGTCAGCGCGCGGATGTCGCGCGGGCCGCGGCCGTCGATGCGGATCTGCTCGCGCAGCACCCGCTGACGCACCTCGGACTTGGTGACCGAGCGGAACGCCGCGCTGATCTCCTTCTCCCGGCCCTCGAACCGCTCGTCGAGCAGCTCGTGCGCCTTCGCCTTGACCAGGTCGAGGGCTTCCTCGCGCTCCTGCTTGCCGGCGATCTTCAGAGCCTCGGCGGTCTCCTCGCGGACGGCCTCCACGACGGCGGAGTAGACGTCGTCCTGGTAGTCCAGGAAGACCGGGAACTCGGCGACCGGCTTGGCGGCGATCTCGGCCAGCTCGCTCTGCGCGCGGCACAGCTCGCGGATCGCGGGCTTCGCGGCCTCCAGGCCGCTCGCGACGATCTCCTCGGTCGGCGCGACGGCACCGGCCGAGATCAGCTTGATCGCGTGCGGGGTGGCCTCGGCCTCGACCATCATGATCGCGACGTCGCCGTCGGCGGTGACGCGACCGGCCACGACCATGTCGAAGGTCGCCCGCTCAAGCTCCTCGAGGGTCGGGAACGCGATCCACTGGCCCTCGACGTGCGCGACACGGGTCGAGCCGACCGGGCCGCTGAACGGCAGGCCGGAGAGCTTCGTCGACATCGAGGCGGCATTCATCGCGACGACGTCGTACGGGTGGGACGGGTCCAGCGCGAGGACGGTCTCGACGACCTGGACCTCGTTGCGCAGGCCCTTGGTGAACGACGGGCGCAGCGGCCGGTCGATCAGGCGGCAGGTGAGGATGGCGTCCTCGGACGGACGGCCCTCACGCCGGAAGAACGAGCCGGGGATGCGGCCGGCGGCGTACATCCGCTCCTCGACGTCGACGGTCAGCGGGAAGAAGTCGAAGTGGTCCTTCGGCTGCTTGCTGGCGGTCGTCGCGGAGAGGACAGTGGTGTCGCCCAGCTGGACGATCACGGAGCCGGCAGCCTGCTGTGCGAGGCGGCCGACCCGGAACACGATCTCGCGGGTGCCGAACGAGCCGTTGTCGATGACGGCGGTGCGGGATTCGTTGCCGAGAGCGTTGTTCTGCTCTGTCATGAAGTGCGGTACTCCTTCGTCGAGGACCCGGCGGTCAACAGCGCGTTTCAGCCGAGCCGGTCTTCGATCGAAGTGCCCAGGGACGTCACCTGGGAACCACTACCGAGGACCGGTGCTGACGGGTGTGATCCGCGCGGGTCCGTGGGGTGTCAGTGGTGCTTCCCGGGGAAACCGCCGAACGGCCGCTCCCCCGGGATCAAAACTATCGGCGCAGGCCGAGACGCTCGATGAGCGTCCGGTAGCGGGCGATGTCCTTCTTCTGAACGTAGTTCAGCAGACGACGACGCTGACCGACGAGCAGCAGCAGACCACGACGGCTGTGGTGGTCGTGCTTGTGCCGCTTGAGGTGCTCGGTGAGGTCGGCGATCCGCTTGGTCAGCATCGCGACCTGGACCTCGGGCGAACCGGTGTCGCCGTCCTTGGTCGCGTACTCACCCATGATCTTGTTCTTGGTCTCTTGATCGAGCGCCATGTTCTCCGGACTTCTGTGTTGCCGATTTCACGGTTACCCCGCGACCCGCGGCGTCGGGCAGGCAGGCGGGACCGGTGTCGGATATTCCAACGACCGTTCAACCCTACCAGGGGGTCATCCGAGCAACACCCGGGTCTCTTCGACGTCTGCCCGGATCTGCGCGATCAGCGGATCGATGCCGTCGTATGTCCGCTGCTCGCGCAGGTGGGCGACGAAATCGAGACTCACCCGCTCGCCGTACAGATCCCCGGAGAAATCGAGGACGTACGCCTCCACCCGCCGTTCCCGGCCGGAGAAAGTGGGATTGGTGCCGATCGAAACGCTCGCCGGAAGACGAGCACCGTTCTCACCGCCGCGGGTGAGCCACGCAGCATAGATTCCGTCGGCGGGCACGGCGGCATATCGGTGCGTCATCAGATTGGCGGTGGGGAAGCCGAGTTCACGGCCCCGCTGGTCACCGCGGACCACCACACCGGCCAGGCGATGCGGACGGCCCAGCGCGTTCGCCGCGGCCCGCACGTCCCCGGCGTCCACACAACTGCGGATGTACGTCGAGGAGAACACCAGCCCGTCCTCGGAGACCAGTGGCGCGTCCTCGACGGTGAAGCCGAACGTGCGGCCGAGCGACTCGAGCAGCTCCACGTCGCCGGCGGCCCGGTGCCCGAACCGGAAGTTGTCACCGACCACCACGGCAGCGGTGTGCAGCGACTCGACAAGCACGTCGTGCACGAACTCGTTCGGGGTCAGCTGCGAGAAGGCCGGGGTGAACGGCACCACGCACAGCGCGTCCACGCCCAGTCCCTCGATCAGTTCCGCCTTGCGGACCGGCTCGGTGAGCACGGCCGGATGCGAGCCGGGCCGGACCACCTCGGACGGGTGCGGATCGAACGTCATCACCACCGACTGCAGACCGGAGTCACGGGCGCGCTTCACGGCGTGCCCGATGATCGCCTGGTGGCCGCGGTGCACCCCGTCGAAGACACCGATCGTCACGACCGATCGGCCCCATCCCGACGGGATCGTCTCCAACCCCCGCCATCGCTGCATCGAACGCTCCTCAGCCGACGTTTACCCGCCCCAGCGTATCGATCGTTCAGCAGGCCGGTATCAGCCCTCCACACCACCCACCCCGGTACGATAAATCATGAAATGAGCGTCGAGTGGAGTCGCCTCGTACTGCTCGCTGCGGAGGTCACCTTCGCGGTGTTGTTCCTGCGCGCGCTGCTCGCCTGGCGGCGCACCCGCGACCCGCTGCAACGTGACGTGACCCTGGTCTTCACCCCGCTGATGCTGGTCTTCTGCCTGGACATGGCGCGGGTGGCCAACGGCACACTGCCCCGCTGGGTCAGCGTGGTCAATGCCGTCACGCTGATGGCGCAGCCCTACCTCACCCTGCGACTGGCAGGCCGGCTGCGATCGGTGTCCCCGGTCCTGACCGCCGGAGTCCTGGTCGGCTACGTGGCGGTGCTGACACCGTTGGTGCTGCTCGACCGGCCGCTGCCGGGCTGGGCCCGACTCGCCGCGGTGGCCTACTTCCTGACGGTCCAGACCGTCGCGGCCGCGCTGTTCTGGGGCGAGGCCCGGACCCGTACCGGCGCCAACCGGGCACGGTTGTCGATCGCCGCGGGAGCCACCCTCGTCTTCGGGCTGCTGATCATGCTCCTGGGTGGCCGGAACCCTCTGACGCGGGACATCAGCGTCGTGCTCGCCCTGATCAGTGCGCTCGGTTACCTGATCGCCTTCCAGCCGCCCCGCTGGCTGCGACGGTTGTTCTCGGCGGCCGCGGCCCAGTCGGTCACCGAACGCCTGCTGCGCGCGCCGGCCGACTCACCGGAACAGGTGTGGCAGACGTACGCCGAGATCATGCGAACCCAGACCGGTGCCGACGCGGTGGCGGTGGTGCTGCACGGAGACGACGGGACACTGCACCGGATCGCCTACTCCGGCCCGGTGCTGCCGGCCTCCGGCCAGCCGATCGACGCCGACATGAGCACCCTGGCCGGAGCCGGCGTACCGATCCGGCTACGAGCCGGCGGGCCCGGCCTGATCGGCCATTTCGGGGCCGGACTGGCCGACGACTACGTCCGGGTGCTGCCGATCCGGGTCCCGCCCGACGTCGAGGGGGCGGTGCTCCTGTTCAACCGGCACCGGAACCTGTTCAGCGATGACGACCTGATACTGCTCGCCGAACTGGGCGGCCAGGCCGGGGTGCTGGCCGAACGGCAGGCGATCACGACTGAGCTGAGCGCATCGGTGTCCGCGCTGACCCGGGCCAGTCAGGCGAAGAGCGAATTCCTGGCCAACATGAGCCACGAGTTGCGTACGCCGCTGAACGCGATCATCGGTTTCAGTGACCTGATGCGGGTCGAGGAGCCGGACGGTGACCGCCGCCGGGTACCCGCCGACTGGGTGGACCACGTCCACGGCAGCGGCCGCCACCTGCTCGGCCTGATCAACGACATCCTGGACCTCACCAAGGTCGAGTCCGGCCGGATGGAACTGCGGCTCACCCCGGTACGGGTGGACACCGCGATCGAGGATCTGCTCACCACGCTGGCCCCACTCTTCACCGGCAAACGGCTGGCGGTCCGCGCCGATCTGGCCCCGGTCACCGTGCTCGCCGACCGTCTGCGGTTCCGCCAGATCGTCGAGAACCTGCTCTCCAACGCGGTCAAGTTCACCCCCGAGGACGGCGCCGTCACGGTCACCGCCCGTGCCGAGGGTGACCGGATCCGGATCGTGGTGGCCGACACCGGTGTCGGCATCCCCACCGAGGACCTGGAACGTGTCTTCGACGAGTTCCAGCAGGCCGGCGACCCGGAACGACGGCACTCCGGCACCGGCCTCGGGCTCGCGCTGACCCGGCGGCTGGTCGCCGCCCATCACGGGCGGATCAGCCTCACCTCGGAACCCGGGCGTGGCAGCGAGTTCACCGTCGAGCTGCCGGCCACCTCGGTGACCGCCTCGGCGGAACACCCCGGCCCGGGGCCGTACGTGCTGCTCATCGAGGACGATCCGCAGTCCGCCGAGCTGATGCGCACCCAGATCGGCAACGCCGGGTACCGGGTCGAGGTGGCCGGGACCGGCGAGAGCGGGCTGGCCCTGGCCCGCGAGCACCGGCCGGACGCGGTGGTCCTCGACGTCACGCTGCCCGGGATCGACGGCTGGGAGGTGCTGCGCCGCGTCAAGGCCGATCACCGGCTGGCCGGCATCCCGGTCTTCTTCGCCAGCATCCTGGACGAGGCCCCGGCCGGGATCTCCCTGGGCGCGCACGACTGGTTCGTCAAGCCGGTCGACCAGCCGACGCTGCTCAGCGCCCTGGCCGGCGCCGTCGCCGCCCGGCCCGCCCCGAGGGTGCTGCTGGTCGACCACGACGACGAGATGCGCGAAGCCGTCGAGAAGGGGCTTCGGGCCGGCGGCGCCGACGTGGTGACCTGCGCCGACGGGCGCGACGGGCTGGCACGCAGCCGCACCGGGGAGTTCGACCTCATCGTCTGCGACATGCAGTGCCCCGAGGAGGACGGTTTCAGCCTGCTGGCCGCCATCGAACAGGATCCAGCCGGACGGCACACCCCGGTGCTGGGGCTGAGCGCGACCGCACTCACCTCCGGGAACGCGGCCCCGCTGATCGCCACCGCGATGGCGGGTGGTGTGGCCGCCGAGGCCCTGGCCGGCATCGAGGCCCGGCCACCACGGCTCAGACCCCACCCGGCGGCCCGGCACGGTCGCACCCGGATCTCCGCGAGCGACATCACGATCCGCAGCGCAGTCCCACCCGTCTAGGCCCGGAGGCCCAACCCGTGAGCGAACCGCACCGCATCCTGCTGGTCGAGGACGAGGAACTGAATCGCATGCTGGTCAAGGCGGTGCTGGCACGGGCTTCCATCGCCGCGGTGCGGGACGCCCAGCTGGTCGACGCGGAGACCCTGACCGCCGCCCGGCAGCGGCTGGCGGACAGCGAGTTCGACCTGATCCTGCTCGACCTCAACCTGCCCGACGGCAACGGTCTCACGCTGGCTCGCGAACTCTCCGCGACCGGAGCGCCGCGACCGCCGGTGGTCGCGGTCACCGCCAGCGTGCTGCCGCAGGATCAGAAGGCGGCCCTCGAGGCCGGCTGTGACGACTTCCTCGACAAGCCGTACGCCGCCGCCGATCTGGTCGCCACGATCGCGCGTCACCTGGGCTCCGCCTAGAACCGGAAGGCCCGCTGCCGCAGTGCCCCGGCCATCTCGTCCAGCGCGGCCGCACTCCGGCCGGCGGCCGCCTCCAGCTGCTGCACCGCAGCCGTCCGCCGCCGGAACTCGTGCTGCAGGTCCAGCGGCGGGACCGGCACCTCGAGCGCTTTGACGATCGCGGTGTTCAGGTTCTTCTGCGTACCCTCCGGGGCGAGCCGGGACAGGTGCGGCCGCATGATCCGGAAGTACCCGTAGAGATAGTCGGCCAGGATCCGCCCGGACAGGTCGGGGAACGCCAGGAAGCCGTCGTGGACGCAGGCGCCGGTGCCGAGGAACTTCGGGACCCCGACCGTGGCGCTGCCGGTGAGGACCAGGGTCCCCGCCTCCAGGTACACGCTCTTCGCCCGGCCCGCCTCGGTCAGGGTTCCCCGGATCTGCCCGACCACCCGCCCGGCAGCCGCGGTGACGTCGGAGATCCGGAGCCACGGGATCGTCCCGCCGAAGTAACGGGGATCGCCGGCCGGCCGCGGTGACGCGCCCCGGACCACCCTCGCCAGCGCGCCCAGCGGCACCGTGGGCCACCGCACGCGGCTCCCGGCCGGATTGCCGAACATCTCCGGGAAGAGCGTGCCCGACAGCTCGGACAGCAGGGCCCCGGCCTCCCGGCGGCGGGCGCGCAGCGCTTCGGCCCGGCTCAGCATCGCGGCTATCCGGCGCTGGCCGGCCGGCGGCGGCACCGGCACCCGGATCTGCGCGACGAACGCCGGACGGGCCCGCAGCAGGGAGCCGCCGACCCCGGCCACGGTGGTCATGAAACTGGCGTGGAACTCGTCGCCGAGCAGCAGGTGGCGGAGATAGCCGGGATCGACCGCTGGGGACCGGAACACGATCCACTCGCTTGATGCCAGCTTGCGCCGGCCGGTGTCCGGCCCGACCACCCAGGCGCGGCGCAGATGCGGGACGATCCTCGACAGGAGCACGTCGCCGGGCTGGACGAGCTGTTTCGGGGAACCGATCGCGGACCCGCGGACGATGTCCGGTCCGCCCCGGTCGTAGGCCCGGATGCCGTACAGCTCGAACTCCTCCCCCGTGTGCCGGGCCGGATTCACCGTGGTGGCACGGCCGGCCATCAGATCACCGAGGGGGACGAGTCCAGGAGCGGTCAACCGAGCAGGCCCTTCAGCTCCGACAGGCCCTGCTGGATCTCCGACTCGATCCGTTCCAGGTCGTCCAGGATCGCGGTGGACGACCGGAACTCGAGCTCCTCGTGGACGACCCGCCGGTAGCGGTTGAGGCTCAGGTCGTACCCCTGGGCCGCGATCTCCTCGCGGGGGACGCGGAAGCTGCGGTCGGTACGCGCCCGCTCGCGTTCCCTGCCGTCCCGATGCGCCCAGCGGGCCAGCAGGTCGGGGAGGTCACTGGCGCCGGCCGGCAGCGGCGCGCGCCGGTCGTCGAGGGTGTAGCCGTCGGCGGTCACCTCGTAGAACCAGACGTCACCGGTGCCACCGGCGTCGGTCCGCCGGAAGATCAGAACGGCGGTCGAGACACCGGCGTACGGCTTGAAGACGCCACCCGGAAGCTTGACGACCGCCTCCAGCTGCTGCTCCTCGACCAGGGTCCGCCGCAGATCACGATGCGCGCGGGTCGAGCCGAACAGCACCCCCTCCGGGACGATCACCGCGGCCCGGCCGCCGGGTCGCAGCAGGCGCAGCACCAATGCCAGGAACAGCAGCTCGGTCTTGCGGGTCCGAACCGTCCGGCGCAGATCCGCGGCGATCGTCTCGTCGTCCAGGCTGCCGGCGAACGGCGGATTGGCCAGGACCATCGAGTACCGGCCGGCGTCCTCTGCGGCACTCTCGGCCAGCGAGTCCCGGTAGCGGATGTCCGGCTGCTCGACCTCGTGCAGCAGCATGTTCATGCTCGCGATGCGCAACATCGTCCGGTCGAAGTCGAAGCCGTGGAACATGGCGGTGCCGAAGTGCCGGCGCCGGCCGGGATCGAGGAGGGCCTCCCGGTGCGTCCGGCTCACGTACGCCGCGCTCGCCACCAGGAAACCCGCCGTGCCGCAGGCCGGGTCGCAGATCTCGTCGTCCGGGCCGGGCGCCATCATCTCGACGATCACCTCGATGATGTGCCGGGGCGTACGGAACTGCCCGTTCTGCCCGGCCGTGGCGATCCTGCTGAGCATGTACTCGTACAGGTCGCCCTTGGTGTCCCGCCCGTCCAGCGCCAGGTCGTCGATCATGCGTACCGCCCGGGCCAGAAGCGCCGCGGTCGGCACGGTGAACCGGGCGTCACGCATGTGGTGCGCGAAGGCCGACCCGTCCCGGCCGAGCGTGCGCAGCCACGGGAAGACCTCGTCGCCGACGATCGCCAGCATGTCGGCCGGCTTCTCGGCGGTGAACCGGCACCAGCGCAGCCGCTCCGTCTCCGCGGTGAAGACCGGGTCCTTGATCAGCTCGCCGCCGCTTGCCGCGTCGCGTTCCCGGCGGGCGTGCAGCTCGTCCAGCAGCCGCAGGAACATCAGGTAGGTGATCTGCTCGGTCACCTCCAGCGGGTTGGAGATCCCACCCGACCAGAAGGCGTCCCACACCCGGTCGATCCTGTTCCTCAGCTCACCGCCGATCACCGGCGCAGCCTACTCGTCAGGCGGGCGCGAGGACGATCTCGGCACGCGCCCGGCCGCCGCGTTCACTGACGACGGCGAGCACCTCACCGGAGGAGTCGAAGACGGCGTACGGCCCCTCGATGCCGACCGGGTCCAGTGGACCGCCGTGGCGCAGCACGCGGGTCTCCTCCTCGGTGGCGACGCGTTGCGGGAACGCCCGGCGGGCCGCCTCGGCGAGCGGGAGATCGATCACGTCGGGGGCACGTTCCTCCAGTTCGGCCAGGGTGGACGCGGCGTCCAGCGCCATGCCGCCGACCGCGGTCCGGCGCAGCGCGGTGAGGTGGCCGCCGACGCCGAGGGCGGCGCCGAGGTCACGGGCGATGGCCCGGATGTACGTGCCGGAGGAGCACGTCACTTCGATGTCCACATCGACCACGTCACGGTCGTCCGGCCGCCGGATGGCGAGCACATCGAGCTTGTGGATCGTGATGCGGCGGGCCGGGATCTCCACGGTTTCACCCTCACGGACCCGCTTGTAGGCCCGCTCGCCGTTGATCTTGATGGCGCTGACCGCGCTCGGCACCTGGTCGATCTCACCGACCTGGACGGCCAGACCGGCCCGGATCGCCTCGTCGGTGACGTGGCCGGCCGATGCGGTCCCGGACACGTCGCCCTCGGCGTCGTCGGTGATCGTCGACTCGCCGAGCCGGATCGTGGCGGCGTAGCTCTTCTCCGCGCCGATCACATAGGTCAGCAGCCGGGTGGCCCGGTTGACGCCGATGATCAGGACGCCGGTCGCCATCGGGTCCAGCGTGCCCCCGTGCCCCACCCGCCGGGTCTTCGCCAGCCGCCGGATCCGGGCGACGACGTCGTGCGACGTCATCCCGGCCGGTTTGTCCACCACGATCAGTCCGTCCGTGTTCACCCGCCCACCCTAAAGCCGGCTCTCACCGCTGTCTCAGCCCCCTTGAGACAACGGTGCCGGCCGGCCGCCGGGTCGGGCGGCCTGAGACAGCGGTGGGGGCCAGCCGGGGGGTTTTTCAGCGGGTGGCGCCGGTGACCGCCCAGCGCGGTGAGCGCCAGCGCAGGAGCAGACCGGCGAACCGGGCCAGGGTGAACAGTCCGAGACCGGCCCAGACGCCGCCGAGCCCGAGGTCGAACGCGTACGCCAGCCAGATCGCCGGGAGGAAGCCGAGCAGCGCCGACAGCGCCGTCAGCGTCCGCAGGAAGGCCACGTCCCCGGCACCGATGAGCACACCGTCCAGGGCATAGACGATCCCGGCGAACGGCAGCAGCGCCACGAACCAGGGCCAGACGATCGCCGCCTGCTCGTGCACCGCCGGGTCGGGCGTGAACCACCCGGGCACCACCGAGGCGCCGGCCGCGGCCAGCACGGCGAAGGCCACCGCGGCCACTCCGCCGGCCAGGGTGACCCGGCGGGCGACGTCCCGGGCCTCGTCCGCGTCGCCGGCACCGAGGGCCGCCCCGACCAGTGACTGTGCGGCGATCGCCACGGCGTCGAGGGCGAGCGCCGCGAAGAACCACAGCTGCAGCGCGATCTGGTGTGCACCGACCGCCGCCACCCCGAACCGGGCGGCGACCGCGGTCGCGGACAGGAAGCAGACCTGGAAGGCGGCGCCGCGGATCAGCAGGTCACGCCCGAGCACCACCTGACTCGCGATGACCGACGGGATCGGGCGGAGCTGCCGGGTCTGGCGGATCAGCGCGGCCAGGAACAGGGCACCGCCGACGGTCTGCGCGGTCACGTTCGCGATCGCCGAGCCGGTCAGCCCGAGACCCATCGGATAGACCAGGATCGGGCAGAGGACCGCCGAGAGCACGTTGGCGCCGAGAACGATCCAGAGCGGCCGGCGGGCGTCCTGGACGCCGCGCATCCAGCCGTTGCCGGCCGCGGCGAGCAGCAGGCCCGGCGCACCGAGCGCGGCGATCCGCAGCCAGCCGGCGGCCGCCTCGGCGATCTCCGGGTCACCGGCCAGCAGCCCCGCCAGCGGGGCGGAGGCGATCACCCCGATCAGGGCGAGGACCAGTCCGACACCCAGTGCGAGCCAGGAGGCCTGGACCCCCTCGGCAACCGCGGCGGCCCGATCACCGGCGCCGAACCGGCGGGCGGCACGGCCGGTGGTCCCGTACGCCATGAGCGTGCCGAACCAGACGGCGAGCGACATCACCGTCCCGCCGATCGCGACGGCGGCCAGCGGCACCGAGCCGAGGTGGCCGACCACGGCGGTGTCGACCAGGACGTAGAGCGGCTCGGCGGCCAGCACCACGAGTGCGGGCAGCGCCAGGCCGGCGATCCGGCGTGCCGTCGCGGTGCGGCGCGACGGGGTGTACGCATCGGCGGGCGGGCTCATGGGAACTCATGATGCCCGCCCGCCGGTAAGGGTCGCAAGGCGACCCGTCACTTACATCTACTGACGCGTGTCCATCGAGGTCTGCAGAGCGCGGCGGGCCTGCTCGGCGGCGTCGTCAGCGGGCTGGGGCTTCGGCTTGGCGGCCATGAGGAAAATCCTTCCAACGGGTACGGGCGCGCGAGAAACGCGCGCCCGGAGGCGGTCGAGCGGGGCGTCACCGGCCGGCGCGGGGTCGCCGCGGCCTCTGGCCCGGGTGACGCGACCCGGGCCGGTGGGCACGGGTGGCTCGAGGTCTCGCCGATGGCGTCGGTGGCAGCCGGGCGGAACCAAATCACCGTTCAGGCCCCAAACTAACGTTCAGTCATGCCCCCACACGCCGCGTTCCCGCGATCCGGGACGAGAAAAACGGGAGCCACCCTTCCGGGTGACCCCCGCCATGCAGGTGAAACATCGACTAGTTCAGATGCTCGTCAAGTAGCAGACGCACCGTGTCCACCACCTCGGCGGCCTCGCCGTACCCGGTGAAACCCGCCGCCAGACGGTGCCCGCCACCACCCTGCGAAACCGCCACACCGCTCACGTCGACCGCGCCCTTGCTGCGCAGCGACACCGACCACTCGCCCGGTGCCACCTGCTTCACCACCACCGAGACGTCGGCCTCGGCCACCGACCGCACCGGGTCGATCAACGCGTCCAGCACGTAGGGCGGCTGGCCGTGCCGCGCCAGGTCCGCCAGCGTGGCGTAGGTCCACACCATGCCCCGGCCACCGGCCGCGTCCGGTTCCAGCACGGCCCGGCCGATCACCTCGCCGGTCAGCTTCATCGCGCCGAACGGCTTGCTGTCGAAGATCCGCCGGGAGATCTCGCCCGGGCGGATCCCCGTCGCGATCAGCCGCGCGGCCAGCTCATGAACCGATACCGTGGTCATGTCGAACTTGAACGAGCCGGTGTCGGTCGCCAGAGCGACGTACAGGCACTCCGCGATCTCGGCGTCCAGCGGCACACCGAGGCGGCTGAGCAGCCCGTCAGCGACCACCGAGGTGGCCGCCGCCCGCGGGTCGACCAGCTGGACCCCGCCGAACCCGGTGTTGGACGCGTGATGGTCCAGCACCACGCTGGCCGGCGTGTCCGCGACACGGGCGGCGAGAGCGCCGAGGCGCGACTCGCTCGCCACATCGAAGACCAGGACCAGGCGGGGTGCGGCGAAGGCGTCCGGCTCAGGCACCAGCAGATCAACACCCGGCAGGTCGCGGTACGGGCCGGGCACCACGAAGTCGCCGGGGAACGTCGCCCGCACCCGGGTGTACCCGAGGCGCCGCAACCCGAGCCCGAAACCGAGCATGCTGCCGAGCGCGTCGCCGTCCGGGTTGACGTGGCAGATCAGCTGGATCTCGTCATCGGGGCCGGTCGAGCGGACCGCCGCGACAGCGGCGGCCCACTGGCCGGCGGAGGGTCCGAGGGTCACCCGTTCTCCTCGCGGGCACCGACCCGCTCGGCTTCGTCGTCCTCGGACTCGTCGTCGTCACTCTTGTACGGGTCCGGATCACCGGCGTACTTCGCACTCGCCGCGATCCGCTGGACCTCTTCGTCCCGGTGCCGTGCCTCGGCAAGCAGGTCGTCGATCTCCTTGACGTGGGTCTGCACGTTGTCGAGCACGAACGCCAGACTCGGCGAGTGCCGCAGCGCGAGCGCGTGGCCGACCCGGGTGCGCAGCATGCCTTTCGCGCTCTCCAGGGCCGCCGCCGTGGACGCCTGCTCGGTCACGTCCCCCAGAACCGTGTAGAAGACCGTCGCCTCGCGCAGGTCGCCGGTGATCCGGGCGTCCGTGATCGTCACCATGCCGAGACGGGGGTCCTTGATCTCCCGCACCAGCCTGGCCACCAGCTCCTTGATCCGCTCCGCGTGCCGGCGCGTCTTGGCTGGGTCAGACATATCGCCCACCTCCGACTGTGTATCCCGCGGGTCGAACCACCCCGCCCAACTGCTGAAGCGTACCCAGCGTCAATCGTCGTCACCGTACAGCCGTCGCTTGACCGAGAGCAGCTCGATCTCCGGCCGGCCGGCCACCTGGTTCTCACAGGTGTCGACGACGGCACGGGCCTGCGCCGGGTCCGCGGCCACCACAGCCACCCCGATCTGAGCGCGGCCGTGCAGGTCCTGGAAGCCGACCTCGGCGACACTGACCTCGAACTTCCTCAGCATCGCGATGATCGGGCGGACATAGGAACGCTTCTGCTTCAGCGAGTGCGAGTCACCGGGCAGGAGCAGGTCGAAGACAGCGGTCTCGGTATACATCAGCGAGGAGGTTACCCAGGAATCGCGCCGGTCAGCGCGGGTTTTTCCGGGCCACGATCACGTCGCGCTCGATGCCCTGGTCGACCCGGTGCGCCAGCGGCAGGTGGTCCGCCAGTTCCAGGCCGTACGCCAGCAGGATGTCCTCGGCCAGTTCACGTTTGGCGACCTTGGTGTTCCAGGACAGGCCCATCGCACCGCCGGCACGCAGCAGGGTCAGCCACTGCGGCACCGCCCGCTCCAGCAGGTCCAGCGGACGCCGGGACATGCCGCCCTCGTCGTCGTAACTTCCGTGGGACACGCCGTACGGCAGGTCTGCCACCAGCACGTCGGCCACGTTGCCCCGGATCAGTCCGTCCAGCTGGGTGGTGTCGGCGTTCAGCACGGTCAGCTTCTGCACGGCGCCGGCCTTGTGGTCGTCCTTGCTGGCGGCCATGGTCACCTCCAGCCGGCGGGCGGCCCGGCGGCCCTGACGGCGCACCGGCACCAGCTCGGCGGTGTGCTTGAGGCGCTTGCGCTTGAGCCAGGTCTGCAGGAACAGCTTGTACGCCTCGACGTCCTTGCCGTCGATCTCCACGCCGATGCCGTCGTAGCCGTACATCAGCGCCTGGTTGAGCGTGGTACCCCGGCCGCAGAGCGGGTCCAGGACGGTGAGATTCCCGTCGAGCATGCGACCGGCCGAGTCCGAGGCGAGCACCGTGAGGTTCAGCACCAGCTTGGTGAACTGTTCGTTGGTCTTGCCCGCATACTTCGGGATGGTGATCAGGTCGCTGTCGTACCGGGCCAGCGGGCTGAGCGCGAGCGGCCGCAGCAGTTCGCCCTCCACCCGCTCGAACAGGGCGTAGGCCGAGGAAAGGTTCGACAGGTACGCGATGTCGCGCTCACCGAGGTCGCCGACGAACGTGAGGTACTCCACGCCGCCGAGCTCCGTCACCCCGATGTCGTCCAGGCCGGACGAGAGCACCGGCCCGAATGCGGCCAGCTCCGCCTGGGAGATGCGGGACGCCTGGTCGGCGTAGACACGGTTGGCGGACGGGGCGAGCAGCATGGCGTACCGGGAGGACATCCCGTCATCCTCCCAGCCACCGGGAACCGGCCGGAAAAGGGGGCGGCCCCCGGTGCCGTAAGCACCGGGGGCCGCCGTAAATCACAGGGCTGGTTACGCCCGGACCTTCTCGCGCATCTCCCAGGTCTCGATGACGTCGCCGACCTGCGGCGAGCCGTAGCCCTGGAGCGTCAGACCACACTCGAAGCCCTCACGGACCTCGGTGGCGTCGTCCTTGAACCGCTTGAGCGAGCTGATCGTGACGCTCTCCGCCACCACGACGCCGTCCCGGAGGACGCGTGCCTTGGTGTTGCGGCGGATGAGACCCGACCGGACGATACAACCGGCGATGAGACCGATCTTCGACGAGCGGAACACCTCGCGGATCTCCGCCGTGCCGAGCTCGACCTCTTCGAACTCCGGCTTGAGCAGGCCCTTCAGAGCCGCCTCGATCTCCTCGATGGCCTGGTAGATCACGCTGTAGTAGCGGATCTCCACGCCGGCGCGGTCGGCCATCTCCTTGACCTTGTTCGAGGCCCGGACATTGAAGCCGATGATCGTCGCGGTCTGCTCGGAGGAGGCCGACGCCAGGTTGACGTCGCTCTCGGTGATCGCACCGACGCCGCGGTGGATGACCTTGAGCTGGACCTCTTCCGGGATGTTCAGGTTGAACAGAGCATCCTCGAGAGCCTCGACCGAGCCGGAGCCGTCACCCTTGATGACCAGGGTGAGCGAAGCCTTCTCGCCCTCCTTCAGGTCACGCATCAGGTCGTCGAGCGACTTGGCGCGGCCCGAGTTCGCGAAGGTGGCCGCACGACGGCGGGCCTGTCGCTGCTCGGCGATCTGCCGCACCGTGCGGTCGTCCTCAGCGGCGAGGAAGGTGTCGCCCGCGGCGGGAACCGAGGTGAGACCGAGGACCAGGACCGGACGGGCCGGACCCGCTTCGGCGACCTGGTTGCCGTTCTCGTCGAGCATGGCCCGGACGCGACCGTGCGCGCCACCCGCCACGATCGAGTCGCCGGCCCGGAGCGTGCCCTTCTGCACCAGGACGGTGGCCACGGCACCGCGACCCTTGTCCAGGTGCGCCTCGACCGCGACACCCTGGGCGGGGCCGTCGATCGGGGCGGTCAGCTCGAGCGCCGCGTCGGCGGTCAGCAGGACGGCCTCGAGGAGCTCGTCGATGCCGATGCCGGGCTTGGCCGCCACGTTCACGAACATCGTGTCGCCCTGGTAGTCCTCGGCGAGCAGGCCGTAGTCGGCCAGCTGCTGGCGGACCTTGTCCGGGTTGGCGTCCGGCTTGTCGACCTTGTTCACCGCGACCACGATCGGCACCTCGGCCGCCTTGGCGTGGTTGAGCGCCTCGACCGTCTGCGGCATGACGCCGTCGTCGGCCGCGACCACCAGGATCACGATGTCGGTGACCTTGGCACCACGGGCACGCATGGCGGTGAACGCCTCGTGACCCGGGGTGTCGATGAAGGTGATCGCCCGGTCTTCGCCCTGGTGCGGGACGACGACCTGGTAGGCACCGATGTGCTGGGTGATGCCACCCGCCTCACCGGCGACCACGTTGGTCTTGCGGATCGCGTCGAGCAGCTTCGTCTTACCGTGGTCGACGTGACCCATGACGGTCACCACCGGCGGGCGGGTGACCAGCCGGTCCTCGGCCACCGCGGCGTCGAGGTCGATGTCGAACTGCGCGAGCAGCTCACGATCCTCGTCCTCGGGGCTGACGATGACGACCTCGAAGCCGAGGTGCACACCGAGCAGCTTGAGGGTGTCGTCGGACACCGACTGCGTGGCGGTCACCATCTCACCCAGGTTGAACATCTCCTGGACGAGCGAGCCCGGGTTGGCATTGATCTTGTCGGCGAAGTCGGAGAGAGACGCGCCGCGGGAGAGCCGGATCTCCTGGCCGTTACCGCGGGGAGCGCCAGAGCTCATCTGCGGAGCGGACAGGTTGTCGAACTCTTGACGCCGCTGCTTCTTCGACTTGCGGCCACGGGTCGGCCGGCCGCCGGGACGCCCGAAGGCACCCGCCGCGCCACCGCCACGACCGCGGCCACCGGGACCGCCACCACCGGGACGACCGGGTGCGCCGGCACCGACGGGGCCACCGGTACCGCCACCGGGACGGAAGCCGCCACCAGCGCCGCCGCCGCCACCGGGACGGAAGCCGCCACCAGCGCCGCCGCCGCCACCGGGACGGAAGCCGCCACCAGCGCCGCCACCGCCACCGCGGTAACCGCCGCCGCCGCCACCGGGACCGCCGGGACGACCAGCGCCACCACCGGGACCGCCGGGACGACCAGCGCCACCACCGGGGCCACCACGGCCACCGCCGGGACCGGCGGGACGCTGCGAGGGCATCGAGGCAGGGCTGGGCCGCGGCGGCATCGAGGCAGGGCTCGGCCGGGGCGGCATGCCCGGCTGGTTCGGACGCGGCATCGAGGCCGGCGAGGGACGCGGGGCGCCACCGCCGGAGACACCGAACGGGTTGTTGCCCGGGCCACGCGCGGGCGGACGCGGAGATCCGCCGCCGGGACCGGGACGAGGGCCACCGGGAGCACCCGGGCCACCGGGACGACCGGCGGCCGGCGAACCCGGACGCGGCGGGACGCTGCCCGGACCGGGCCGGGGCCCGGGACCGCGCTGGGCGCCACCGTCGGTCGTGCCCTGCGGGCGGCGCTCGGCGTCCCGCGAACGGGCAGCCTGTGCGGCCTGGGCGGCCTTGACCGCGGCCTCCTGCTCGGCCTTCAGCGCCGAGGCGCGCGCCTCGGCGGCCGCCACCTCGATGTCGTGCGCGCTGGCCGGCTTCGCGACCGGGCCGGGCGTCGGGCCCGGACGGCCGGGCGTCGCCGGCTTCGGCCGGACGAACGGGCCGGGCGTGGGCGCTGCCGGGGACGTAGGGCTGTTGGAGGGCGCACCCTGCGGCGTGCCCGGACGACGCGGCGGCTGAGGCCGCCCCATCGGCGGACCCGGACGCGGGGACGCGGTTGCACTCGCACCACCGGGGGCGGCGGGAGCACCTGATGCCGGAGCCGGCGAGGACGCCGGAAGGGCGCCGCCCTGCTCCAGCGCGCCACGAAGCCGACGGGCCACGGGGGCCTCGACGGTGCTCGACGCGGATTTAACGAACTCGCCCATGTCCTTCAATGTGGCGAGAACGGTCTTGCTGTCGACCCCGAGCTCTTTGGCGAGCTCGTGTACGCGGGCCTTGCCTGGCACTGCACTCCTCACTTCGAGGTCGTACGAGCAGCGCCCGCACTGACCTCACTCGTGCACTAGAAGCCTGGTCATTTCAGGGACTTCATCGTGTGCTCATCTGGGTCGTCCTACCTTGCTGGGTCGTGACGGGGCGCCAGCGCCTCGTCATCGGTGGTTCCGCACGGCACGGAGACCGTGCGGATGTGCTCCGCAAGCAGCGCTGGGTTAGCAAGTCCAGTGAGGCGCAACGCACGCCCGAAGGCACGACGTCGCTCCGCCTGCGCAAAGCAAGCCGGATCGGGATGCAAATGCGCTCCCCGCCCCGGCAGTCGGCGGGCCGGATCGGGCAAAAGCTGGAGGTCACCCTCCAGATTCGCCGCGACGAACCGCAACAAACGATCGGCCGGCGCGCGTTTGCGGCAGCCGACGCAGGTTCGCGTCGGGCCGACCGAGAACAAGTCTACCTCTCGTTCGCGCCCGGCGCGTATCCGGTCAGTTCCCCGCCTCGGCCGCATCACGGTCCGAGACTCCGGCGGGCTCGCTGTCCGGGCGGATGTCGATGCGCCATCCGGTGAGCCGGGCGGCGAGCCTGGCGTTCTGCCCCTCCCGGCCGATCGCCAGCGACAGCTGGAAATCGGGCACGGTCACCCGGGCCGTACGGCTGGCGGCGTCCACCACCTCGACACGCAGGGCCTTCGCTGGTGAGAGCGCGTTGCCGACGAACTGGGCCGGATCGTCCGACCAGTCGATGATGTCGATCTTCTCGCCGTGCAGTTCGCTCATCACGGCGCGGACCCGCTGACCCATCGGGCCGATACAGGCGCCCTTCGCGTTCACGCCCTGAACGGTCGACCGCACCGCAATCTTGGTCCGGTGACCTGCCTCACGTGCGATCGCGGCGATCTCCACGGTGCCGTCGGCGATCTCCGGCACCTCGAGGGCGAACAACTTCTTCACCAGGGCCGGATGCGAGCGGGACAGGGTGATCTGCGGACCGCGGAAGCCCTTCGCCACGTGCACCACGATGCAGCGGATCCGGGTGCCGTGCGGGTACGTCTCGCCGGGCACCTGCTCGGACTGCGGCAGCACCGCTTCCAGCTTGCCCAGGTCGACGGTCACGATGTGTCTTTCGGCACGTGCCGCGTCGGCCTGCACCACCCCGGTGACCAGGTCGCCGTCGCGGCCCGCGTACTCCCCGAAGTGCTGTTCGTCGGTGGCCTCCCGGAGCCGCTGCAGGATCACCTGCTTGGCGGTCATCGCGGCGATCCGGCCGAAGTCGTGCGGGGTGTCGTCCCACTCGCGCACCACCGAGCCGTCCGCGTCGAGCTCCTGCGCCAGGACGGAGGCCACACCGCTCTTGCGGTCGATCTCCACCCGGGCATGGCCCTCGGCGCCGTCGGTGTGCCGGTAGGCGGTCAGCAATGCGGTCTCGATGGCCGCCAGAATGGTCTCGAACGGGATCTCCCGCTCGCGCTCCAGGGCGCGCAGCGCCGCGAGGTCGATGTTCATTCCTCGCCCTCCCCTTCGTCGTCGTCTTCTTCGTCGTCGTCGGACTCGTCGAACTCGGCTTCGTCCATACGCTTGAACTCGATCTGGACCTTGCCCGCGCCGAGCTCGGCGAAGCCGATCTCGCGCGTCGTACCGTCCACGTCGAGCACCACGCCGGCGTCGCCGGCCGAGACCACCCGGCCGATCAGCCCGTTGACCGCCACCAGGCGGCCGGTGTTGCGCCGCCAGTGCCGTGGCTCGGTGAGCGGCCGGTCCACACCGGGCGAGCCGACCTCGAGCTGATACTCCCCGGCCAGGACCTCGCCGCCGGACTCCTCGGCCGCGTCGAGCGCCTCGGAGATCTCCCGGGACACCACCGCCACGTCGTCCAGGCTGATACCGCCGTCGGTGTCGACCAGGACCCGCACCACGAACCGGCGGCCGGCCCGGCTGAGCGCCAGGTCCTCCAGGTCGTAACCGGCCTTCGCGACGACCGGCTCGACCACCTCGCGGAGCCGGGCGCGGGCCGCTGTCAGATCGACGCGGGGAGGAACTGAGGTGCTCCGGGTCTCCGGCTGGGAACGGCGGTTACCGCCGGGGCGGCCACCGGGCCGGGCCCCGGCGCGACCACGCTGCGTCATCGGGCTCGACCTCTCGCTAGCTTTCTCGCAGGAACGACTATATGCCGCCGGGCAGCATGAGGCCCCGCGGCTGGCGGTGAGCGTAACGTGCCGCCCGCCGGGGCGGAGCGGCGCCGCACCGGATGGTGTTGACTGTGCCCCGTGCAGACGACTTCACGGCGGCTCCTCCTCGGCGCCCTGGCGGGTTCCGCCGCGCTCGCCGGCTGCGGGATCCTCGACCGCGAGCCCGAGCCCGCACCCCGGCCGGACGCCCTGCAACCCCTGCTCGACGAGGCTCTGGCACTTGCCGCATCCTACGATCGGGCGATCCTCGCGCAGCCCGATCTCGCCGGCCGGCTGACGCCACTGGCCGAGGACCACCGGGCGCACGCCGCCGAACTCGCCAGGGTGATCGGCGCGGCCCTTCCGTCGGCCGGTCCGTCCGGGTCCGCCCCGGCCGGTGCCGCCGAGACCACGGCCACGCTCCGTAAGGCCGAGCAGGCCGCCCAGAAGACCGCGGCCGCCGCCTGCAAGGCCGCACCGGCCGAGCGGGCCGCTCTGGCCGGGTCGATCGCCGCCTGCCGCGCCACACACGCCGAAGCGCTGCGCTGACCAACTATTCTTCGCCCCGTGACCGAACAACTCGCCGCAGCCCTCGCCGCCGAGGAGGCGGCCATCTATGCGTACGGCGTGATCGGCGTGCACCTGGAGAACACCGACGAGGTGTCGCGCGCCCGGTCCGCGGACCTGGAACACCGGGCCCGCCGCGACGCCCTGGTGGCCCGGCTCGACCAGCTGAAGGCCAGTACGGCTCCGCAGCCCGCGGCGTACCGGCTGCCGTTCGAGGTCACCGACCGGGAGGGCGCGCTCAAACTGGCCGTCCACGTCGAGGACGGCGTGGCCCAGGCCTGGCGGGCTCTGCTCGCGGTCACCGAGGGGGACGAGCGGACGGACGCACTGTCGCATTTGACCGACTCCGCAGTTCGTGCGACCCGCTGGCGGCGGATCTCCGAGGTCACCCCGCTGACCATGGCGTTCCCGGGCCGCCCGGGCTGATGATCAGGCCCCCCGGCCGAGGCGGATGGCCGAGAATGAAAGCGTGATCGCCGAGCCCGACACCACCACGCCCCGCGGGTCGCTCGCGATCCGGCTGCGCGACGCTCTGCAGGAACGCTGGTCCGCCGACATCCAGTCCCTCGCACTGTGCGGGTCGATGGCGCACGGCGACGACACCGACAGCAGCGACGTCAACTTCGTGGCTGTCACCTTCCGCCCCCGGACCGGCCCCCGACCGACCCGGCGCAAGGTCGACGGCATTCCCGTGGACCTGCGGGTGATGTGCGCCGAGGAGGGTCTGATGCAGGCCCGGGTGCTGACGCCACGGTGGCCGCTGGAAGCCGACGCCTTCATCACCACGTTGCCGCTGCACGACCCGCAGGGATGGTTCAAGACCCGGCGTGAGGCTCACCTCAACCTGCTGGCCGAGGCCCGGCCCATGGAGTTCACCGGGCTGGCCCGGCAGAACTGGGCGGTCGCCAGCAACGCGCACATGCGGGCCGTACGCCTCGCCCAGTGGTACGACACGGACGCCGCCCTGATCCTGATGGCCGAGGCCAGACTGCACGCCGCCCTGGTCGCCGGATTCCTGACCCGCACCTACTTCCGCAACGCGGCCGACGCGGTGCGGCACACCGGGGTGGCCGCGGCCGACATCCAGGAACTCGGGGCGATCCTGAAATATCAGGCCGAGGAGCTGACCGCGCGCGGCCGTCCGGTGGACGGCCGGCTCGGTGCCCTGTTCGACTGAGCGCCCTTGAAGACCGACCGCCCTTACGGAAGGGTCAGGATCTCGTAACCGTCCTCGGTGACCACCAGCGTGTGCTCGAACTGGGCCGTCCACCGGCGGTCCCGGGTCACGACGGTCCAGCCGTCGCGCCACAACTCGTACTCGTAAGTGCCCAGGGTGATCATCGGCTCGACGGTGAACGTCATGCCGGGTTCCATGACCGTGGTGAGCTGCGGGTTGTCGTAATGCGGCACGTACAGCCCGGAGTGGAAGGTCTCGCCGATCC
This sequence comes from Actinoplanes sp. NPDC023801, assembly GCF_040639655.1. NCBI lineage: Bacteria > Bacillati > Actinomycetota > Actinomycetes > Micromonosporales > Micromonosporaceae > Actinoplanes > Actinoplanes sp. NPDC023801. The sequence goes on along the minus strand of NZ_JBFAAI010000040.1, from coordinate 63,564 downwards.
CGTGGCCGGTGAAGTCACGCACCACGCCGTACCCGAACCGCCGCGCGTACGCCTCGATGACCCGGCCGATCGCGTTGATCGGGCGGCCCGGCGCGACCGCACGGATGCCCCGCATCATCGCCTCGTGCGTGCGCTCGACCAGTAGCCGGGCCTCCTCGCTCACGTCGCCCACGCAGAAGGTCGCGTCGGTGTCGCCGTGCACACCGTTCAGGTAGGCGGTGACGTCGACGTTGATGATGTCGCCGTCCTCGAGCACGGTGGAGTCCGGGATGCCGTGGCAGATCACCTCGTTGAGCGACGTGCAGCAGGACTTCGGAAAACCCTTGTATCCGAGCGTCGACGGGTAGGCGCCGTGGTCGAGCAGGAACTCGTGCACCACCCGGTCGATTTCGTCGGTGGTCACGCCGGGTTTGCAGTGCTCCCCGGCGAGCTGGGTGGCCTGCGCCGCGATCCGGCCGGCGATCCGCATCTTCTCGATCGTCTCGGCGGTCTGCACGTGCGAGCCGCGCCACTCGCGGGGTCGCTTCTTACCCACATATTCCGGGCGGACGATATGGGCCGGGACCGATCGCTCACGCGACTGTTTTCCCGGCACGAGTGGGGCACGTACCGTCATGGGAACAGCCTATCCGGCGGCCGATCCACCACCGGGCCCCGTCCTTGCCGCCCCCGGTGCGCTGTGAAATCGTATTCGGCGTGGATCACGAGGGTGCGGACCCGGACTTCTCCGCGGTCGGCGAGGTTGCCGGGGACCGGGTCACCGTCACAGTGACCGGCGAGGTCGACATGGCAACCGCCGACGCGCTCCTCAAGGCGGCCACCCCCGAGCGGGTCACCGGCGCCACCATCGACCTGCGGGCGGTCACGTTCTTCGACTCGGCCGCGATCCACGCGCTGGTCCGTCTGGCCGACCACTATCCGGGCACGCTCGAGGTGCTGCCCTCCGACCGGGTCCGCCGGGTCCTCGACATCTCCGGGCTCGGCGGGCAGCCCTGGGTCAGGGCCGGCTGAGCAGTCGCCGCAGGGTCACCTCGGTGCCCTCGCCGGAACGGTGCACGGACATCTCGGTCAGCGCGCCGATCAGGGCCAGGCCACGTCCGCGGAAGCCGGCGTCGGTGGCCGGGCGCCAGCTCCCGGTGTCGTGGACGGTCACCAGCACCGCGCCCGGCTGCATCGACGCGGTCACGGTGATCGCCGGCTCGGCCGGTTCGATCGGGTGCTCGATGGCGTTGGCCGCCGCCTCGGAGACCGCCACCACCAGGTCGAAGGAGTCTTCCTCGGGCACCGCGTGCGCGGCCAGGAAGTCCTCCAGGCGACGCCGCAGCACGGTGAGCCGGCCCGCTTCGGCGGGCAGCCGCAGCACGAACTCGCTGGGCTCGGTGACCTCGAGCATGACCAGCGCGATGTCGTCGCGGCGGGTCTGCCCGGCGGCCTTGGCGAGCAGCCTGTCCAGCAGGTCGTCGACATCCTGGGCGGGTTCGGCGACATCGGTGGTCAGCTCGGCGAGGCCGCTGTCGATACCCTGCCGGCGGTCCTCGATCAGCCCGTCGGTGTAGAGCAGCAGCCGCGTTCCGGCGTTCAGCCAGGTCTCCCGGGTCGGGTAGGAGACGTCCCCGAGGGCACCGATCGGCGGGCCCAGCGCCGAGTCGTACAGGAAGGTCCCGTTCTTGCCCGGCTCGTTCATGACCGGTGACGGGTGGCCGGCCGAGGAGTACGTCATCCGGCGGGTCCGCGGATCGAAGCCGACACAGAGGACCGTCGCGAACTGCCGGCGGCCCAGGGTGTCCACGAGCCGGTTGAGGCGGCTCAGCGCGGTACCGCAGTCGAAGCCCTCGAGCAGGTACGCCCGCAGCGCGTTGCGCAGCTGTCCCATGCCGGCGGCCGCCTGTACGCCCTTGCCGACCACGTCGCCGATGACCAGGAACAGTTCGCCGTCCGGGCCGGGGATGACGTCGTACCAGTCACCGCCCACCTTCGCCTCGTCGCTGCCGGGCACGTAGCGGCCGGCGACCAGGGCGCCCGGCACCCGGGGCAGCGACTGCGGGAGCATGCTGTGCTGCAGGGTCGAGGCGATCCGGTGCTCGGTCTCGTACAGCCGGGCGTTGGCCAGCCGCAGCCCGACCAGGCGGGCCAGCTGGGTGAGCACGACCGGTTCAGCCGGTTCGCCGGCTCCGCGCCACACCCGCAGCTCGCCGAGTCGCTGCCCGGTGGTGTCCGGGAGCGGCAGCACCACATCCGGCGGCGCCGACCCGGCGGCGCCACCGTCACGTTCGGCCCGGCGACCGTCCGGAGTGGTCAGCACGACACGGCCGGCCGAGGTCATCGCCTGCACGTGCCGGGCCGCTACCTCCAGCACCTCGGCGGTGCCGGGCACGGCGTTGAGGGCGGCGGCCGCGTCGACCAGTCCGCGCAGCCGGCTGACGGTCTCCCGCCGCCGCTGGCCCAGTTCCACATTGGCCCGGACCCGGGCGACGAGTTCCCGGGTGGAGAACGGCTTGACCAGGTAGTCGTCGGCACCCGCGGACAGGCCCTCGACCGCGGACTCCTCGCCGGCGCGGGCCGAAAGCACGACGATCGGCACGTCCCGGGTCCGCGGATCGGCGCGCAGCCCGGAGATCAGGCCGAACCCGTCCAGCCGCGGCATCATCACGTCGGTGAGCACCAGGTCGAACTGCTCCGTGCGGGCCAGTTCGAGCGCGGCCGCGCCGTCCGCCGCGGTCGCGACGTCCCAGTAGCGGCCGAGCAGCCGGGTCACGTGTTCCCGCAGGTCGGCGTTGTCGTCGGCGAACAGGACGCGCCCGCCGGGGCCCCGGCGCACCGGCTGCGGCCCGGACGGCCCGTCCCCGGCCCACCAGGTCGCCTCGTCGACCCAGAGCCGCGGCTCGGCCGGATCCCCGGGCGGCACCGGATCGTCGCTGGTCATGTCCGGCGGCAGGTGGGCGGTGCCGAACGGGATCCGCACGGTGAACTCGCTGCCCCGGCCGGGGCGGCTCTCCACGCCGACCGTACCGCCGTGCAGCGAGGCGAGCTGGCGGACCAGCGCGAGCCCGATGCCGGTGCCCTCGTGGCTGCGCGTCCAGGTCCCGGTGACCCGGTGGAAGCGGTCGAAGAGCAGCGGTTGCTCGGCTTCGGGGATCCCGACGCCGGTGTCGCGCACCGACAGCACGGCGTGCCGGCCCTCGGCCCGGAGCCGTACCTCGACGCCGCCCTCACGGGTGAACTTCACCGCGTTGGAGAGCAGGTTGAAGACGATCTTCTCCCAGATCTCGGGGTCGACGTGGACGGCTTCGGGCAGCGGCGGCAGGTCGGCGGTCAGGGTGAGCCCGGCCCGTTCGATGGCCGGCCGGAACGTGCCGGCCAGTGTGGCGGTGTGCGACGCCAGGTCGGTGGGACGGAACACGGCACGCATCCGGCCGGCCTCCATCCGGGAGAAGTCCAGCACACTGTTGACGAGCTTGAGCAGCCGCAACCCGTTGCGGTGCACCGGCAGGAGACGGTCGCGCACCGGCCCGGCGGTGGCCGGGTCCTCGAGCAGGTCCTCCAACGGTCCGAGGATCAGAGTCAACGGGGTACGGAACTCGTGGCTCACGTTGGAGAAGAAGCTGGTCTTCGCCTGATCCAGAGCGGCCAATTCGGCGGCCCGGCGGCGTTGCTGCTCGTAGGCGCGGGTGGTCGCCACCGCCCGGGATATCTGCGCCGCCGCCAGGTCGAGGAAGTCGCGGTAGTCGTCGTCCAGCGCGAGGTACCGGCTCACTCCCAGGACCAGCGCACCGGCCGTCTCCGCGGCCACCCCGATCGGGAGGATCAGCGCCTCGGCGGCAGCGGACGGTGCCGGGACGGTCAGCTCGGCAAGCGGAACCGTACCGGGCCGGCCACTCGCGATCACGGCACGGACCGCCGGGTGCGGGTCGGAGTCGTCGAGGAACAGCGCGGCGTACGGCACGTCCTCGGCATCGCCGGTGAGCACCTCGGCAGCGAGGGTGGCGAGGGCGGCCTGCCCGGATGCGTCGGCCAGTCGCCGGCCCAAGGCGCTGAGGGTCCGCAGCCGGCGTTCACCGAGGACACGCGCGGTCGTCTCGGTGACGATGCACATGACGCCGCTGGGTACGCCGTCCTCGGAGCGGACCGGGTCGTAGGAGATGTCGAAGTACGTCTCCTCCAGGAACCCCCGCCGTTCGAGCATGAAGAGGTGGTCACGGGCGTGGAAGGACCGGTCGTTCGCGCGCACCCCGTCGAACAGCTCGCGCAGCACGTCCCAGATCTCGCCCCACAGTTCGCTTCCCGGCCGGGCCAGGAATCCGGGGTGTCTGGCGCCCATCACGCCGATATAGGCGTCGTTGTAGAGCACGGTGTACTCCGGGCCCCAGAACAGGACGATCTGCGCCCGTGACGCGAGCATGGTGACCACGGCGTCGACGAGTTCCGGTGGCCAGGACGACGGTTCACCGACCGCATGGGCGGACCAGTCGAGGACCGACATCCGGGCGCCCATCTCGCCGCCCCGCTCGAAGGCATTGCGCAGCCGCCTCGGCAGGGCATCCATCGGTCTGCCTCCCACGGATCCACGGGGACCGGAACGGCTCAGCCGGCCCGGTGGCACGTTAACACCGCGCCGGGGCGGCCGCTCGTCAAGCGACGCTGGCCCGATCCCGTGCCGCGGCGTCGGCCAGGGCGGCGAAGGTCCGCAGGTCGGCGGTGCGTTCCGGGTGCCACTGCACGCCCAGTGCGAAGGACTTGCCGGGGTGTTCGACGATCTCGACGACCTGATCGTCCGGGCACCAGCCGACCGGACGGAACTCACCCGGATCGGCGATCGCCTGATGGTGGAACGAGTTCACCGTGAGGGCGCGGCCGAACAGACGGTGCGACGCCGTGCCGTCCTCGACGACCACGTCGTGCCGGCCGAAGTCGGAGGAGCCGGCGGCGAGCGGGTCGGTACCGGCGGCGGCCCGGTGCCGCTCGTGGCCGACCAGGTCGGGCAGGTGCTGGTGCAGCGAGCCACCGGTGGCCACGGCCATCAGCTGCATGCCCCGGCAGACGCCCAGGATCGGCATGTCGGCCTCCAGGGCGGCACGCATCAGCAACAGCTCGGAGGCGTCGCGGACCGTGTCGGCCTCGGTGGCCGGGTGCCGCGGGGCACCCCAGTTGGCCGGGTCGATGTCGCCGCCGCCGCAGAAGACGATGCCGTCGAGTGACTCCAGCACATCGGTGCCGGGCTCGTCGGGGGTGATCAGGACGGCCCGGCCACCGGTCGCGTGCACCGCCTTCACGTAGTTCATCGGCAGCATCGCGGCCATCAGGTCGTTACGGCCGTGGTGGATGTGTTCGGCGTAGGCGGTAAGTCCGATCAGCGGTCTGCGCATGCTTTCGTGAGCTCCTTCGAGGCCGCCGCCACCAGGGCGCCGAAGAGGCGCCGGTCACGGCTCACCTCCGGATGCCACTGGACGCCGAGTACGAAACGCCGTTCCGGATCCTCGACGACTTCGGGCAGGCCGTCGGAGGCCCGTCCGGTGACGCTCAGCGAACCCGGGTCGGCGACGCCCTGGTGGTGGAAGCAGTTGATGGTCAGGTCATCGCCCATCAGGGCGGCGATCCGGCTGCCCGGTTCGAGTACGGCCTGCTGTGATCCGTACACGCCCGGGCCCGGACGGTGCTTCTCGTGGCCGAGCACGTCCGGCAGATGCTGGTGCAGGGTGCCGCCCGCGGCGACGGTGAGCAGCTGCATGCCCCGGCAGACGCCCAGGATCGGCAGATCCCGGTCGAGAGCCGTACGCAACAGGAGCAGTTCGGCGGTGTCGCGTTCGGCATGGGTCACCGTGTGCGGGCCGCGGTCCTGGCCGTACAGCGAGGGGTGCAGGTCGGGTCCGCCGGTGAGGACGAGGCCGTCCAGCCGGTCGAGGATGTCCGTGTCGTGATCGTCCGGTGGCAGGATCACCGCGCGCCCACCGGCCAGGCGTACCGCCTCGGTGTAGTCGTGCGGGACCAGCGCCGTCGGAAGGTCTTTCCAGACGCCCCAGTCCGCCGGGATCACATAGGACGTCATGCCGATGATCGGACGCATCGCACCACCGTAGTCACAGGCGCGCGGCGCCGGTGAACCGGCGCCGCGTCACGGGTCCATCTGTCCCACCTACACGGGGATCTGACCCGTCCGGGCGGGGATTCGACCCCTTACACCTTTTTGAGCTGGGCGTTTGGAGTCTCGTACCCCACGTTAGCGGGTCGGTAAACCTCACAGCGGAGTTACGTACGCTCCGGTGATGCCGCCGTCCACGACGAACTGCGACGCCGTCATGAAGGATGCGTCGTCACTCGCCAGGAACGCCACCGCGGCGGCGATCTCGTCGGGTTCGGCGAAACGGCCCATCGGCACGTGCACGAGTCTCCGGGCGGCCCGCTCCGGGTCCTTGGCGAACAACTCCATGAGCAACGGGGTCGCCACCGGGCCGGGGCACAGCGCGTTGATCCGGATGCCTTCGCGGGCGAACTGCACGCCCAGCTCCCGGGTCATCGCCAGCACCCCGCCCTTGCTCGCCGTGTAGGCGATCTGCGAGGTGGCCGCCCCGAGCAGGGCCACGAACGACGCGGTGTTGATGATCGAGCCCTTGCCCTGCCGCTGCATGTGCGGGATTGCGTACTTGCAGCAGAAGAAGACACTCGTCGTGTTGACCTTGAGCACGCGCTCCCACGCGTCCAGGCCGGTGACCAGGATCGAATCGTCGTCCGGCGGCGAGATGCCGGCGTTGTTGAAGGCGATGTCGACCCGGCCGTGCCGCTCCGCGACCCCGTCGAAGAGCGCCTTGACCTGTTCCTCGTCGCTGACGTCACAGGCCACGAACTCGCCGCCGATCTCGTCGGCCACGGCCTTCCCGGCGTCGGAGGAGATGTCCACGGCGACGACCTTCGCACCCTCGGCGGCGAACCGCCGGGCGGTGGCCAGCCCGATTCCACTGCCGGCGCCGGTGATCACGGCGATCCGGTCCTGCAAGCGATTCACTCAGTCTCCCGTTGAGATGAACACGTTCTTCACGTCGGTGAAGGACAGCAGTGCGTCCGGACCGAGTTCACGCCCGAGGCCGGATTGCTTCATACCGCCGAACGGGGTCCAGTACCGCACCGACGAGTTGCTGTTGACGCTCAGTGCTCCGGTCTCGACAGCCCGGGAGACCCGCAGCGCGCGGCCCACGTCTCGCGTCCAGAGCGAGCCGGAGAGGCCGTACTCGGTGTCGTTCGCCAGCCGGACCGCTTCCTCCTCGTCACGGAACGGGAGCACGGAGACGACCGGGCCGAAGATCTCCTCGCGCCAGTGCCGGTCGGCGGTGGAGCCGGCCAGCAGCACGGTCGGCGGGAACCACCAGCCGTCCTGTTCGGGCGCCGATCCCTGGAACGCCACGTCGGCGTCCTCCAGATAGGAGGCCACCGAGGCCCGTTGACCGGAGGAGATCAGTGGGCCCATCTCCGAGGAATCGTCCGCCGGGTCGAGCACCCGGAAGTTCCGGACGGCCGGCTCCAGCAGGCTCAGGAACCTCTCGTAGACGGACGCCTCGACGAGCAACCGGGAACGGGCGCAACAGTCCTGGCCCGCATTGTCGAAGACCGCACCCGGCGCGGCGGCGGCCGCCGCCTCCAGGTCGGCGTCCGCGAAGACGATGTTGGCGCTCTTCCCGCCGAGCTCCAGGGTCACCCGTTTCACCTGGTCGGCACAGCCCGCCATGATCGACTTGCCGACCTCGGTGGACCCGGTGAAGCAGACCTTCCGGACCGCCGGGTGGGTGACGAACCGCTGTCCCACCACGCTGCCCTTACCGGGCAGCACCTGGAACACGCCCTCCGGCAGCCCGGCCTCGAGAGCCAGTTCGGCGAGGCGGATCGCGGTCAGCGGGGTCAGCTCGGCGGGCTTGAGCACCACCGTGTTGCCCGCCGCCAGCGCCGGGGCGAACCCCCAGCCGGCGATCGGCATCGGGAAGTTCCACGGCACGATGATCCCGACCACGCCGAGCGGCTCGTGGAAGGTCACGTCGATACCGCCGGACACCGGGATCTGCCGGCCGGACAGCCGCTCCGGTGCGCCCGCGTAGTAGTTCAGCACGTCCCGGACGTTGCCGGCCTCCCATCGCGCGTTGCCGGCGGTGTGCCCCGCGTTGCGTACCTCCAGCTGCGCCAGCTCCTCGATGTGGTCCTCGACCACCGCGGCGAAGCGGCGCAGAAGCCGCGCCCGGTCCCCGGGCGAGACCCGGCGCCACTCACCGAAGGCCTTCACCGCGCGGTCGATCGCCGCATCGGTCTCCTCCAACCCGAGCGACGGTACGGTCGTGAAGACCGTCCCCGTCGCCGGGTTGATCACGTCAGTCGTCCCCACGCCAAGATCCTCACACACTCAGAGGCGTTCGAAGCCGCGACGCAGTTCCCAGTCGGTGACCGCCGCGTCGTAGGCGGCCAGCTCGACCTTCGCCATGTTCCCGTAGTGCGCCACCACGTCGGCGCCGAACGCCGCCGCCCCGACCTCGCTGGCCATCCACAGCTCGTGGGCGTCACGCAGCGTCCCCGGCACCCGGTCGGCGTCCGGATCCTGGTACGCGTTGCCGGCGAACTCGTCCTCCAGCGACAGCTCGTTCTCGATGCCGTGCAGCGCACCGGCCACCAGGGCGGCGATCGCCAGGTACGGGTTGACGTCCCCGCCCGGCACCCGGTTCTCCACCCGCATGCCCTGCCCGTGGCCGGCGATCCGCAGCGCGCAGGTGCGGTTGTCGACGCCCCAGCGCAGTGCGGTCGGTGCGAACGACCCCGGCTGGTAGCGCTTGTACGAGTTGATGTTCGGCGCGAAGAGCAGGCTGAACTCCCGCATCGTGGCGAGCAGTCCGGCCAGCACCCGCTGCCCGGTCTCGCTCAGGTGGGCCGGGCCGTCGCCGAGCATCGCCGACCGCCCGTCCTCGCCGCGCAGCGAGAAGTGGATGTGGCAGGAGTTGCCTTCCCGCTCGTTCGGCTTGGCCATGAAGGTGAGCGCCATACCCTCCTGGGCGGCGATCTCCTTGGCCCCGTTCTTGTAGATCACGTGGTTGTCGGCGCTGGTCAGGGCGTCGGCATAGCGGAAGGCGATCTCGTGCTGGCCCAGGTTGCACTCGCCCTTGGCGCTCTCCGGCACCAGCCCGGCGCCGTACATGTCGTTGCGGATCCGGCGCAGCACTGGCTCCACCCGTGCGGTGCCGAGCAGCGAGTAGTCCACGTTGTACTGGTTGGCCGGGACCAGGTCGCGGTAGCCCTTGGTGAACGCCTGCTCGTAGGTGTCCTTGTAGAGGACGAACTCCAGCTCGGTGCCGGCGAACGCGGTCAGCCCGTGCGCCGCCAGCCGGTCGAGCTGGCGGCGCAGGATCTGCCGGGGTGACGCCGGCACCGGGTTCCCGGCCGTGTCGAGCAGGTCGGCGAGGACCAGAGCGGTGCCCGGCTGCCACGGGATCCGGCGCAGCGTGCTGAAGTCGGGCTTCATCACGAAGTCGCCGTACCCGGTGGACCACGAGGACATCTCGTAACCGTCGACGGTGTTCATGTCGACATCGACCGCGAGCAGGTAGTTGCACCCCTCGCTGCCGCCGGACACCACCTCGTCCAGGAAGAAGCGTCCGTGCAGCCGCTTGCCCTGCAACCGGCCCTGCATGTCGGTCAGCGCCAGCAGGACGGTGTCGATGCCGCCGTTGTCGACGGAGACGTCGAGTTCCTCGAGATCCATGGGTCCAGTCCTATCAGTCGGTCGGCTCGCCGTGGGCAGCCTTTTCCAGGACGTTCTGCTTCGGCCCGGTGAACCACTTGCGGGCACTGGCGAACCACCAGATCGTGGCCGCGCCGACAACCACCGCCACAGCGACGATCGTGTAGTTGAAGGTCTCCGCGGTGATCGGGCTCGCCGGTGGGAGGACGAACAGCACGCAGATGATCCCTACCCAGACGATCGCGATCCATCCGATCGGGGCGCTCCACTTCCCGAGATGCCACGGGCCGGGTTCGAAGTCCGGGTCGAGCCGGCGCAGCAGGACCGGGCCGACGTACGCGATGTAGAGGCCGATCACCGCGATCGAGGTGGCCGCGAAGTACGCCACGGTGTTCCACAGCGACGGCAGCACCAGGATCGTGGAGAGGGTCACGCACAGCCAGATGGAGTTGGTGGGTGTACCGGTGCGGGGGTTGACCTTCTTCCAGATCCGCGAGCCGGGGATCGCGTCGTCACGGGCGAAGGCGTACGACATCCGGGAGTTGGCGGTGACCGAGGCCATGCCGCAGAACCACTGCGCGACCATGCAGATGAAGAGCAGGAACACCCCCAGGTCCGTGCCGACCGCGTCGATGAAGATCTGCGCCGGGGGCAGGCCGAGCTCGGTGCCGAGCGCGCCCTCGTAGTCCTGGATGGACCAGGTGATCGCGACCAGCAGGACGAAACCGGCGATCACCGAGACGACCACCGACAGCACGATGCCGCGGGGGGCCGCCCGGGCCGCGTCGTGGGTCTCCTCGGCGACGTGCGCCGAGGCGTCGTACCCGGTGTACGTGTACTGCGCCATCAGCAGGCCCATGAGGACGGCGTACACGCCGGCGCCGGCGAAGGTGAAACCGGTGGCGTTGTAGACCTCGGTGAACACCTCGGAGATGGGTTTGTGCTGGTCGGGGACGACAGCGAGGATGCCGACGATCACCGCGACGCCGATCAGGTGCCACCAGGCGCTGATGTCGGAGAGGACACGCACCAGGTTGACGCCGAAGGTGTTCAGCAGGCCGTGCACGACGATGATGACCAGGAAGATCAAGAACGTCGAGAGCGCCGTCACCTCCAGGCCGAAGGTCAGGCTCAGGAACGCCGCCGTGGTGATCGCGGCGCCGAAGTCGATGGCCGCGGTCACCGCGACCTCGCCGAGGAAGTTGAACCAGCCGATGAACCAGGCCCAGGCGGGCTTGTTCCTCTTGGCGAGTGCGGCAGCCCACCAGTAGAGCGCCCCGGCGGTCGGGTAGGCCGAGCAGACCTCGGCCATGGCCAGCGCCACGAACGTCACCATGATGCCGACGAAGAGCCAGCCCAGGGTGATCGCGACCGGGCCGCCGGCCTTCATGGCGATGCCGTACGAGGTGATGGCGCCGGCCAGGATGGAGATGATCGAGAACGAGACGGCGAAGTTGGAGAAGCCGGAGAGGCGGCGGTGGAGTTCCTGTTTGTATCCGAGTTGGGCGAGTCGTTCCTCGTCGGTGCTCATCGGTGCCTCCTGCACGAAGGACTGTGACCTGAGCCACGTCTTGGAGCATGATCGCTCCGCCGTGTTACGGCCGTCAATGCGCAGGGTTAATTGCGTTGCCGCGATTCGGGCCCCGGTGCGAGCCTTGTTGCAGGCGATCCCCTCGGAAGGATCACCTGTGGACACCTCTCCGCCGGCGGCGGTGCGGGGCGCGGTCACCTCTCTCTTCCTCAGCGCCCGTCCCGCACCGCCGCCGCTTCACGCATCGACAGCTGGAAGAGTTCGCGCAGGTGGTCAGACCTTTGCGCGAAAAAATCTACAGCGGCGACTCTAGAAATCTGGCCGGGAACGGCCTATCTTTGTCTTGTCGGCTTCAGCCGGCAGCAACTGGCACAGACGCTGAGTTGGAGAAGGAGGACGAGATACCGCAGCAACGCGTAATCACGTTGTCCCCAACCCGACAAGAGGTGATCGCAGCCGATGCCTTTCACTCCGGTCGACTGCTAGCGGCACGCAGCTGGTCGACCACATGCGCCGGGTGAGTCCGGCAACAGAATTGAAAAGCCAGGGCCCCGGTTACCCGCCGGGGCCCTGGACTGTTCCGGCTCGTGTACGAAGAAGACATGGATCGGGACTCCCCGTCGTACAGCATGGGCCGGGCCGCCGAGATGATCGGCGTGACCGCGGCCTTTCTCCGTAGCCTCGACGGAACCGGACTGATCGAACCCGAGCGCTCACACGGCGGCCACCGCCGGTACTCCCGTCATCAGCTCGACCTCGCCGCCCGCGTCCGGGTCCTGCTGAACGAGGGGTTCCTGCTCGCCGCCGCCTGCCGGATAGTCACGCTCGAGGACCGCCTCGAGGCCGCCCAGCGGCACATCCGTGAGCTCGGCGGAACCGTCACCCCCGACCAGGACGCCACCATTCCCACCCAGACCCGCCGCGGCTGACGTCTCCCGGCGGCCCGTGGCATCGTCATCGGCATGACATCGGTGACCTCCGACGAATGGGTGCGGCCCCGGCCGACGCCGGCGCAGCGCCGCGCCGACCTGTGGACCGGGCTGACGGTCGCGGCCGTCGCCCTGGTCAACCTGTTCCTGGCCCGGCGCGCCGGGATGTTCGAATTCCCGCACCGGGCACCGCCGGCCGAGCAGATCTGCTGGGTGCTGGCCACCACGCTGCCACTGGTGCTCCGCCGGGCGCACCCCGACGTGGTCGCCGTCGGCATCGCGGTCGCCTTCGTCGGCGGCCAGCTCCGCGGGTCGCAGGAGCAGCAGGTCACCACCGGCGCACTGTTCGCGGCGATCTACACGCTCGGCGCGTGGGGTCGTCACCGCAACCGGTCGCGGTACCTTCGCCTCGGCATCATCGTCGGCATGTTCGGCTGGCTCCTCCTCACCTTCGTGGTGTTCAGCGGCCACCTCGAGGACCCGGCCGAGAGAGCCTCGCTCGCCTTCAACGCACTGGTGGTCAACACGGCCTTCTTCGCCTTCTGCCACCTGATGGGCGACGCCGTCTGGAACGGCGTCCGGCAGAGGCACGAACTGGAGGCCCAGGCCGCCGCACTCCGCGACGCGCAGGCGCTGGCCGCCGAACGGGCGGTCCTCGGTGAACGGGTCCGGATCGCCCGCGAACTGCACGACGTCGTCGCCCACCACGTCTCGGTGATGGGCATCCAGGCCTCCGCCGCCCGCCGGGCCATGGACAAGGACCCGGCCCGGGCCCGGACCGCGCTCACCGCAGTCGAGGACGGCGCCCGCACCGCCGTCGACGAACTGCGCCGCATGCTCGGCGCACTGCGCTCCCCGTCGGCTCTGGCCCCGGCGGAGGACGTGGTCCCGAACGCCGGTATCGACCGCCTCGCCGAGATCACCGACCGGGCCCGGGACGCCGGGCTCACCGTCCGGTACGCCGTCTACGGTGATCCGGTGCCGCTGCCCGAATCGCTGTCCCAGGCCGCCTACCGGATCACCCAGGAGGCGGTGACGAACACTCTCAAGCACGCCCATGCGAGGACGCTCGACGTCCGGGTCCGTTACCTCAACGGCGAGCTCGAACTCGACGTCACCGACGACGGCCGGGGCGGCACCCCGTCCGGCGGCGGCATGGGCCTGGTCGGCATGCGGGAGCGGGTGGCGGTGCACGACGGCGCCCTCGAGCACGGGCCCCACCCCGACGGCGGCTACCGGGTGCGGGCCCGGTTCCCGTACCCGGCGGGCGTCGCCCTGTGAACGTCAGCGTGCTGCTCGCCGACGACCATCAGCTGGTCCGCACCGGCTTCCGGGTCATCCTCGAGATGGAGGACGACATCACCGTCGTCGGTGAGGCCGCCGACGGGGTCCAGGCGGTCGACCTGGCGCTGCGCCTGCGGCCCGACGTGGTCCTGATGGACGTCGAGATGCCCGGTCTGGACGGGCTGGAGGCGACCCGGCGGATCGCGGCCGGCGGCGGACCGTCGGTGCTGATCCTGACCACCTTCGACCGCGACGACTACCTGTTCGCGGCGCTGCGCGCCGGCGCGAGCGGTTTCCTGCTCAAGAACGGCACCCCGGAGGACCTGACCGAGGCGGTACGGGTGGTCGCCGCCGGTGAGGCGCTGCTCGCCCCGGCCGTCACGCGGCGGGTCATCTCCACGTTCACCACGCCCGCGACCGCCGGGGTCCGCCTCGGCCAGCTGACCCCGCGCGAGCACGAGGTGCTGGTCCTGCTCGCCGGGGGCGCCACCAACGCGGAGATCGCGACCACCCTGCGTCTCGGCGAGACCACGGTGAAGACGCACGTCAGCCGGGTGTTGATGAAGATCGGAGCACGCGACCGCACCCAGGCCGTCGTTCTGGCGTACGAGCTGGGGGTGGTCCGTCCCGGGGGTGGAGGGTCCTTCTGAAGGAGGACCTCCCCGCGCCGGACGACGCGACCTCGCTCGATCTCTAGCGTGGTACGCATGACAACCGTCCTGAACGTGGAGGCCGTTAACCGGACCTTCGGCGAACGACAGGTCCTCAAGGACGTGTCGTTCACCGTGGACTCCGGCCGGCTGACCGGCTTCGTCGGCGCGAACGGCGCCGGCAAGACCACCACCATGCGGATCATCCTCGGCGTCCTGGCCGCCGACAGCGGTGCGGTGACCTGGCGCGGCCGGCCCGTGACCCGTCAGGACCGGCAGGCGTTCGGCTACATGCCGGAGGAACGCGGTCTCTATCCGAAGATGACCGTCACCGAGCAGGTCGTCTACCTGGGACGGCTGCACGGTCTCAGCGCGGCCGACGCCCGGCGCCGCACCACCGCCCTGCTGGAACGCCTCGAGCTCGCCGAACGCGGTGGCGACCCGGTGGAGAAACTGTCGCTCGGCAACCAGCAGCGGGCCCAGATCGCGGCGGCCCTGGTGCACGACCCCGAACTGCTGGTCCTCGACGAGCCGTTCTCCGGACTCGACCCCCTCGCCGTCGAGAACGTGCTGACCGTGCTCCGCGAACGGGCCCGGTCCGGCGCCGCGGTGCTGTTCTCCAGCCACCAGCTGGAACTGGTCGAACGCCTCTGCGACGACCTCGCGATCATCGCCGACGGGACCATCCGGGCCGCCGGGTCGCGGACCTGGCTGCGCGAGCAGTACACCCTCCCCCGCTACACGATCGAGGTCGACTCCGACGCCGGCTGGCTCCGCGACGAGCCCGGAGTCACCCTGCTCGAACTGGACGGCCGCCGCGCCGTCTTCGACCTCGACGCCGAAGCCGACGACCAGGCCGTGCTGCGGTCCGCCCTGAGCCGGGGCCCGGTCCGTACCTTCGCCCCGGTCCGCCCGTCGCTCGCCGAGATCTTCCGAGAGGTGATCCAGTGACCACGTTCGAAGCCGCCAAACTGGTTGCGGGCCGGGAGATCCGGGTCAAACTGCGCGACAAGGCATTTCTTCTGGGTACGGTCCTGCTGCTCTTCTTCACGGCGCTCGGCGTCGTCCTGCCCATCCTCCTCGAAGGCGGCCCCGGCAAGGTCGCCGTGGTCGGCGCCACCCACGTGGCGGCGCTCGAGAAGGCCGGCCTTGAGGTCGAGGTCGTCGCCGACCGCGCCGCCGCCGAACGGCTGGTCCGCGACGAGGAGGTGGACGCCGCGGTCGTCGACGGGCCGGTGGTGCTCTCTCTCGAGGAAAGCCCGCAGGACGTGGTGTCCGCGCTCAGCACCTCGCCGCCGGTCGAGTTCCTCGACCCCGACGCGCTCGACGAGGCGGCGCGCTTCCTCGTACCGTTCGTGCTGTCCGTGCTCTTCTTCTTCACGACGCTGACGTTCGGCGTACAGATCGCGCAGAGCGTCACCGAGGAGAAGCAGACCCGGATCGTCGAGATCCTCGTCTCCAGCGTCCCGGTCCGGGCGCTGCTGATCGGCAAGGTCGCCGCCATGACCCTGCTCGCCTTCGGGCAGCTGGCCCTGCTGGCCACCGCCGGTGTCATCGGCATGCGGATCGCCGACGTCGGCGGCCCCCTGATCGACGCGCTGCTGCCGACCATCGGCTGGTTCCTGCCGTTCTTCGTGGTCGGCTTCCTGATGCTCGCCACCCTGTGGGCCGCCGTCGGCGCACTGGCCGCCCGGCTGGAGGACGTGAACGGCACCTCCGCCCCGCTGCAGTTCCTGGTGATGACCCCGTTCTTCCTGGTCCTGGCCCTGCAGGGCAACTCGGCCGCGATGACCGTGCTGTCCTACATCCCGTTCTCCGCCCCGATCGCCATGCCGGTCCGGATCTTCAGTGGTGAGGCCGCCGCGTGGGAGCCCTACCTGGCCCTCGCGATCCTGCTGGCCACCACGGCGGGCACGCTGATGGTCGGCGCCCGCATCTACCAGGGGTCGCTGCTGCGGACCAGCG
Source organism: Actinoplanes sp. NPDC023801 (assembly GCF_040639655.1). Classification (NCBI taxonomy): domain Bacteria; kingdom Bacillati; phylum Actinomycetota; class Actinomycetes; order Micromonosporales; family Micromonosporaceae; genus Actinoplanes; species Actinoplanes sp. NPDC023801. Next base: position 47,502 of record NZ_JBFAAI010000040.1, on the reverse strand, counting down.
GCCGCACCTCGTTCGCCGCCGCCTGGCGGAATCCGGCCCCGGTCGGCTGACCCGGCGACCACGCGGCCCGGCCTCCCCGCCGGGCCGCGTCGCCGGTGGGCTCGGCCGACCCGGTGGACACCACCCCGTGCCGCCCGGCAGGATCAGGGGCATGTCGATGCGATGGGGCATGACCGTGCCGTTCGGCGGCGTTCCGCTCTCCGAGCACGCCGCCGTCTTCTCAGGCCTGGCCGATGCGGGTTTCACCGATGTCTGGACGGCCGAGGTCGCCGGCACCGACGGGTTCACCCCGTTGACGCTGGCCGCCGCCTGGGAGCCACGGTTGCACCTGGGCACCGCCATCGCGCCGGTCTTCACCCGCGGCCCGGGCCTGCTGGCGATGACCGCGGCCGCTCTCGCCGAAGCCGCCCCCGGCCGTTTCCAGCTCGGCATCGGTGCCTCGTCCCCGGTCGTCGTCGGCGACTGGAACGCGGTCGGCTTCGACCGGCCGTTCGCCCGCAGCCGTGACGTGCTCCGGTTCGTGCGCTCGGCCCTCGCCGGCGAGCTGGTCGACGGCGACTTCGACACCTTCTCGGTACGCCGGTTCCGCCTCGAGCGTCCGCCGGCCACGCCGCCGCGGATCATGCTCGCCGCACTCCGTCCGGGCATGCTGCGCCTGGCCGCCGCCGAGGCCGACGGGGTGATCCTCAACTGGCTCTCGGCCGCCGACGTGGCGACCGCCCTGGCCGAGACCAAGGAGGCGAAGGCGGACTTCGACGTGGCGGCCCGCATCTTCGTGATCCCCACCGAGGATGCCGCGTACGCCCGGAACGTCGGCCGCCGGATGATCACCGCCTATCTGACGGTGCCCGCCTACGCGGCCTTCCACCGCTGGCTCGGCCGGTCCGAGGTGCTCGCGCTGATGTGGGAGGCGTGGCAGTCCGGCGACCGCAAGGGCGCTCTGGCCGCCATCCCGGATTCGCTCGTCGACGAACTGATCGTGCACGGTTCGCCGGCCGAGTGCCGGGCCCGCGTCCAGGCCTACGCCGATGCCGGCGTCACGATTCCGGTGATGGCCCTGACCCCCACGCCCGAGCTGGAACGCGGCGGGCTGCCCGCTCTGCTCGACCTGATCACCGCCCTGGGCCGCTGACCGGCTCGCCCCTCGGGTCAGGCCCGGTCGAGCGCCTCGCGGAGCCGTTCGAGCAGTTCAGCCTGAGTGAACGGCTTGGTGATCAGGATCGTGTTGGGTTCCAGGGTGCCCTCACCGGTGATGAACGGCTGGGCGTACCCGGACATGTAGACGATCGGAAGCCCGGGCCGGGCGTTGCGGACCTGTTCAGCCAGTTCCCGGCCGTGCATCTGGGGCATGACCACGTCGGTGAGCAGCAGGTCGATGTGACGGGCCGGGTCCTGGGCGATCTTGAGGGCTTCCGGGCCGCCACCGGCGCTCAGGACGTGGTAACCGTTGCGGGTCAGGATGCGTTCGGTGACGGCGCGGAGGGCCTCCTCGTCCTCGACCACCAGGATCGTCTCGCCGCCGCGCTGAAGCTGGGCGGGACCGGCCGGTGCCGTGATGGTGGCCGGCAGTTCGTCGGTGACCGGGAGCAGGGCGGTGACGACCGTGCCGGACCCCACCGTGGACGAGACGTCGGCCTGGCCGCCGGCCTGGGTGATGATGCCGTACACGGTGGCCAGGCCCAGGCCGGTGCCCTCGCCCGGCGCTTTCGTGGTGTAGAACGGTTCGAAGACCCGTTCCAGCACCTCGGGCGGGATGCCGGTGCCGGTGTCAGCGATCCGCAGGCACACGTACCGGCCGGGTGGGACGGGTGGCCGCATCCGGCGCGACTCGTCGGCGGTCACCTCGTGGTTGCCGGTAAGAACGGTGAGCGTGCCGCCACCGGGCATCGCGTCACGCGCGTTGACCGCCAGATTGACCAGCACCTGTTCGATCTGGCCGGGGTCGGCGAGCACCGGCCAGAGGCGCGGCTCCAGGTCCACGTGCAGCTGAATGTGCTCGCCGAGGGTACGCAGCAGCAACTGCTCCACCTCGCGGATCACCCCGTTGAGGTCGAGCACGCGCGGGCGTACCACCTCGCGCCGGCCGAAGGCCAGCAGCTGATGGGTGAGTTCGGTGGCGCGCCGCCCGGCCCGCAGCACCTGCTGCAGGTCGCGGGAGGCCTGTGGCCAGGCGCCGCCCGGGTCGGCGTCGGCGGCCTCCTGGATCTGCTCGGCAACGAAGCTGGTGTAGTTGAGCATCACCGCGAGCAGATTGTTGAAGTCATGTGCGACGCCGCCGGCGAGTTGTCCCAGGCTCTCCAGGCGCTGCGACTGCTGCAGCTGCGCCTCGAGACGTTCCCGTTCGGCGGCTGCGGCGAGGCGTTCCCGTTCGGCTTCCAGGCGCTGGCGTTCGGCCTGGGCCTCGATGCGCTCGGTGACGTCCCGGATGGCCGCCGAGACGATCAGGCCGTCCTCGGTCTCCATGGCGGAGAGGCTGATCTCGGCGGGGAACTCGGTGCCGTCCCGGCGGCGGGCGCGCAGGGCGTTGCCCGAACCCATCGGCCGGGGCCGCGGGTCGGCGAAGTACCGGTCCCGCTTCTCCGGATGCCCGGTCCGGACCGACTCGGGGACCAGTGTCTCGATCGGCTGTCCGAACAGTTCACTGCGCGGATAGCCGAACAGCCGTTCGGCCTGCGCGTTGACCAGAGTGATCCGGCCGTCTGCGGCGACACCGACGATCGCGTCCGGCGCGGCCTCCAGCAGGCCCTGGAACTTCGCCTCGCGGCGGACCCGGTCGCTGACGTCGCGGACCGCTGCGACGATCATGCCGCCGTTCGCCAGCGCGGAGAGCGAGATCTCGGCCGGGAACTCGCTGCCGTCGCGGCGCCGGGCGGCGAGCGGGATGCCGGCGCCCATCGGGCGCGGGCGCATGTCACGAAGGTAATCGAGACGGTGCCCGGGGTGGTGCCGGCGGAACCGTTCGGGGACCAGGAGCTCGATCGATTGTCCGAGCAGCTCGGCCCGGTCGTATCCGAACATGCGGACGGTCTGCGCGTTGACGACCTCGATGCGTCCGTCCCGGTCGACCGCGATGATGGCGTCCGGCGCGGCCTCGAGAAGGCCGGTCATCACCGCGTCGGAGGGCTCGCTCATCGCCTCACCTCGTCCCCGGTGCCGCCGCATCGCCAGCCATCATCGAGGTTAGGGCGCCACGAGCGGCCACGGGCCGAAATGGGGAGGCGCCCGGCGGTGCCGGTCGCCTCCCACGGAATTCTCTTCGGTCACTCGCTCCCGGATCTCCGGGGCTCCCGGCTGCCTGCCCCCGGCTCTTCGGTCCCGGCTCCGGATCACTCGCTCCCGGCTCCGGATCACTCGCTCCCGGCTCCGGATCACTCGCTCTCGGCGAGGATGGCGTAAAGCTTGCGCTTGGTCTCGTTGAGCACCTCGAGAGCCTTCTGCCGCTGCTCGGCGGTGCCACTGAAGCCGACCTGCTTGAGCGCGCCCATGATGCCGACCGCCGCGTCGCGGAAGTCCTGCACCTGGGACATGGTGTCGGCGCCGATCTGCGCCCACGGCGGGTTCTGTGCCGCGGCCTCGGCCTCGGGGCGCCCGTCCGCGGTGAGCCGGTAGCTCTTGCGGCCGCCCTCGGCGGCCACCTCGATCAGGCCCTCGTCCTCCAGCAGCTGCAGCGTCGGATAGACCGAGCCGGGGCTCGGGCGCCAGATGCCGCCGGTGCGGGAGTCGAGTTCCTGGATCATCTCGTAGCCGTGCATCGGCCGCTCGAGCAGCAACGCCAGGATGGCGGGGCGGACGTTCTGCCGGCCGCCGCGCCCTCGCCGCGGACCGGGCCGGCCACCGAAGTCGGGCGGCGAGAAGCCGGGGCCGCCGAAGCCACCGGACCCACCGGAACCGCCGAAGGGGAATCCGGCCGGGAAGCCGAAACCACGCCGGCGGAACTCGCCCGGCCAGCCGTGTCCGCGCTGTCCATGCATGTGCCTCATGACCTTCTCCGTTCCATCGTCGATAGTTAAACGATATATCGCAACGTGTCGGCAACAAGGTTTCTGGGATCGCGGGGTTGCGATACGTGTCGACGGCCCCGCATCTGGCAATGTGGTACCTGTGTTGACGGTGCCCATTCGTCAGCTCGGTGAGCCCGAGCGCGCAGCCGTCGAGCGGATCCTCGACGCCGACCCCTATGCGGGCGCCCAGATCGCGGAACGCGTGGCCGCGCACGGCCTGAACTGGTGGCGTTCCGACGGGCGGATCTACGGCTACGAGCCGGGCCGCCAGATCGAATCGATCATGTGGTCCGGGGCTCACCTGGTGCCGGTGGGCGCGACCCCATCCGCGACCGCGGCCTTCGCCGACCTGCTCGGCGCCGAGCCGCGCATCTGCTCGTCGATCATCGGCCGCTCCGAGGCGGTGCTGGACCTGTGGGACCGGCTCGGCGGCAACTGGGGACCCGCCCGCGACGTCCGGCCCCATCAGCCGCTGCTGGTGACCGATCGCGACGCTCCGGTCCCGCCCGACCCCGACGTACGCCTGGTGCGCTCCGGCGAGGTCGACCAGCTCTTCCCCGCGGCCGTGGCGATGTACACCGAGGAGGTCGGCGTCTCGCCCATGCAGGACGACGGCGGGCGCGGATACCGGCGGCGAATCGCCGAACTGGTCAAGGGAAGACGCGCCTACGCGCGGTTCGACGGCGATCTGGTGGTGTTCAAGGCCGAGCTGGCGATCGTGACCCGGCGGACCACGCAGGTGCAGGGCGTCTGGGTCCACCCGGACTATCGGGGCAAGGGCCTGGCCACCAGTGCGATGGCGAGCGTCGTGGCGGATGCGTTGCGGCGGGTCGCCCCGACCGTGAGCCTCTACGTCAACGACTACAACACCTCGGCCCGCAAGGTCTACGCCAACTGCGGCTTCGTCTCAGCCGGCAGCTTCGCCACAGTCCTCTTCTAACCGTCCCGCCCTGAGCAACCGCGACCCCGACCGCGTAGTTCCCGGGATGCCGCACCTCACCACGCGGGAGAGGCCGACCTGCATCGTGGCGCCTACACCCCATCGTGGCGCCTACACCCACCGGCAAGCCGCAAGTCACCACGTGCAGGAGGACGGAACGGGGCATCCCTCTCGAGAGCTGCCGCCATAGACGGTCGGCGGCGGGAACGGCGAAAATCGAGTAGCACAAACACCCCCGCAAAATGCCGCCGGTGATGAGGCAAGCGATTTGCCGACGCCCCGCGGGGTTTGCGGGGTGGCGGGAAATCGCCTGCCTCATCACCGGTTACCAGGCATTTTGCCGCGGAGCGAAGCGAAGCAATCAGACTCAGTGCACCGTCACGGTCGGCCCGGGGAGAAGCTCCCGCAGCTCGTCGGGGAGTTCGGCGCCCATCTCGTCGGCGAGCCTCAGCGCCTCCTCGACCAGCGTCTCCACGATGATCGACTCGGGCACGGTCTTGATCACCTTGCCCTTGACGAAGATCTGGCCCTTGCCGTTGCCGGAGGCCACCCCGAGGTCGGCCTCGCGGGCCTCACCCGGTCCGTTGACGACGCAGCCCATGACGGCCACCCGCAGCGGCACCGGGAACCCGTCGAGAGCCGCGGTCACCTGCTCGGCGAGCGTGTACACGTCGACCTGGGCCCGGCCGCAGGACGGGCAGGAGACGATCTCCAGACCGCGCTCGCGCAGGCCGAGCGACTCCAGGATCTGGTTGCCGACCTTGATCTCCTCGACCGGCGGCGCGGACAGCGAGACCCGGATGGTGTCGCCGATGCCCTCGGCGAGCAGTGCACCGAACGCCACGGCGCTCTTGATCGTGCCCTGGAACGCCGGCCCCGCCTCGGTCACGCCCAGGTGCAGCGGGTAGTCGCACTGCTCGGCCAGCTGCCGGTACGCCCGGATCATGACGACCGGGTCGTTGTGCTTGACCGAGATCTTGATGTCCCGGAAGCCGTGCTCCTCGAACAGCGAGCATTCCCAGAGCGCCGACTCGACCAGAGCCTCGGCGGTGGCCTTGCCGTACTTCTCCAGCAGCCGCTTGTCCAGCGAGCCTGCGTTGACGCCGATCCGGATCGGGATGCCGGCGTCGGAGGCCGCCTTGGCGATCTCCTTCACCTTGTCGTCGAACTGCCGGATGTTGCCCGGGTTGACCCGGACCGCGGCACAACCGGCGTCGATCGCGGCGAACACGTATTTCGGCTGGAAGTGGATGTCAGCGATCACCGGGAGCTGCGACTTCTTGGCGATCGCGGGCAGCGCCTCGACGTCGTCCTGGGACGGCACGGCGACCCGGACGATCTGGCAGCCGGACGCGGTCAGCTCAGCGATCTGCTGGAGCGTGGAGTTGACGTCGGCGGTGAGCGTGGTGGTCATCGACTGGACGCTGACCGGGGCGCCGCCGCCGACCAGCACCCCGCCGACGTTGATCTGACGGCTCTTCCGGCGCGGGGCCAGAGGCGGCGGGGGTACGGCCGGCATTCCCAGGCTGATCGACGTCATGGGTGGTTATTCACGACCTTCCGTGAGTTGCGACGAGAACGAGTTCGAGTCCATGGTCTCCACCGTCGTGAATGACGTTCACTTGAAGATCGAGATCGGGTTGACGATGTCGGCGGTCACGGTCAGGAGGGTGAACGCCCCACCGATCAGGATGACCGCGTACGTCACCGGCATCAACTTGTAGTAGTCCACCCGACCGGGGTCAGGCCGGCGGAAACGCTTGTAGAGCCACGAGCGAATTGCTTCGAACCAGGCGATGGCGATGTGCCCGCCGTCGACCGGCAGCAGTGGCAGCAGGTTGAACAGTCCGATGAACACGTTCAGCGAGATGAAGACCTGCCAGAAGACCTCGGGCACCCCTCTCTCGAGTGCCTCGCCACCGATCCGGCTGGCCCCGACGACGCTGATCGGGGTGTCCGGGTCACGCTGGTCGCCGGTGATCGAGTTCCACAGCGCCGGGATCTTCTCCGGGATTCGGGCCATGGCCCTCGCGGAGTTCTCCACCAGGTACCAGTTGAACGCGCCGGAGGCTGGAATCGCGCTGATCGGACTGTAGTCGACGACCGCGGGCTGATCCGTTTCCCAGCTCACACCGGCGACCGCGACCTGGGAGATCGGGCCGTCCGGGTCACCCACCGGACGTCGTTCGGCGGGGAGCAGGTCGACCGTCGTCGAGGCGGCTTGGCCGTCGCGTACGTACTCGAAGACCGTCTTGCCGGGCGGCTGTGACCGGATGGCGTCGGTGAGCTGACCGTAGTTGGCGACCGGGGTGCTGCCGACCTTGGTGATCACGTCACCGGTTTTCAGGGCGGCGGCCTTGGCCGGGCCCTCACGGCCGCTCGCCTGCCCCGGGACGCAGGTCTCGCTCTTGTCCGACAGCGACGTGGGGATGCAGGGCGCCACACCGATCATCGCGGGGGCGGCACGCTGCTCCTCGGCCGTCTGCGGCAGTCCGATGTTGGGCAGGCCGATGGTCCACGCCATGATCCAAGCGCCGACCAGGGCCAGCGCGAAGTGGGCGGCCGAGCCGGCACCCATCACGATGGTCCGCTTCCAGACCGGGAACCGCCACATGGCGCGGTGCTGGTCCTCCGGAGCGACGTCGTCGTCCTGCGGCGTCATGCCGACGATCTTGCAGAAGCCGCCGAGGGGGATGAGCTTCAGTCCGTACTCGGTCTCACCCCGGTGGAACGAGAAGATGGTCGGGCCGAAGCCGACGAAGTACTTCGTGACCTTCATCCCGAAGCGCTTGCCGGTGATCATGTGACCCAGCTCGTGCAGGCTCACCGAGATCAGAATCGTCAGCGCGAAGGCTGCGCACCCCAGCCAGAACAGCATCAGGCTCCTTCAGCCACAGTCTCGATTGTCCGTTGTGCCTGGGCACGCGCCCACGCTTCGGCGGCAAGCACGTCATCGACGGTACCCGGCTCCGCGAAATCCGGGGCCGCCGCCAGCACCTGTTCCAGCGTGTCGACGATGCCCAGAAAAGGTAGCCGACCCGAGACGAAAGCGGCCACACACTCCTCGTTGGCGGCGTTGTACACGGCCGGAAGGCACCGCCCGGCACGACCGGCCTCCTTCGCCAGCCGGACGGCCGGGAACGCCTCGTCGTCCAGCGGCCGCAACTCCCAGTTGTGCGCACTCGTCCAGTCCACCGCGGCCGCCGCCGCCGGCACCCGCTCCGGCCAGGCCAGGGCCAGCGCGATCGGCAGGCGCATGTCCGGCGGGCTGGCCTGGGCCAGGGTCGATCCGTCGGTGAACTCGACAAGCGAGTGCAGCACCGACTGGGGGTGGACCATCACCTCGATGTCGTCGTACGGCACCCCGAACAGCTCGTGGGCCTCGATCACCTCGAGTGCCTTGTTCACCATGGTGGCCGAGTTGATCGTGACGACCGGCCCCATGTCCCAGGTGGGGTGCTTGAGTGCCTCCTCCGGTGTGACGTTCGCCAACTCCTCGCGCCGGCGGCCGCGGAACGCCCCGCCGCTCGCCGTCAGCACCAGCCGCCGAACCTCGGCTGCCGTGCCGCCGCGCAGGCACTGGGCCAGCGCCGAGTGCTCGGAGTCGACCGGGACGATCTGCCCCGCCTTGGCGATCCGCCGGACCAGCGGGCCACCGGCGACCAGGGACTCCTTGTTGGCCAGGGCCAGGATGCGGCCCTCCTGCAGGGCCGCGAGCGTCGGGGCGAGGCCCAGGCTGCCGACCACCCCGTTGAGGACCACGTCACAGGGCCACCGGGCGAGCTCGGTCATCGCCTCCGGCCCAGCCACGATCTTGGGCAGTTTGAAGTCGCCGGTGGCCCATCCGCGCTTCTGCGCCTGGGCGTAGAAGGCGAGCTGGAGGTCCTGGGTCACCGAGGAACGGGCCACGCCGACCACGTCGACGCCCAGCTCGAGGGCCTGGGCGGCGAGCAGTTCGACGTTGCCGCCACCCGCGCCCAGCGCCACCACCCGGAACCGGTCCGGGTTGCGCCGGACTATGTCGATGGCCTGGGTGCCGATGGACCCGGTCGAACCGAGCAGAACGAGGTCTCGCATGCCGCCCATCTTCCCGGACGGCCGGGCCGGCGTCGCCGTCAGGCCGGGAGGCGCGCCGGGTGCCGGACATCACGGGATCGGCATCCGGGTGACGGCGAGGGCACTACGGGGTAACCATGCGGAGTGCGATCGAAGATCTCCGCTCTGTTCCGGCCACTGCGCGGCAAGGACGTCGCGCTGCACGCGGCCGCGATCACCTTCTACAGCGGCATCGCGGTGGTCCCGGTCGCGCTGCTGGCGATCTGGATCACCGGTCTGGCGGTGGGTGCGGAGCGGGTACGGGACCTGACCGGCCGGACACTGGCCGCGCTGCCGGACGAGATCGGGGCGCCCCGGGCACTCGGCGCGCTCATCGAGGCCGGACTGAACCTGACTCCCGTTCTCGCGCTGGCGAGCCTCCTGCCCGCCACCCTGTACGGCGAGGGCCTGCGCCGGGCGTTCGCGTCGATCGCCCGCCCCGGCGAGAAGCTGGTCGGCTGGCGGGGCCGGATCCTCTGGCTGCCGCTGCTCGCCGCCACGCCGGCGCTGCTGCTGTCACTGCTGCTGGCCCTGCCCACCACGAGCCGCCTGTGGCTGCGTGGCGGCTGGTCGGCGGTGCTCGGGGTGGTGCTCTCCTTCCTGGCCGTCTGGCTGCTGCTCACCCCGGTGGTGATCTGGGTGTTCCGGTACGTCGCGCCCGGCCGCCCGCCGTGGCTGCTCACCACGCTGATCGGTTCCTTCACCGCCGCGAACCTGTCCGGGTTCCTGCACGGATTTGTGCTCTTCTCCTCGCTGCCCCTGGACCTGGGGGTGCCCTTCGGCGGGTTCACCGAGGTCGGTGCGGTGGTGGCGATCGGCTTCTGGCTCTACCTGTTCCATGTGGTGCTGCTCGCCGGTTTCGCGGCGACCCGGGCCGTCGAGACGCATTTATCGGATGATTCGGCGAGGTCACCGGAGGAGGCCTAGAGGTAACCTCGCGAACCATGACCCCCATCCCGGACCGTGCCGACGTGGTGATCATCGGAGCCGGTCACAACGCTCTCGTCTCCGCGATCCTGCTCGCCCGTGCCGGCCTCGACGTCGTCGTGCTCGAGGCCGCCGGTGTGATCGGCGGCGCCACCCGCACCGAACACCCGTTTCCCAAGGTTCCCGGCCTCGGCCAGTCCACCGGGTCCTACCTGCTCGGGCTGATGCCGCCCGAGCTGCTGCGGACGCTCGACGTGGACATCCCCACCCTGCGGCGCGATCCGCATTACTTCCTGCCCGGTGCCGGGGCCGGTTCCCCGTACCTGCTGTTCGGCAGTGACGCCCGTGCCAACCGGGCGCAACTCAGTGAGCGTGACGCGATCGCCGACGAGACCCTGGCCATCGAGATCGGGGCGATCCGCGCCGACCTGGCGCCCGCCTGGCTGGAGGAACCCGCGCCGGTCGAGGAGATCGCCGACCGGCACATCCGGCCGCAGCTGCAGAGCACCTTCCTTGATCTGGTACGCGGCTCGGTCGCCGACTACCTGGCCCGGTTCGGGTTCGCCAGCGAGCTGCTGGTGGCGATGTACGCGGTCACCGACGGCCTGTCCGGGCTGAACGCGGGGCCGGACGATCCGGGTACCGGGCACAACTTCCTGGTGCACAACATGTGCCGGCTGCCGGGCTCGGACGGGACCTGGCTGATCGCCGAGGGCGGGATGGGCACCGTGTCCCGGACCTTCGCCGACGCGGCACGGGCCGCCGGGGCGCGGATCTTCACCGATGCCCGGGTGACCGCGGTGACCGTCGACGGCGGCGCGGCCAGTGGCGTGGTGCTCGCCGACGGGCGGAGTGTCTCGGCCAAGGTCGTCCTCGGCGGCTGTGACCCGTACCAGCTGATGGGTCTTGTTCCGGAAGGTTCTCTGCCCGCCGCCTTGACCGAGCGCATGGCCGCCGTCAAGCGGCCCGGCAGCACGCTCAAGGTCAACCTCGCGCTGCGTGACCTGCCGCGATTCGACTGCCTGCCGGCCGATGCGCCGTCGCCGTTCGGTTCGACCATTCATCTGCTGCCCGGCGAGGGATCGCCGATGACCAACCTGCGGCGGATGTGGGCGGACGTCCAGGCCGGTGTCCTGCCGGCCGAGCCGACCATCGAGTGGTACCTGCACACCACCGTCGACCCGTCGCTTCGCGACGACGCCGGACACCATTCCTCGGCGTTGTTCGTGCAGTCGGTGCCGTTCGAGCCGGCCGGTTCCTCCTGGGATCAGGAGCTTCCGGCGTACGTCGACAGGCTGCTCGCCCTCTGCGACCGGTACGCGCCCGGCACCTCGGACCTGGTCGCGGACGTGTTCCCGCTCACTCCCCCGGGCATCGAGAGGCATTTCGGGATCACCGGCGGTCACATCCACCACGTCGACAACACGGTCGCGTTCGACAAGCGGATGCCGTACTTCACCGGACTGGACGGGCTGTACCACGGGTCGGCCGGGGCGCACCCGGCCGGCAGCGTGATCGGAGCGGCGGGCCACAACGCGGCCCGCCGCATCCTCAAGGACCTGGCGACCTAGTCGTTCCGGGTCGCCCTGATCTTGTGGCCGACGCCGGTGAGGCAGCGGCCACTGGGCAGGTCGAACTTCCAGCCGTGCAACTGGCAGGTCAGCACGTTGCCCTCGACGATGCCGAACCGGGACAGGTCGGCCTTCAGGTGGGGGCAACGTCGCTGCACGGTCCAGTCGCCGAACTGGATGTCCTCGGCGTCGACGGCCTTCTCGTGCTCGTCGTACCAGCCTTCGGCGTACTGCAGGCGCTCCTCGGAGAGGCACTTGAAGAAGGCGTAGACGAACTCGTTGTACTGGCCGATCCGGGCCGCGGAGAAGCGGCAGGACAGGAACAGCGAGTTCACCCAGTCACCCTCGTCGATGAAGATGAGGTGCTCGATCAATTCCCGCTGGGTACGGAAGCGGTAGCGCACCTTCTCGTCGGCGTACGCCCGGACCTGCTTGCCCGGGAAGTCCACCACGATCGACTCGACCTCGTCGCCGTCGTAGGAGACCAGGTCGAACCGGACCGGGCCGCCGACGCCCTTGGCCATGTAGAGCGACTCCTCGAGCAGCGGCTCGATCCGCTTCTTCAGCTCCTTGAGGACGTCGATCTCCGGGTGCCGCCAGGACGCCTTCTCCGCCTCGATGATGGGGCGCTTGCGGTCCCGCATCTCCTCCAGGTGCGCCTTCTTGTTGGCGAAGAACTCGTCGACCGGCGTCGGATGCGTCGTCGTCTGCCTGGTGCCGCCGTCGGTCAGCTCGGTCACACTGCCCGGCAGCTGGACGACCGCGTTGGTACCGCCGACCTTCGCGTACTCCGTCAGGAACACCGACTGGTCGGGGAAGATGTTGCCCTCGTCGCCGTGGATGTCGTTGAACTGCCACAGCTCCTCGTCGAGGAAGCACGGCGGGCCGGCGATCGGGAAGACGAAATCGGCCTTCAGGTCGTCGATGTAGCGCCAGGTGCGGTCGAACTGCCGTTCCCGCTTCTGCTTGCCGAACGCGGTCTTCGCGTTCTCCGGCAGTTCGTAGACCATCGGGTACCAGATGGCGCCGGAGAACTGCAGCATGTGCGCGTGGACGTGGCCCAGCTCGTTGAACCGGGTCAGGTCGGCGGGACGGGCGTCGTTCTGGTTCAGGACGCGGATGCCGTCGTACTCGACCCAGAGCGACGAGTCACCGATCGGGCCGTCGGTCGGGCTGATCAGCGCCTGGATCATCACCTTCAGGCCGCCGTCGAGCTCGTGCACCTCGTCCGACTTCGTCCGCAGGAAGCTGGTGAAACCGAGCGCCCGCAGCTCGTCCTCGAGCTGGGAGGTCGGGTACTCCGGCAGCAGGACGGTCGCCTTCTTGCTGATGAACCTCTTCAGGTGCTCCGCGTCGAAGTGGTCCCGGTGCAGGTGGGAGACGTACAGGTAGTCGACGTCACCAAGCGTCTCCCAGTCGAGCTGGGAGTTGTCCGGGAACGGGAACCATGAGGCGAAATACGCCGGATTCACCCACGGATCGCACAGAATGCTGCCGGCAGCGGTGTCGATCCGCATGCTCGCATGGCCGGTGCCCGTGATCCGCACTTGATCGCTCCTCTGCTTGCGGCTTCGTGGCCGCGTCTTGCGGCTTTGTGACCGCATCGAAAGTACAGCCGGGTTGCCGCGTTGTGCCCGTCACCCCCGTGACAGACTGTTTTCCGATTCATCATCTGCTTGGACACACTGATCAGAAGGGACGCCACCGTGGCTGCGGAAGAACACCACGAGGAGGTCTACGCGCCCGACCAGCTGAAGCCCGGCAACCGCAAGCGGGCTCAGAAGGGCGCGATCATCTCGGCCGCGATCATGCTGCTCTTCTTCTGGGGTAACCAGCAGGGCAACACCGAGAAGGTGTGGCTCGTCGTGATCGCCATCGGCCTGGTCGCCGTCATCATCGGCGACGCCGTGCTGCGCCGCAGTGGCCTGCGCCCCAACGACCAGTAACTCCGGGTCAAGCAAAAGAGGGGGCCGGCGGCCCCCTCTTTTCGTGTGCTGATCACCGGCGGCGCAACAGGATGTCCTTCACCTCGCGCAGCGCGGCGTCGACCTCGGCCTCGAAGTAGCCGTTCGGCACCAGGCCGAACTGAAGCATGTCGAGGTCGTTCTCGTTCACCGGCATCGGGCCGCGGCCCGTCATGGCCTGCAGGATGCCCTCGAACAGCCGGTCGACCTGCGACGGGTCGTAACCGCTGCCGAACCGGCGTGGCTGGAACGTCCGGCGGAGCTGGTCGACCCGGTAGAGCTCGCCACCCGGCTCACCCAGCGGCGGACCGAGCTGCGGCTGTTGCTGTTGCTGCTGCGGCTGCTGGCCGTAGCCGCCACCACCACCGCCGTAGGGCGGCCCGCTCATCGGCGCCCCCGGCATGGGAGAACCCGGCATGGCCATCGGCGAGCCCGGCATCGGAGCGCCCGGCATCTGCTGGCCGTAGCCACCACGTGGGTCCCGGTCGGGCATCCGGATCTCGGCGGTCATGTCCGCCTTGCCGTGCCGGCCGGCCTCGAAGCCGTCGTAACCGCCCTGGTCGTAGCCGCTCGGGTCGTAACCGGGCGGCGGACCGGGACGCTGTGGCAGCTGTGAGGGCGGCTGCTGCTGCTGCTGGCCATAGCCGGTCGGCTCGTCATAGCGCCCGTACGGGTCCGGGCCGGGTGGCAGCTGCTGGGGCTGACGCTGCGGGATCTGGGGCGGCATCATCCGGTCGTCGCGCACCGGAGCCTGCAGCCGCTCGGTCGGCGGCGAGGCCATCCGGGCAGCCGGGTTCATCCCCGCGCCCATTCCGCCCGGCACGCCCTGCGGCTGGCCGGGATAGCCCTGCGGCTGACCCGGGTAGCCCTGCGGCTGCGGAGGCTGACCCTGCATGCCACCCGGGCCGCCCGGCCCTCCCGGACCGAAACCGCCGCGGTCGAACCCGCCACGGTCGAAACCCTGACCCGGGCCCTGACCCATCGCGGGCGGGCCGGAAGCCGGAGTCGCGGTGAGGCCACTGCGCATCGAGTCACGCATCGGGTCCGGTGCGGGGCGCCCACCCCGCTCCTCGAACTCGGCGAGCTGCCGCTCGACCCGGTCGAGGTGCAGGTCGACCTGCCACTCGTCGTAGCCGCCGAACCGCACCCGGAAGACCACGTCGTGCACTTCCTGCGCGCCGACCGGCGGGCCGACCTGCTCGCCGGCCAGGGTCGCCTCGACCCGGTCCAGGAAAGCGTCGACCTCGTCGACCTTGTAGCCACGCCGCAGCGCACGCCTTCGGAAACGCTGCCCCTGACTCGTCACAACGTCTCCCACTCCGCTCGCTGGGACCTGAGCCCAGTCACTGTGCCACCTCCGCGTCGGCTGCGGCGCCCCCTGCGCTCGCGTCCGTCAGCTCACCCGCGGCCAGCTGGCCGCACGCGCCGTCGATCTCCCGCCCCCGGGTATCGCGTACCGTCGTCGAAACACCGGCCTCCTGCAACCGGCGGACGAACTCGCGCTCGACCGGCTTCGGGCTCGCATCCCACTTGCTGCCCGGCGTCGGGTTCAGCGGGATGAGATTCACATGGGCCAGCTTGCCTTTCAGAAGACGGCCGAGCAGGTCGGCACGCCAGGGCTGATCGTTTACATCCCTGATCAGGGCGTATTCGATGGAAACCCGACGGCCGGTCTGCGCCGCGTAATCGAACGCGGCATCGAGCACCTCGGCCACCTTCCAACGCTGGTTGACGGGCACAAGCTCATCGCGCAGATCATCATCGGGGGCGTGAAGTGACAGCGCAAGAGTCACCGAGAGCTGTTCAGCGATCAACCGGCGCATAGCGGGCACCAAACCCACCGTGGACACCGTGATGTGCCGTTGCGAGAGCCCCAGGCCCTCGGGAGCCGGGCTCGTCAGCCGCCGGACCGCGTCGATCACCCGCGGGTAATTGGCCAACGGCTCGCCCATGCCCATGAAGACCACGCGCGACAGGCGCGGCGGCGAACCGGTCACCGCACCGGACGCGGCCACCCCGGCCAGATACACCACCTGGTCCACGATCTCGGCCACCGACAGGTTGCGGGTCAGCCCCTGCTGGCCGGTGGCGCAGAACGGGCACGCCATGCCGCACCCGGCCTGGCTCGAGACACATGCCGTCACCCGGTCGGGGTAACCCATCAGAACGCTCTCCACGAGCGCGCCGTCGTGCAGCCGCCACAGTGTCTTGCGGGTCGCCCCGTCGTCGCACGCCTGCTCCCGGACCGGGGTCAGCAGCGTGGGCAGCAGTTCGGCGGCGAGCCGGTCACGGGAACCGGCCGGCAGGTCGGTCATCGCTGCGGCGTCGCGCACGAGGCGGCCGAAGTAGTGGGTGGAAAGCTGCTTGGCACGGAACGCCGGCTCGCCCAGGCTCGCGACGGCGCTCTTGCGGCCGTCGAGGTCGAGGTCGGCCAGATGGCGCGGAGGCATGCTGGGGCGACGGCGTGTTTTCACCGTCCCGGGCTGCAGGATGTCGGGTTGATCGGGACTGATCGGGATGACCGGAAGAATCGTCATGGCGTATCCAGTCTCCCACGTCCACCGAGTCCGTCGCCCACAGCTAGCTCGCGGTGATGATCGAGAAGAGCAGGTACGCGGTCGGGACGGCGAACAGGATCGAGTCCAGCCGGTCCATCAGGCCGCCGTGCCCGGGCAGCAGGTTGCTCATGTCCTTGACCCTCAGATCCCGCTTGAGCATCGACTCCGCGAGATCGCCGAGGACCGCCATCACCGAGATGACCGCGCCGAACAGCAGGCCCCAGTAGACCGGGACGTCCAGCAGGAAGAAGAGCAGGGCGCCGCTGCCGATCGCGGCGGCCGTCACGGAACCGGCGAAACCCTCCCACGACTTCTTCGGACTGATCTTCGGCGCCATCGGATGCTTGCCGAGGAAGACGCCGGACGCGTAGCCACCCGTGTCGGAGAGCACAACGGCGACCAGGGTGCAGATCACCCGGAGGGGACCGTCGTCCATCTGCGCGAGCAGCGCCGCGAAGCTGAGCAGAAACGGTCCGTAGACGGCGATCAGCACGCTCGGCGTGAAGTCGCGCCGGACGGCGGCCGGGCCGTCGGCCAGCCGCCACAACGACGCGGCGCCGACCGTGACGAGCAGGCCGAGGATCAGCGCGTCGGCGCCCCGGAACCAGGCCAGCCCGGTCATCAGCACGACGCCGATCATCAGCGGGATGAGCGGTGGGCGGGCTCCGGTGAACGACAGCGCGCGGGACATCTCCCAGGCGCCGACACCGGAGGCCACGACCAGGACCACGAGCAGCGCCATCGGCTGGATCAGCAGTGCGGCGAGCACGATCAGGCCGAGGCTCAGGCCGACCCCGATGGCCGCGGGCAGATTACGGCCGGCACGGCTGCCGCTCTGCGGCTTGCGGTCACGCCCGGCCCGGCGGCGGCCCGGGCCACCACCCTTCCCCGGCTCCGCGTCGGGAGCGCCCGGCTCGGTCATCGAATCCGTTCCGGGGTACGCACGGACGGTCTCGCTGTGCCGGAGAGCGGCATGGTGTTCCTCTGACTCATGGGCGAACGGCGCCGGCACGCTGGTGTCGTCGCCGGGGATCTG
This sequence comes from Actinoplanes sp. NPDC023801, assembly GCF_040639655.1. NCBI lineage: Bacteria > Bacillati > Actinomycetota > Actinomycetes > Micromonosporales > Micromonosporaceae > Actinoplanes > Actinoplanes sp. NPDC023801. The sequence goes on along the minus strand of NZ_JBFAAI010000040.1, from coordinate 30,410 downwards.
CCGGGCACGGGGATTGACGTAGGACATCAGGCCCCGAGCGCTGTGCTGAGCGGTGTCGCCGCCGAACGCAAGAACAAAGCCGAACCCCTACCTGCCGGAATCTCCACTCGTGTCCCGTGCCGGCCGTCCGGCGCGCCCACGGGAACCGTGCAGAGCGTACTGCAAAGGTGACGCCTGAACAGCCGTCGAGGTGGCGGGCAATTTAACCACCTGTGAACCAGCACTGGCCGGACAGGGGAGAAGCCCGGCCCCCGGAGGTAAGGGGTCCGGGCTTCCGGCGATCCTCAGACTTCGAGGAGCTCGGCTTCCTTGTGCTTGACGAGCTCGTCGATCACCGCGACGTAGCGGTGCGTCACGTCGTCGAGTTCCTTCTCCGCGCGACGGCCGTCGTCCTCACCCGTCCCGCCGTCCTTGACCAGCTTGTCGATCTGGTCCTTGGCCTTGCGGCGCACGTTGCGGATCGCGACACGGCCGTCCTCGGCCTTGCCCCGGGCCACCTTGATCATCTCGCGGCGGCGTTCCTCGGTCATCTGCGGAAGGTGGATGCGCAGCTGCGTACCCTCGTTGTTGGGGTTGACCCCCAGATCCGAGTCACGGATCGCCCGCTCGATCGGGCCCAGCTGGGACGCGTCGTAGGGCTTGACGATGACCATGCGCGGCTCCGGGACGCCGACGGAGGCCATCTGCGTCACCGGCGTGGGTGCGCCGTAGTAGTCGACCAGGATCTTGGAGAACATCGCGGGAGTAGCCCGGCCGGTACGGATGGCGGCGAACTCCTCCTTGGCGTGCTCGACCGCGCTCTCCATCTTCTCCTCGGCCTCGAAGAGGGTTTCCTCGATCACCGGCTCTTCTCGCCTCCTTGCTGTCTTCGGTGGTGCGGGACGTGGGGACGTTGTGACGCGACTCAGTCGGCGGTGATCAGCGTGCCGATCCGCTCGCCGGCGCATGCACGCACGATGGTGTCGTCGCCCTCCGCGCCGAAGATCAGCATCGGCAGCTTGTTCTCCTGGCAGAGGCTGAAGGCGGCCTGATCGGCGACGCGCAGCCCGCGCTGGAGGACTTCCTGGAAGGTGATGGAGTCCAGCTTGCTGGCGCTCGGGTCCACCCGCGGGTCGGCGGTGTAGACGCCGTCCACACCGTTCTTGCTCATCAGCACCATGTCCGCGCGGATCTCGAGTGCGCGCTGGGCGGTGACGGTGTCGGTGGAGAAGTACGGCATGCCGGCGCCCGCGCCGAAGATGACGACGCGGCCCTTCTCCAGGTGCCGGATGGCGCGCAGCGGAAGGTAGGGCTCGGCCACCTGGGCCATCGTGATGGCGGTCTGCACGCGGGTCTCGATGCCCTCCTTCTCCAGGAAGTCCTGGAGAGCGAGGCAGTTCATCACCGTCCCGAGCATGCCCATGTAGTCGGCGCGGTTGCGGTCCATCCCGCGCTTCTGCAGCTCGGCGCCGCGGAAGAAGTTTCCACCACCGACCACGACCGCGACCTGGATGCCGGCCCGCGTGACGGTGGCGATCTGCTTCGCCAGCGACTGCACCACGTCGGGCTCGACCCCGACGTCGCCGCCACCGAAGACCTCGCCGGACAGTTTGAGAACGACCCGCCGTGGCCGCATGGTCGGCGGGTTCTGATCGTCAACCGTGGCGGACTGCTCGGTCACCATCGTCATGAGACCCGCCTTTCCCTTCTTCATCTGCTAAGAGACCTTATGCGACCGGGAGGCCGGGCGCTCAATCGCGTACCCGACCTCCCGACCGATTGCTTTCCCGGTGCCTTACTCCTGGCCGACCTCGAACCGGACGAAGCCGGTCACCTCGATACCGGCCTCGGCGGTGATCTGCTTGACCGTCTTCTTGTTGTCGACGACCGAAGCCTGCTCCAGCAGGACGAAGTCCTTGAAGAAGGAGTTCACCCGGCCCTCGATGATCTTGGGCAGCGCCTGCTCCGGCTTGCCCTCCTCACGAGCGGTCTGCTCGGCGACGCGGCGCTCGGTCTCGACGACCTCGGCCGGCACCTCCTCGCGGCTCAGGTACTTCGGCCGCATCGCGGTGATCTGCATGCCGATCGCGCGGGCGTCCGAGTCGGCCGCCTCGTCGTCCTTGCCGGTGTACTGCACCAGGACACCGACCTGCGGCGGCAGGTCCTGCGCCTTGCGGTGCAGGTAGATCGCAACGGTGCCGTCGACGATCGTGAAGCGGTTCAGGACGATCTTCTCGCCGATCTTGGCGGCGTAGTCCTGGATCAGATCGGCGACGGTCTTGCCGTCCTCGATCGTCGAGGCGAGCAGCCCGGCGGCGTCGGCGACCTTGTTCTGCTCGCCGAACTCGACCAGACGCTGACCCAGCGCGACGAAGTCCGGGGTCTTGGCGACGAAGTCGGTCTCGCAGTTGAGCTCGAGCAGCGCGTTGCCGGAGTGGCTGACGATGCCGTTGGCGGCGGTGCGGCCGGCCCGCTTGCCGACGTCCTTGGCACCCTTGATGCGCAGGAACTCGACGGCCTTGTCGAAGTCGCCCTCGGACTCCTCCAGCGCCTTCTTGCAGTCCATCATGCCGGCACCGGTGAGGTCGCGGAGCTTCTTGACGTCCGCGGCGGTGTAGTTAGCCATGACTCTTCTCTCGATGATCAGTCGGGATTCGGCCGCCGCCGCCAGCAGCGGCGACGGCCGGAAGCAATCGGGACGACTTACTCAGCCGGGGCGGCGGCAGCCACCGGGGCGGGGGCAGCCTCCGCCGGGGCGGCCTCAGCCGGAGCGGCCTCAGCCGGAGCGGCCTCAGCCGGAGCGGCCTCGACCGGGGCGGCCTCGGCTGCGGGCTGGTCGGCCTTCTTCTCGGCACCCTCGTAGAGGTCACGCTCCCACTCGGGCAGCGGCTCACCGGCGGCGACGGTGCCCGCCTCGGGCTTCTCGTCGGCGCCGCCACGGCCACGGCCGGACCGCTTGATCAGACCGTCGGCGACGGCGGCCGCGATGACCTTGGTCAGCAGCTCGGCGGACCGGATCGCGTCGTCGTTGCCCGGGATCGGGAAGTCGACCTCGTCCGGGTCACAGTTGGTGTCCAGCACCGCGATGACCGGGATGTTCAGCTTCCGGGCCTCGTCGACCGCGATGTGCTCCTTCTTGGTGTCCACGACCCAGATCGCCGACGGCGTCTTGGTCATGTCACGCAGACCACCGAGGGTCTTGGTGAGCTTGGTCTTCTCGCGGAAGAGCTGCAGGGTCTCCTTCTTGGTGTAACCCGCGGCGGTGCCGGTCAGGTCACCCAGAGCCTCGAGCTCCTTCATGCGCTGAAGACGCTTGTACACCGTCTGGAAGTTGGTCAGCATGCCACCGAGCCAGCGGTGGTTGACGTACGGCTGGCCGACCCGCGTCGCCTGCTCGGCGATGGCCTCCTGGGCCTGCTTCTTGGTGCCGACGAAGAGGATGTGGCCACCCTCGGCGACGGTGTCACGGACGAACGCGTAGGCCTTCTCGATGTAGTCGAGGGTCTGGCGCAGGTCGATGATGTAGATGCCGTTGCGCTCCGTCATGATGAAGCGCTTCATCTTCGGGTTCCAGCGCCGGGTCTGGTGCCCGAAGTGGACACCGCTCTCCAGCAGTTGGCGCATGGTCACTACGGCCATGGTGGGTACTCCCTAGATCTTCCCTGGTTATCACGCTCACCGACGATGAGCGTCCTGGCGCCTGGTCGGTGGCCGCAGTCGGACCCGATGAGAATCAGGACCAGGGGAGGGCCACCGCCGAAGACCGCTTACGCTGGGTGACCAGGAAGCGGGCATTCGGAGGGCACGCGAGGTCGACCGCCGGGGCGGTCGCCGTCAACCAGCATACGCCAAGCCGCCGGGCGGTCCGGTCCGCCCTCAGCTCTAGCACGCACCGGCCCGGACCGGAGCGTCGTCCACACCACCCGGCAATCCACAGGGCGTCGCACGCCGTGACCGGAATCCTGTGAACGTCGCACGCCATGACGACTCAGCGACGGGCGATCGGTGCCTACGGCGAGCGGCTGGCCGCCCGGCATCTCCAGGCGATCGGTCTCACAGTGCTGCAACGCAACTGGCGGTGCTCCGAAGGTGAGATCGACCTCATCCTCCGTGATGGCGCCGACCTGGTCTTCTGCGAGGTCAAGACACGGCGCACGGCGACCTTCGGCCCGCCCGCGGCCGCCGTCGATCACCGCAAGGTGCGCCGGTTACGGCATCTGGCCTCCAGGTGGCTGGCCGAGACGGGGGTACGCGCGGAGCACATCCGCTTCGACGTGATGGAGGTCCTGCCGCAACGCCGCGGCGCCACCCGGCTGGTCCACATCCCGGGCGCGTTCTGATGGCGTACGCGCGAGTGCTCTGCGCCGGGCTGGTCGGCGTCTCCGGTCACGTGGTCGAGGTGGAGGCCGACCTCTCCAACGGCCTGCCCACCCTCGTGCTCACCGGACTGCCCGACACCTCCCTCAACGAGGCCCGCGACCGGGTACGGGCCGCCGTCGTCAACTCCGGCCATGACTGGCCCCAGCGGCGGATCACCGTGAACCTGCTGCCCGCGGCCCTGCCCAAGCACGGCAGCGGGTTCGACATGGCGGTCGCCGCTGCCGTGCTCACCGGAAGCGGGTCCCTGCCGCCGGAACGGCTCGACGGGGTGGCCCTCATCGGCGAGCTCGGCCTCGACGGGACCGTCCGGCCGGTCCGCGGTGTGCTGCCGATGGTCGCCGCGGCGGCACGGGCCGGGATAAGCCGGGTCATCGTGCCGCTGGCCAACGCCTGCGAGGCGAGCGTCGTCCCCGGAGTGACCGTGCGTGCCGTCGACACGCTGCACCGGCTCACCGAGTACACCCGGGGCACCGGCGCCCTGCTGGATCCGCCGGCCGTACCGCCGGTGCCCCCGCCGCCCGGCCCGGACCTCGCCGATCTCGCCGGCCAGGAGACCGGCCGGTACGCCCTGGAGATCGCCGCCGCCGGAGGACACCACCTGGCCCTCTTCGGGCCGCCGGGCGCGGGCAAGACCATGCTCGCCGAACGGCTGCCGTCGATCCTCCCCGAACTCGACGACGACGCCGCCCTCGAAGTGACCGCACTGCAGTCCATCGCCGGGATCCTGCCGCCGGACGGGCAGCTCGTCCGCCGACCGCCGTTCCAGGCCCCGCACCACAGCTCCACCCTCGCCGCCCTGGTCGGCGGCGGGTCCGGGCTGATCCGGCCCGGCGCGCTCTCACTCGCCCACCGAGGGGTCCTCTTTCTTGACGAGGTCCCCGAGATGGGCCGCGCCACCCTGCAGGCGCTGCGGCAACCACTGGAGAGCGGCCGGGTCGTGCTGTCGCGGGCCCGCGGGACCGTCGAATATCCGGCGCGTGCCCAGCTCGTGGTCGCCGCCAACCCGTGCCCCTGCGCCTCACCGGCCGGAGACCAGGCGTGCCGGTGCGGTCCCACCGTGCGGCGGCGCTACCTCGGACGGCTCTCTGGGCCACTGCTGGACCGCATCGACATGCGGGTCAACCTGCTACCGGTCCGCGCCGCCCAACTCCTGGTCGACTCCGAGCCGGCCGAGCCGTCGGCGACTGTCGCGGCACGGGTCGCCCAGGCGCGGGTGGCGGCGGCGACCAGGTGGGCATCGGGCGGATGGCCGACCAACGCCGAGGTACCGGGACCGACGCTGCGGCGGGAACCTTGGCGGCTGCCGGCGCGGGACACCGCGGTGCTGCACGGCGCGCTCGACAAAGGAGTGCTGTCGGCCCGCGGTTACGACCGATGCCTCCGGCTGGCGTGGACCGTGGCCGATCTCGACGGGCGTGCCCGGCCGTCGGAGGGCGACGTCTGCGAGGCCTACCAGCTGCGGATGGGAGAAGCCGATGTCCGCGGCTCCCGGTGACTGCGTTCTCGCGTACCCGTTCCGGCGGTTCCTGCCGCCCTGCCTCACCGGCCTTTCCCGCCTCCTCCCTCGTGCCGGGTGCTCCTCACCTCGCGGCCTCACCTTTCTCTTCGGGCAGCCGCCCGCTCCCCGCTCGTGGCGCGACCTCCCCGTTCTCGCCGCGCCTTCCCCTTCGGGCAGCCGCCCGATCCCCTCCTCGCGCCGCGACCTCGCCGCGCCTTCCCCTTCGGGCAGCCGCCCGCTTCCTCCGACGTTTCGACGGGAGAGTCTGTGAACGTCTCAGTGCTGGGCCGGCTTCATCGGTGGCCGTCTTGAGTGGGCCGGTCCCGGCCGGTGGACCGGAGGACCGGGCGGCCCGGGCGGCTCTCACCTGGCTGGCCGAACCCGGCAACCGTGCGGTCTGGAATCTTGTCGAACAGGTCGGCGCACCGGCTGCCCTGGATCTGCTGCTCAGCGGCGACATCCCGGACAAGCGTCTGCGTGCCGCGGTGTCCGCCCGGCTCGCCGCCGGCGACCCGCGCCGGATGGCGGAGATCGCGATCCGCCGGGCGGACCGGCTCGGTGCTCGCCTCGTGGTGCCGTCGGACGAGGAATGGCCACGGCGGGTCAGCGATCTGGCCGGGCTGGAACTGGACTCCGCGGGCCGGATCAACTTCGACGTCCGGCCACCGCTGTGCTTCTGGGTTCGTGGAGCGTGGCCGCTCGGCGAGACGCTGGAACGCTCGGTCGCCGTCGTCGGCGCGCGTGCGGCCACCGACTACGGCATCCACGTCACCAGCGAACTCGCCTGCACGATCAGCCGGGACGGATGGACGATCCTGTCCGGAGGCGCTTTCGGCATCGACGCCGCGGCCCATCGCGGTGCGCTGGCGGCGGGCGGGCGGACCGTCGCTGTTCTGGCGTGCGGCGTCGACCGCCCGTACCCGATCGGGAACTCGGCGATGTTCGACCGGATCATCGAGACGGGCCTGCTGGTCAGCGAATGGCCGATCGGCGCCGAGCCGCTGCGGCACCGGTTCCTGATCCGGAACCGGGTGATCGCCGCGAGCACCGCGGGCACGGTCGTCGTGGAGGCGGCCGCCCGCAGCGGCGCCACCCAGACGATGAGCCGGGTGCTGGCGCTCGGACGGCCGGCGATGGTCGTACCCGGACCGGTGACGTCTGCGATGTCCGTCGGCTGCCACGAGATCCTGCGGAGCAATCCGTACGCACGCGTCGTCACCTCCGCGGCCGAGGTGCTCGAAGAGATCGGCCGCATCGGTGAGTACCTCGCCGATCCGCCGCGCGGACCGGAACGCCGGCACGATCATCTCGACGAGGAGACCGCGCTCGTCCTCGAGGCCCTTCCGCGGACCGGGTCGGTCACCCCGGAGGAGCTGGCGGCAGAGGCACGGCTGAGCCTGCGAACCGTCCTGAGGCGCCTGTCGCTCCTGGAGGTGGCGGGCATGGTGACGCGTACGGCGGACGGCGTCTCGCTCGTCCCGCGACCGGCGCCACCGGTTCGCCGGCAAGCCGGCGCCGAACCCGGGCAGACCACGGCCGAGCGACTATCGAAATCCACCAATACCGACTGATCGGACAGTCCACATGGCGATCGGGGCACGACAGTAACCGGCCCGTCGGGAGCCGGCCGCCGCACGAGCGACGGCCGGCTCCGGGCCGGCGCCGGTCACCACCGTGACCGGGCGAATCAGTCCTCGGACTCGTCCAGGTCCCGGCGATGGACCTTCATCCATGCCTCGACGTCCTCGGTCAGCCATACCTTGCCTTGCGCAAGATCGGCCACAGGCTTCGGAAAGTCGGCACGGCTGGTGATCTGGTACGCCCGTTGCCGGCTGACTCCGCCCAGACGGATGCGGATCTCGTGCGCCCCCATGAGGCGGATCGGCTTCACTCCCACATGATCGACCGTAGGCGCGGGACTATTAGTCTCTGACCAAGTTGTTAGGAGACAGCTAGTCCGTGGTCAACTAAGGTGGTCCTATGACTAGAAGGCGTCAGACTAGCGGCCCGGTCCCCCATCATCCGCGCCATCGCCGCGACTGGCGGACCTTCTGGCGCAGGTGCATCTGCGGACTGCGGGCCCCCTGCATCGACCGTTTCCCGCCGTCACCTCCGCCGCCCTACCCACGACGCACCTACATCGCCCCCGAGCAGCGGAGACCGGGTGGTGGCGGCATCTATCGATCACGGCACGCCAGCCCCGGCGCCGGAGTTTCGCCGGCCTCCGGCAACGCCGAGATCCCCGCCCGCACGTCCGATCCGGACTCCCACGTGGGTCGCGCCGGCCACCTCACCCCGGCCCAGGAACACCGGGCCGGTGAAGACGCCGGGCAGCGAGCCCAGCGTCGTCACCGCAGTCGATGACGTCCCGCGCCCGGCCAGCCGATCACTTTCGGGGGAATTGATTGTCCACCGCACCGGAGCCGACCCACCTCCACGAGCGTCCACATTGGCGATGCCGGGCCTGTGGTCGCCCCTGGCCCTGCATCGAGGCGAGAGCGGGCCTCCTGGAGGAGTACCGCGCCTACCCGTCACTGCTGAAGATCTACCTGTCCGCCCAGATGTACGAAGCCCTCGACGACTTCACCGCCGGCGGCCGGCCCCCGCCACTGAACCTGTACGAACGCTTCATGTCCTGGACGGGGCACCACCCGCCCCCGTGAAGCCACGCCGTCCCACCTTCGGCGGCGAGAAGTTCGCGGGGGCCCGGCCGTCCACGTTCACCGGCAGGCCCATCGTCCTCGTGGTCGCCGCAGCCGGTCGTCCATGTAGCGATGTAGTTACGACATGACGAGCCCCGGCGGCACGTAGAATAGTGGCCATGATCGATCCCTCAGCGGACCGGGCGGTGTTCCGTCAGTTGGCTGACCTCCTTCGCCAGCAGATCGAGAGCGGTGAGCTCGCACCGGGTGACCCACTACCAAGCGAGTTGCGGCTGGGCGAGGACCACAACATCAGCCGGACCACGGTCCGACAGGCCATCGCTCAGCTCCGCGCCGAGGGCCTGGTCACCGTGGACCGGCCGCGCGGCACGTTCGTCCGGGTCCCGGAGCAGGTGGAAGTCGTCGAACTCAACAGCGGCGAGCGGGCCGGCGCGCGGATGCCCACCGATACGGAGCGCCGCCGGTTCAATCTTCGCGAGGGCGTTCCGGTCCTGGTGGTCACCGCTGCGGACGGGACCCGGACGGCCTACCCCGCGGATCGGTACCAGCTCACCGTTCGCTGATCGGGCCGGTCCGGACAGGCCGGCGGTCCGCGCAACGAGCGGACCGCACCGCAACCGCGCCCGGCGTTGGTCCCCGATGTGCCGCACTGCCCACGGCGGGCCTCCCTCAGCGCCCGACGAAGGGCTGCGGGCCCGCCGGCCGGTCAGGTGGGGGCCCGCCGGCCGGTCAGGTGCGGGCCCGCCAGCCGGTCAGGTGCGGGCCCGCCAGCCGGTCAGGTGCGGGTTCGGCGGCGGTGGCCCCGGCCCGCGTGCCAGGACTCGATCACCAGATGGTCGGCGGGAGTGCCGACGTAGGTCAGGGCCACCTCGTCGATGTCGATGCGGAAGAAGGCGGCGTCGGCGTGCGGGGTGCCCGGCGGGAGTGGCATCTCGACCACACGCCCGGACAGTTTGGCGTCGCCGGGGCCGTTCGACGGGTCGTCGGCCGGAGGCTCCAGGGTGGGACTGTGCATCGCGATACGTGGATCGCGGCGGAGGTCCCGCAGTTTCACCGCGCCGGGCATCGAGCCGAAGGTCAGCTCGCCGTCGATGAACTGGGCCTCGGACGCGCTGATCCGGGGTGAGCCGTCACGTCGCAGTGTGGCGATCGTCTTGTTGGTGCCAGCCTCGAAGAGTGCCCGAACACGGGCCGCGAACTCCGGGGCGTCCTTCTCGATTTCCTCCCAGCGTGCCATGTCGCCGACGCTAGACCCCGGGTATGACAGAAACGCCGTGTCCGGAGCTTGACCGGGCACCGGGTGGGGATGGACGGTCTGAGGCGATGCGGATTCGGGAACTGCACGAGCGACTGCCGGCGGCCCTGCGGGCGGCGGTGGACGAGTTCGGCCGGCATCTCGCGATGGTCGAGGGACGGTCGGAGCACACCGTCCGGGCCTATGTCGGGGACATCGTGTCGCTGCTCGACCATGCCGCCTACGAGGGCCGGAGCACCGTCGCCGAACTGGACGTCGTCGTTCTCCGCGGGTGGCTCGCGGCACGGATGGGTTCGGGGGCGGCCCGCGCCTCCCAGGCGCGGCGTGCCGCGGCGGCACGGGCGTTCACCGGCTGGGCGCACCGGACCGGTCTCTCCCCGGACGATCCCGGCGGGCAGCTGGCCAGCCCGCGGGCGCATCGCGGACTTCCCACGGTGCTCCGCGCCGACCAGGCGGCCGAACTGATGGAGTCAGCCGGCCGCGCCACCAGCCCGGAACGGTCAACCGGCCCGGACCCGAAAACCGGTTCGGAACCGCCAACCGGCCCGGAACCGTCAACCGGCCCGGAACCATCAGCCGGCACGGCCGAGGAGCGGGAACCGGGCGGGAAGAGACCGGCCCCGGAAGGACCGGCGGGCACCGCGGACGAGGAGGGTACGGCGACGGCCGGCGACGCCCTGCAGATCCGGGATCGGGCGGTTCTCGAGCTGCTCTACGCCACCGGCATCCGGGTCAGTGAGCTCTGCTCGCTGAACCGGGCCGATGTCGACCACGCCCGCCAGGTGGTCCGGGTCTTCGGGAAGGGTGCGAAGGAACGGGCCGTCCCGTTCGGGCATCCCGCTCGGCGGGCGCTCGACGCCTGGCTGCGGCTGGGGCGGCCGGAGCTGGTGAGCCGTTCGAGCCGGGACGCGCTGTTCCTGGGAGTGAAAGGTGGCCGTCTGCAGCCGACGGTGGTCCGGCGGATCGTCGGGAACGCGGCGCGGGCCGCGGGACTGCCGCACACCAGCCCGCACGACCTGCGGCACTCGGCGGCGACCCATCTGCTCGACGGGGGCGCGGATCTCCGGGCCGTGCAGGAGCTGCTGGGGCACAGTTCGCTGGCGAGCACACAGATCTACACGCACGTGTCGACGGAACGGCTCCGGGCGGCGTTCAATCAGGCGCATCCACGGGCCTGACATCGTACGATCCGAGTCATGAGCGCGCCGGAATCCGCATGATCGATCCGCCTCGGCCCATTCCGGGTGCCCGTCTGCTCTTCTCGCTGGATCCGTCGGTGTCCTATCTGAACCACGGCTCGTTCGGTGCGCTACCGATCAGCGTGCAACGTGCCCAGCAGCGGCTCCGCGACGAGATGGAGGCCAATCCACTGCGGTTCTACGGCACCGGGCTGATGGATCGCGTCCTCCACAGCCGACGGCATCTGGCGACGTTCCTGGGCGCGGACCCGGACGGCAGCGCGCTGGTGCAGAACACGACGGCGGCGGTGTCGCTGGTTCTGCAGTCGATGCGCCTGGGGCCGGACGACGAGGTACTGCTCAGCGATCACGCCTACGGCGCGGTGGCGATGGCGGTGCGGCACCGGTGCCGGCAGACGGGGGCGAGCGCGCGGACGGTGGCGGTGCCGCTGGGCCTGTCCGGGCCGCAGACGGTGGCCAGGATCCGGGCGGCGTTGCGGCCGGGCCGCACCAAGCTGCTGATCATCGACCAGCTGACGTCGGCGACGGCGGCCCTCTTCCCGGTACGGGAGATCGCCGCGGCCGCCCGCGAACAGGATGTCCCGGTACTGGTTGACGCCGCGCACGTGCCGGGCATGCTGCCGGTGGACGTGTCGGCGATCGGCGCGGACTTCTGGGTCGGCAACCTGCACAAGTGGGGCTGGGCGCCGCGTGGCACGGCGCTGCTGCACGTGGCTCCGGCGTGGCGGCGTCGGATCGAGCCGCTGGTGGTCTCGTGGGAGCACGAGCAGGGTTTCCCGCGCGCGGTCGAGTTCCAGGGCACGATCGACTACACCCCGTGGCTGGCGGCTCCGGCCGGGGTCTTCGCACTGCGTACGCTCGGCCTGGAGCTGGTCCGGGAACACAATGCGACTCTTGTCTCGTACGGCCAGCGGGTTGTCGGGGAGGCCCTCGGTCTCGCGCCGGCCGACCTGCCGCAGCCCGGCGGACCCGGGGTGGCGTTGCGTGTGGTGCCGCTGCCGGGTGGGCTGGCGTCGACCTTTCCAGAGGCGCAGGCGTTGCGGCAGTACATCGCGGAGAAGCTGGCGGCGGAGGTGGCGGTGAACGCTTGGGGCGGCCGGGGTCTGCTGCGGTTGAGTGCCCAGGTCTACAACCGCCCGGAGGAGTACGAGCTGCTTGCCGAACGCCTCCCGCAGCTGCTGGCCACCTTCCAGCGGTGAGCGAGCCCGACAAGGCGGCAAGCGGCGAGCGGCGAGACACAGCGGCGAGCGGCGAGCGGAAAGCGGCGAGCGGCGAGCGGCGAGCGGCGGGTGAACGAGTCCCGCGGGCGGTGGATGAACGAGCCACGGCGGGAAGTGGCGAGCGCACGAGGCCGTCGCGAAAGGTGATCAGCAGGTGATCAGCCGAGCGGCAACAGGCGCACCCGGCCCAGGCCAAGCAGCGCGAGGGGGTCGAGATAGACGTCACCGCGCCGCAAGCCCCAGTGCAGGCAGGCGGCCGCCGGGCAGCCCGGATGTCCGGTTTCGAGGGCTCCGATCGGGCGTCCGGCGGTGATGCGGTCGCCGGCCCGAACGGTGGCGGTGACCGGCTCATAGGTGGTGCGCAGTCCGCCGGCGTGCAGGATGCTGATCACCCCGCGCCCGGCCAGGTTCTGCGCGTAGACGACGACGCCGTCGCCGGCCGCCCGCACCGATGCTCCGGGGGCGGATCCGAGGTCGACGCCGCGGTGACCGGGCAGCCAGCGCTCGGGCGGCGGCTCGAACCGGCGCAGCACCTGAGGCGGCACCACCGGCCACCGGTATCGGGCCGCGGGCGCCCGATACCGAACCTCAGCGACCGCGCTGTATCGGGCCGCGACCACGCGGTATCGAACCTCGGCAACCGCGCTGTATCGGGCCTCGGCCGCAAAGAAACGGACGCCGGCGACCGCGCTGTGGCGGGCCTCGGCCGCAAAGAAACGGACACCGGCAACCGCGCTGTGGCGGGCCTCCGCCGCAGGAGATCGGACCACGGCGACCGCGGAACCGGACAGGGGAAGCAGAAGCAGCGGGATCAGCGCGGCAACGAGAGCGGGCATGCCGCCGAGAGTGCCGGGCCGGCCGCCCGGCTCGCGACCGCCCCTGTGGACAACCGCGGACTGTGGATGACCGTCAGCCGCCGAATCCGGCCTCGTCGGGCAGGGAGATGTCTGGTTTCTCCAGCTCCTCCACGTTGACGTCCTTGAACGTCATGACCCGCACGTTCTTGACGAACCGGGCCGGACGATACATGTCCCACACCCAGGCGTCGTGCATCTCGACCTCGAAATACACCTCGCCGTCGGAGTTACGCACGTGCAGGTCGACCTGGTTGGCCAGGTAGAACCGGCGCTCGGTCTCCACCACGTAGGAAAACTGGCGGACGATGTCGCGGTACTCCCGGTAGAGCTGCAGCTCCATCTCGGTCTCGTACTTCTCGAGATCCTCTGCGCTCATCGTGTCTCGCCCTCCATGGCACTATCTTCCCCCACCGACGGCAACGGCTGAGGCTGCTCGCCCGACGCCACGCCGACGGTACCCTCAGCCGTCTCCGGAATCAGCAGCGGCTCGGTAACGGATACATCGTCGAACAAAGACGGCGCGGGTGACGAAGCGGGGCGCCGGGCCCGGGGCGGGCGGTTGCCGCGGCCGGAGGCGGCGGCGACGTTCACATATGAGAACCGGTGTTCGGGGCACGGTCCGTGGGTGGTGAGCGCGGTGCTGTGCTCCTCGGTGATGTAACCCTTGTGCACCGCGAACCCGTAGTGCGGGAACTTCTGGTCCAGCTCGACCATGAGCCGGTCCCTGGTGACCTTGGCCAGCACGCTGGCGGCCGCGACGCAGGCGGCGACCCGGTCGCCTTTCCACACCGCGAGGCCGGGGACGCCGAGGCCGTCGACCGGGAAGCCGTCGGTCAGCACATACTCCGGGCGGACGGTGAGGGAGGCCAGCGCCCGCCGCATCGCCGCGAGGTTGCAGACGTGCAGGCCACGTGCATCGACCTCGGTCGGCGGGATGATCATGACGGACCAGGCCAGTGCTTTGGCCACCACGTGCTCGTAGACGCGCTCCCGGGCGGCGGCGGTCAGCAGTTTCGAGTCGGCCAGGCCGGGGATCTCGCCGCGCCGGCCCTCGGGCAGGATCGCGGCCGCCGCGACGAGCGGTCCGGCGCAGGCGCCACGGCCGGCCTCGTCCGCGCCGGCCACGTGCCGGAAGCCGCGACGCTGCAGCGCCTGCTCGAGTGCATAGAGACCGGCCTCGCGGCGGACGACGGTGCGCGGTGGGGCCAGCATGTCAGGAACCTTCGGGTACGGCGTCGACGGCGAGCTGCCGCAGCAACGCGGCCAGGTCGGCCGGGAAGATGTCCTCGCTGCTCGCCTCGATCTCGGCGGCCGACCACCACCGATGTTCGGTGATGGTGCGCTGTTCCTCCTCGTCCATCCCGGCCGTGTCGACCTGCCAGTCGGCCACCCGGAGCAGATAGAAGTCCTGCTCCTGCCGGTAGTCGCGGCCGTCGTAGGTGAACTCCGTCACCTCGTGCCGGACGGGCTCGCCGAGCTCGGCCGGGGTGGCCCGCAGGCCGGTCTCCTCGAGCAGCTCACGTGAGGCCGCCTCGACGGGCGTCTCGCCCTCGTCCAGCCCGCCGCCGGGAGTGAACCACCAGTGCAGCCCGGGCCGGCCCGGGTCACCGCCGTGCAGCAGGAGCACACGGCCGGCCAGATCGACCAGGAGAACCCGGCCGGCGCGGCGGTCAATCACCTCGGTCACGGGACCAAGCCTATTGCGAAGGAATCTACTTGCCCGCGTCGGGGATCGAGTCGAACTCGTCCGGCACGCTGAGCCAGGTCGCCCGGCCGACCGGCCAGAAGATCGTGAAGGCCCGGCCGACGACCGAGTCGATCGGGACGGTCGCTTCATTGACCTTGCCGGCCTCGTCGGTGGCGGCGGCGTCGGTGTAGTGCTGGAGCGAGTCGCCGGAGGCCTGCCGGTGATCACCCATCACCCACAGGCGGCCCTCCGGTACGGTGATGTTGAAGTCGTGGCTGGCCACCTGGTCGCGGGTGCCGTCGGACTCGACGTAGACGTACGGCTCGTCGAGGGACTTGCCGTTGATCATCAAGCGGCGCTCGGTGTCACAGCAGACGACGTTGTCGCCCGGCTGGCCGATGACCCGCTTGATGAAGTCCTCGCCCTCGTTGCCGGACTGCCAGGCGCCCGGAGCCTTGAAGACGACGATCTCGCCCCGGCGCGGCTCGCGGAAGTCGTAGACGAGCTTGTTGACCAGGACCCTGTCCCACAGCTCGAGGGTGTGCTGCATCGAGGGCGACGGGATGTAGAACGTCTGCAACACGAAGGCGCGCACGAGGACGGCGACGAGGATCGCCACCCCCAACAGGATCGGTAGTTCACGCCAGAAAGACCCCTGGCGCTTCTCGGTCTGCTCGTCAATCACGCTCGGAGCCTACGTCGTCCGGCCCACAACGACATGCCGGAACGCGCGGATAAAAGCACTCCGAACAGAAGGGGGAACACGTTTGTGGCGACAGCCGGACGTTCTTCCCGGACCGGGATCGGCCGGTCGGCGGCCGCCGACGGGTACTGCTCGGCGAACTGTTTCCACACGTCCGGTACGTCCAGGCCGGTGAACCGCTCGCTCGGCCAGACCACCACGAACGCCCGGCCGATGATGTTCTCGATCGGCACCGTTCCCTGGCAGCGGGCGTCCTGCGAGACCGAGCGGTGGTCGCCCATCACGAACATCTCACCGGGTGGAACGGTCACCTCGGCGAATCGGCGGCTGGTGCACTGGCCGGGAATCGGTGGCTGGGTGAGGTCGGAGTTGAAGCCCTCAGCGATGTAGGGCTCGTCGATGCCGACGCCGTTGACGGTTATCCGTCCCTGCGCGTCACAGCAGGCCACCTTGTCACCCGGAAGGCCGATCACCCGTTTGATGAAGTCACGTTCGCCGGGGCGACTGACCCCGACCAGGTCACCGATGGTCCGGCCGAGCTTGGCGAGGAAGGTGTTGCTCACCGCCTCGGTCACCTCGGGCGCCCAGTCCTCGGTACCGCGGAACACCACGATCTCGCCGCGCAGCGGATCGCGCATGTCGTAGACGACCTTGTTGACCAGCACCCGGTCCTTGATCTCCAGGGTGCTCTGCATCGACCCGGAGGGGATGTAGAAGGCCTGGACCAGAAATGTCCTGATCAGCACCGCCAGGCAGAACGCCACGATCAACAACAACGGGAGCTCCTGCCAGAGCGGCATCTCCTTGCGCCGCATCACTGACCGCCGCCGTGCCGGCCGATAGCCTTCCATCGGATCCACGCTTCGCATCTCCCGCCGCCGACCGGCCCCGGATACAGCACTACCGCCCGAGATTCCCGGCTAGGGGAAGTTACGAGCGGTAGGGCTGGAAAGGTTCACCTACAGCGCGTCAGGCACTGGCGCAAGCGTAGTTGGCCCGCGCCGGTTCCTGTCGCACCGACTGGATCAAACCGAGTGGATCAGACGGTCTGCTTCTCCCGAAGCTCCTTGATCTTCGCCTTCTTACCACGCAGCTCGCGGAGGTAGTAGAGCTTGGCGCGGCGGACGTCACCACGGGTGACAACTTCGATCCGGTCGATCGCCGGGCTGTTGAGCGGGTAGGTCCGCTCGACGCCGACCCCGAAGCTGATCTTGCGGACCTTGAAGGTCTCCCGCAGGCCAGCACCCTGGCGGGCGATCACGACGCCCTGGAAGACCTGGACACGGGACCGGTTACCTTCGACGACCCGGGCGTGCACCTTGAGCGTGTCACCGGCCCGGAAGTCCGGAAGGTCGGTGCGCACCGACTGGGCGTCAAGAGCGTCCAGCGTGTTCATCGCTGCATCCTCGTACTCTGTGGCGTGCCGGGAGTTCGGCGCGCGGATGGGTGATTCTGACCCTCCACCAGTTCAGAGGGCCCTCGTCCCGTTCCTGCGGCGCAGGACTGAGACGGCAACCCCCCTACTCTGCCACACGCGGGGCCGGGAGCTGCAATCCGGCCTCGGTCAGCGCTTTCCGATCCTTCTTGTCGAGCTGCTCCGGCGGGTAGGCGGCGTACATGTCGGGGCGGCGGTCGGCGGTGCGCAACAGACTCTGCTCACGACGCCACCGGGCGATCCGGCCGTGATCACCGGACCGCAGCACGTCCGGGACCTCACGGCCGCGCCACGACTGCGGCTTGGTGTAGACCGGGGCCTCGAGCAGACCCGCCGCGTGCGACTCCTCGGTGAGCGACTCGGCGTTGCCGAGCACCCCGGGCAGCAGCCGGGTGACCGCCTCCATGATCACGATGACCGCGACCTCACCGCCGAACAGCACATAGTCACCGAGGGAGACCTCGAGCACCGGCATCCGGTCGGCGGCGTCGTCGATCACCCGCTGATCGATGCCCTCATAGCGGCCACAGGCGAAGACCAGGTGGTCGAGCGCGGCGAGCCGGGCGGCCTCCGCCTGGGTGAAGGGCCTTCCGACCGGCGACGGTACGACCAGAGTCGCCCCCGGCGAAGCGACCGCGTCCAGCGCCTGCCCCCAGGGCTCCGGGCGCATCACCATGCCCGGACCTCCGCCGTACGGGCTGTCGTCCACCGTCCGGTGCACGTCATAGGTCCAGGTACGCAGATCGTGCACGGTGAGATCGAGTGTCCCGGCGGTCCGCGCCTTGCCGATCAGCGACAGCTCGAGCGGCGCGAAGTAGTCCGGGAAGATCGAGATGATGTCGACCTTCACAGGAGAGCCTTCACAGGTCGAGGAGGCCTTCCGGGAGGTCGACGACGATCCGGCCGCCACGCAGGTCCACGATCGGGACGATCGCGATGACGAACGGGATCAGGGCGGTGCCGCCGCCCTTCTTCGCGAGCACGATCAGATCCGAGGCCGGAGCGTGCTCGATCCGCTGGACCGTGCCGTGCTCGGTGCCGTCCGCCGACTCCACGCGCAGCCCGACGAGCTGGTGGTCGTGGAATTCCTCGGGATCGTCCGGTGGCGTCAGCTCGGAGCTGTCCACCTGGAGGAACACGCCCTTCAACGCCTCGGCGACGTTGCGGTCGTGGATGCCCTCGAAGACGGCGATGCCGCGGCCCTGATGCCAGCGGATCGACTCGAGGACGAGTTCTTTCGGGACTTCGAATTTCTCAGAGCCAGGGAGGCCGGCACCGGGAGCGGCCGCCGGGCCGGCGCTCACCCGGCGGTCCCTGGGGACCTCCGTGATGAACACCGACCCGGCGGTGAAGCGTTCCTCGGGCTCGTCGGTCCGCACGACCACCGTGACTTCGCCCCGGATGCCGTGCGGTTTACCGATCTGGCCGACGACGAGCAGCATCGATCAGTACGCGTCGACGATGTCGACCCGGATGCCACGACCGCCGATCGACCCGATCACCTGACGCAGGGCCTTGGCCGTACGACCGCCGCGCCCGATGACCGTTCCCAGGTCCTCCGGGTGCACACGGACCTCGAGCCGCTTGCCGCGGCGCGAGTCGACCAGACGAACCCGGACGTCGTCCGGGTTGTCGACGATGCCCTTGACGAGGTGCTCCAGCGCGGGCCGGAGCGCCCCGTCAGCTCGCGTCGGCGCCGGCACCGGCCGGGTCCTGTGCAGTCTCGGCGACAGCCTCGCGGTTCGGCTCGGCCGGGTCGGCGGGCTTGGTGTCGGCCGGGCGTGCCTCGGCGACCTCCGGAGCGGCGGCCTTCTTGGCCGACTTGCTCTGGGTGGCCGGCTTGGTGGTCTCGGTCAGACCGGCGGCAGCCTTGGCCTCGGCCTCGTAGACCTCGGCCTTGCTCTGCTTGCTCGGCGCGACCAGCAGCGGCGGCGGGGCCGGCAGACCCTTGAACTTCTGCCAGTCGCCGGTCTTCTCCAGGATGCGCTGCACCGGCTCGGACGGCTGGGCGCCGACGGACAGCCAGTACTGAACGCGCTCGGACTTCACCTCGATGACCGAGGGGTGTTCCTTCGGCTGGTAGATGCCGATGTACTCGATGGCGCGGCCGTCGCGCTTGGTGCGCGAGTCGGCGACGACGATGCGGTACTGCGGGTTGCGGATCTTGCCCATCCGCAGGAGCCGGATCTTAACGGCCACGGTGTATTCGCTCCTGATGACTGCGTGGTTGAGCCGAACGGGACCCGCGTGGGGATTGCGGGGCCGATGCCTCATGGACTGGCGTCGCGATCAGGGGTTAGAGGGCGCCTGACGCGTGCCGGATACCAACAAATCATTCTGCCAGACGAGCAGCCGACTCTCCCAACCGGGCCACCACCGGCCGATCCCAGCCCGGCGGCAGCTCGGTGGGAGTGGGCCAGGACGGATCGGGACGGAAGTCGGTCCAGGTGCCGTCGAAGGGGAACTCCCCCGCCTCGATCCGGGCGATCACCCGCCGGCCCTCGGCCCGTACCGCCGCCTCGTCCGGCACCCAGTAGAGGTCCGGGTAGCCCAGGCGCTCGGCGAAGTCGTCCTCGTCCTTCCAGCGCCAGCCGCGGCCGGCGTCCACCACGACGTCGAGGTCCTGGTCGATCACGTCGATCCCGGCGGTGTCCCCGTCGTCCCAGCGGACCGCGGACTCCTCCAGGTTCACGTACCACCCGGTGAACTCGCCATCGTCGTCCCGGAAGAACCAGACCGAGTGGTTCTCGCCGGGCGGGAAGAACCGCAGCACCCCCGGCCCACACCACTGCGCGATCCGGGGCGCCCGGTCGGCCGCCATCCACTCCCGGAACGGCAGATCCCGTGGGAAACGGCCGTCCAGCGTCGTCTCCACGGCGATCGTCGAACCGCGGGCCACCCAGATGAGCAGCCCACGGTCGTCGTCCGAGATCACCCGGCCGGGATGCACGAAGGCGATCCGGCCGTGGTGGGTGTCCCGGTGCAGGATCAGGCGACCCGGTTCGAAACTCATCCGAGCGCTCAGTAGGAACGGCCCAGGTAGGCGATCAGGTCCGGCTCCTCGTCCGACTCCGGCATCGAACCGTCCGCGCGGGTCAGGCAGCGGACCGTGACGGCCTTGCCGTTCGCCTCCTTCTCGCCGGCCTCGCCGACCGCCGACCACGGCACCCGGGCCCAGCCGGTCTGCGACGCCTCGATCGCCTCGCCCAGCGTCTTCACGTCGACGGTGTGCTCCTCGCGGAAGGCCAGGGCGTCGTCGTAGAGGCGCTGCTGGTCGGCCTTGAGCGCGGCCACCACCGCGTTCGTCACCTCGGCCAGCGGGGTCGGCGACTTGGTGCCGTCGATCCGGCGGGCCACCACGGCGTTGCCGTTCGCCAGGTCGCGCGGGCCGACCTCGAGCCGGATCGGGATGCCCTGCAGTTCCGCGTCGACCGCGCGACGGCCGAAGGGGATGTCCGCCCGGTCGTCGAGCTTCACCCGTACGCCCGCGGCCTTGAGGTCCTTGAAGAGCTGGTCCGCCGCCTCGGTGACACCCTCGCCCGCCTTGACCACCATGATCTGCACCTGGATCGGCGCCAGCAGCGGCGGAAGCCGCAGGCCGTTGTCGTCGCCGTGCACCATGATCAGACCGCCGACCATCCGGGTCGACGTGCCCCATGAGGTGGTCCAGGCGTGCTCGACGGTGCGCTCCGCCGACGAGTAGGTGATGTCGAACGCCTTCGCGAAGTTCTGCCCGAGCTCGTGCGAGGTGCCCATCTGCAGCGCCTTGCCGTCGCGCATCATGGCCTCGACGGTCATCGTGTTGGTGGCACCGGCGAACCGCTCGCCCCGGGTCTTGCGGCCGGGAACCACCGGGATGGCCAGCATCTCCTCCATGAACGCCTGGTAGACGTTGCGGTGGATGTCACGGGCGTGCTCACGGGCGTCGGCCTCGGTCGCGTGCGCGGTGTGACCCTCCTGCCAGAGGAACTCGGTGGTCCGCAGGAAGGTCCGCGGGCGCAGCTCCCACCGGACCACGTTGGCCCACTGGTTGAGCAGCAGGGGCAGGTCGCGGTACGAGTCGACCCACTTGGCCATGAACTCGCCGATCACCGTCTCGCTGGTGGGGCGCACGACCAGGGGCTCGGCCAGCTCCTTGCCGCCGGCGTGGGTGACCACGGCCAGCTCCGGGGAGAAGCCCTCCACGTGGTCGGCCTCGCGGCGCAGATAGTTCTCCGGGATGAAGAGCGGGAAGTAGGCGTTCTGGACGCCCTGCTCCTTGATGCGGGCGTCCATGTCGGCCTGCATGCGCTCCCAGATGGCGTAGCCGACCGGCCGGATCACCATCGTGCCGCGCACCGGGCCGTTGTCGGCGAGCTGCGCCTTGGCGATGAGGTCCTGGTACCAGCGGGGGAAGTCCTCCGCACGGGGAGTGAGCACGCGAGCCATGAGGAAGCATCGTAGTCGCGCCCCGGGTGCAACCTGCCGGGTGGGCATCCCGTGTCCCTCATCGGAGAAGGACGGGGTGGCGGATGGATTTCGACGGCTTCTACCGGGACACCTCCCGGCGGCTGCTGCGCTATGCGTACGGCCTGACCGGGGATCCCGGCGAGGCGCAGGACCTGGTGCAGGAGGCCTACGCACGAGCCTGGCAGCGGTGGCGGCGGCTCTCCGGGTACGACGACCCGGAGGCGTGGCTGCGCGTCGTGGTGAACCGGCTGTCCGCGGACCGCTGGCGACGGCTGGGCGTACGCCGGGCACGGGCCGCCGCAGAGCCGCCGCTCCCGGTGGTCGGCCCGCCGTCGGACGACGTGGTGCTGTTGGTCCGGGCGATGCGTGAGCTCCCGGACAAGCTGCGCCGCGCGCTGGCCCTGCACTACCTGCTGGATCGGTCGATAGCCGAGATAGCCGTCGAGACCGGCGCCTCTCAGAACACCGTCAAATCCTGGCTCTTCCGGGGCCGCACGATGCTCGCCGCGGCCCTCGAGGACACCTCTGTCATGGCGCAGGAAGGAGCTCGCCGTGCCCGCTGACCTGGATGAACTGTTCACCGCGCTGGGCCGGCAGGCCGACGCGATCCCGCTGCGGGGCGCCGAAGGCGCCCGGCAGCGGGGCCGGCAGCGGCGGACCCGCAGCCGCGCCGCACTGACCGCCGCCGCGGTGCTGCTGGTCCTCACCGGAACCGGGATCGCGATCAGGCGGGAGCAACCGGATCCCGAGCCGATCCTGCCGGCCACCACACCGGCCCGGATCCGCGGACTGGCGCCGGTCGGCGAGCCGCTCCGGATCGGTGACGGCCGGATCTGGAACAACGCGCGGATCTCCGGGGACCGGGTGATCGGCTTCTCCGCCGACGGCAACGGCGGGCACGACACCGTCGCCGTGGACGCCCGGACCGGGAGGACGCTCTGGCGGATCACCGGCCGGGAAAGCTTCTTCCGTGGGGTCGCCACCACGCCCCGCGCGGTGATCCTGCTGCGGGAGCTGGAGCAGCACTCCGAGGCGCTGGACGAGCCGGTCGACCGGCTCCTGCTGTTCCACGACCCGGCCACCGGCGCGAAACGCTGGGAACTGCGGCACACCGACCGCGACCAGCTCGTGCTGCATCAGGACGTGCTGGTCCGGCTGGTCGACGACACCCGCGCGATCGAGGGGTACGACCTGGCCGGTGGACGGAAGCTCTGGACAGTTCCGGCCGGGGCGGGCCGGCCGGAACTGATCAGCGGTATGCGGGTCGAGTCGGACGGCAGCGAGGATCAGAGAGGAACCACCTCGGCCCTCTGGAGCCCGGACGTGGCCAAGGCCTTCCCGTTCACCGACGACCGGCTGGTCGACCTGAGCGAGTACGGCCGGATCACGGTCCGGGACATCCGTACCGGCAAGGTCCGGTCGGTCGCGCGAGGCCGTGCGGGCGCGGAGGAGTTGCTCGCCTATGAGGGAAAGATCTACGCCACCGTGCGCATCGGCGGTGTTCTCAGCATCACCACTCCCGACAATGTCGTCTACCAGCGCGAGATCCCCTGGGAGAACGGGCCTTCCCTGCCCTGCGGACCCGATCGCCTCTGCGTCCCCGAGATGCGCGAACTGACCTCGGAGAAACGGGAGGGCAGGCTGCTCATGATCAACACAAGGACCGGGAAAGTGATCCGGACGACCCGGGCGGTGCCACGGTTCGGCAACGACTCGATACGTCTCGGCCACATCCTGACCAGCGGCACCGGACTCAAGGGCACCACGCTGTACGACGAGAACGGGCAGGCCCGGTACTCCGACAACGGGATCGGCGGGTTCGCCGACGACGGCAACGCGCTGACCCTGACCCAGGACGCCGGGGACCGCCGGTACACCGTCCGCGGCGTCTCGAACGTCGACTACCGGAAGGTGACGCTCGGCGTCATCCCGGAGGTCTCCGGCCGGTGCGACTGGAACGAGGACGTCCTCACCTGCCCGGCCGGCCGGGAGTTGTGGATCTGGCGTCTCACCCGCTGACGGTCACCTGATCACGGCGCCCCGCAGGACGATGCGGCGGGGCGCCCGGACCACCCGGAGGTCGGCGCGCGGGTCGGTGTCGTAGACCACCAGGTCGGCGAGTCCGCCCTCGACCAGGCCGGGGAACCCGAGCCACTCGCGGGCCTTCCACGAGGCGGCGGCCAGCACGTCGATCGCCGGGATGCCGGCCTCGTGCAGGTAGAGCATCTCCTCGGCGGCCAGGCCGTGCCGGATGCCGCCGCCCGCGTCGGTACCGACGTAGATCGGCACGCCGGCCTCGTGGGCGGCCAGCACCACGGACGGGAACCGGTCGCGCAGGGCGATCATGTGGTCGGCGTAGCCTTCGAACTTGCCCCGCGCGTTGTCGGCGATCTTCCCGAAGGTCCGGATGTTGATCATCGTGGGAACCAGTGCGGTCCGCCGCCGCGCCATCTCGTCGATCAGGTCGAGGGTGAGCCCGGTGCCGTGCTCCACCGAGTCGACGCCGGCCCTCACCATGATCTCCACACCCTCCTCGGAGAAGGTGTGCACCGCGGCGCGGGCGCCGGCGGCGTGCGCGGCCTCGACAGCGGCGGCCATGGTGGCGGCGTCCCAGCTCGGGGCGAGATCGCCGACGGTCCGGTCGATCCAGTCGCCGACCAGCTTCACCCAGCCGGTGCCGGCCTTCGCCTGCGCGGTCACGGCGGCGGCCACCTCGTCGCCGGCCACCTCGACGCCGATGTCCCGCAGATAGCGTCTCGGCGCCGCGACGTGCCGTCCGGCGCGGGCCAGGCGGGGCACTCCGGCTTCGTCGTCCAATTCGGGGTACGGGAAGGGCGATCCCGCGTCACGCAGAGCCAGAACACCCGCGTCCCGGTCGATCACGGCCAGCTCACGGGCCTGGTCGACGCTCTCGATCGGCTTGGCCCCGAACGCGATACCGAGGTGGCAGTGCGCGTCGACGAGCCCCGGCAGGATGAACCCGCCGTCGCTGATGGTCTCCGCACCGGCCACCGGCTCGAAGGTGACCCGATCGCCGACCAGCCAAAGGTCCCGGACCTCGCCGTCCGGCAGAACCGTCCCACGCACATGAAACGCCATGGGATAAGTCCTACCGGATCAAGCGTCCTCCCGCGCAGCGAGGTACTTGTCACGCAGGGCGGTCAGCGCCGGCAGATCGATGGTGATCGGATACGGCACATCGGTGCTGAACACCTTGCTGGTGCCGGCCACCCGCTCGTACTGCCCGGCCTCGTTCCGTTCGAAAACCGTCATCAGCATGTCGCCGTCCACTGTCGGATCGACAACCCAATAGCTGCTGACACCCGCTGCCGCGTAGATCTCGACCTTCGCGTTCATGTCCCGGAAGTGCGATGTCGGCGAGACCACCTCCATCACGAGCAGCGCGCCGTCAATCGGAACCGGTGTACGGAACATGTAACGCTCGTGCACCACAACGACATCCGGCCGCGGCTCGTTGCGACGGTCGATTTCAAGGGACAGGTCGGGGACCGACACATAACCAGTGGGGCAGTTGGGCTCCAGAGCCAGCGCGAGCTTCGCGCTGAGAATCTGATGGAAGCCGGTGGGGGACGGCAAGATCAGCCTTCCGTCGATCAACTCGTAACGGAGTCCCTCGGGAAGGCTGTCCAGGTCGTCGGTGGTCCAGTCCTGCTTCTTGAACAGGTCGGGAAGATGCGGGGCCATAGTCATGGGCTGCTCCTCAGGGGGTGTCATCAGACTACCTGAACCATGACTATGACCGCCAATCGTTTCAGCGCTCGTTCGTGTCGTCCTTCGGCTTGCTCAGCTTGTTGAAGTCGAGCTTCGGCAGCTTGAAACCGCCGGGCGCACCGCCGAGCGCACCCGGGTCCAGGCCCGGCGGGAGCTGCGGCATGCCGCCGCCCGGGAAGCCACCCGGGAACCCGGCCGGCATGCCACCGGGACGCCCGCCGACGCGGGGCCGGTTGCCGCCCTTGGTGCCCTTGCGCTTGTTCTTCGAGCTCTTCGTCGCGCTGCGGCGGCCACCCGGCAGGCCCATCATGCCGCTCATCTGCTTCATCATCTTCTGCGCGTCGGTGAAGCGGTTGAGCAGCTGGTTGACGTCCATGACGGTGACGCCCGAGCCGTTCGCGATGCGCAGGCGGCGCGAGCCGTTGATGATCTTCGGATTGGTGCGCTCACCCGGGGTCATCGAGCGGATGATCGCGGTGACCCGGTCGAAGTGACTGTCGTCGAGCTCGTCGAGCTGGCCCTTGAGCTGACCCATGCCGGGCATCATGCCGAGGATGTTGGCGATCGGGCCCATCTTGCGGACCGCGATCAGCTGGTCCAGGAAGTCCTCCAGCGTGAACTGCTCACCACCGAGCAGCTTGCTGGCCATCTTCTCCTTCTGGTCCTCGTCGAAGGCCTGCTCGGCCTGCTCGATGAGGGTCAGGAGGTCGCCCATGTCGAGGATCCGGCCGGCCATCCGGTCGGGGTGGAAGACGTCGAAGTCCTCCATCTTCTCGCCGGTGGAGGCGAAGAGGATGGGCTGGCCCGTGACGTGCCGGACGGAGAGCGCGGCACCACCGCGGGCGTCGCCGTCGAGCTTGGACAGGACCACACCGGTGATACCGACGCCGTCCCGGAAGGCCTCGGCGGTGCGCACCGCGTCCTGGCCGACCATGGCGTCGATGACGAAGATGACCTCGTCCGGGTCGACCGCGTCACGGATGTCGGCGGCCTGCTGCATCATCTCGGCGTCGATGCCGAGACGGCCGGCGGTGTCGACGATGACGATGTCCTTCGCCGCCCGCTTGGCGTGCTCGATCGAGTCACGGGCGACCTGGACCGGGTTGCCGACGCCGTTGCCCGGCTGCGGGGCGTAGACGTCGACCCCGACGCGCTGGCCGAGCACCTGCAGCTGGTTGACCGCGTTGGGACGCTGCAGGTCACAGGCGACCAGCAACGGCTGGTGACCCTGGTTCTTGAGCCAGCGGGAGAGCTTGCCGGCCAGCGTGGTCTTACCGGAGCCCTGGAGGCCGGCCAGCATGATGACGGTGGGCGGCTGCTTGGCGAACTGCAGCCGCCGCCCCTCGCCGCCGAGGATCTGGATGAGCTCCTCGTTGACGATCTTGATGATCTGCTGGGCCGGGTTCAGGGCCTGGGAGACCTCGGCGCCGCGCGCCCGCTCCTTCAGGCTGGCGATGAACGCCTTGACCACCGGCAGCGCGACATCGGCCTCCAGCAGCGCGAGACGGATCTCGCGCGCGGTGGCGTCGATGTCGGCATCAGTGAGCTTGCCCTTGCCGCGGAGCTTGCCGAAGATCCCGGAGAGGCGGTCACTCAAGGTGTCAAACACGGTGAGACTTCCCGTTGGTCGTAAAGGTTGGCGTCGACCGCAAGCCTAGCCGTACCGCCGCATCCTCACCGGTTCCGCATGCGGTAGGTCCGGGCCGCGGCCTCGATGCGCCGCTGGGTGCGGGTGCCGGGGGCGAGCGAACGCTTCACCCTCGAGTAGACGTAGGCGCCGCCGCCGAGCACCAGTGCACCCACGAGCAAGTAGTAGAGCAACGGGCCGAGGATCGAGCTGGCCAGCCAGCCGACCGCCGCCAGTGCCACCAGGATTGCGATTGCCTTGCCCATCGCCGGCCTCCTGCCGTCGTCGCGTCGTCGCGTCTTCCACCATGCCCTTCCCGCGCAACGGGCCGCATCGGCCGAGACCCTTAGCCGTTCCCTTAAGGGTGAAGCGGGCACGACCGGGCACGCCGACCCCGCCGAAGTCCTATAACCCACTTAATGGGGATATAGACCGCAACTTCCCTCTCAGCCCCGGCGTTGAACCCTCGGCGGATGTGCGGCGAAAGGACGACGGCGTGACCCTGCGGCAGGTCCTGCGGCTGGCCCCCTGGCCGGTCCGACGGCGGATCTTCGAGACGGTCGAGGCGCGTGTCCTGCCCCGCGTCGCCCCCGAACGAAGACTCGGGATCGCCCGCACCCTGATGCCTCTCGCCACGACCCGGCCCGGCCGTACCGAAGCCGCCACCCGGCGCGTACGCACCCCGGCCGGGACCCTGACCGCCCGCGTCGACCCGGCCGCCTCACCCGCCGAGATCCGCCGCCACAACCTGGACCGGGTGGTCCGGGCCCTCGACGAGGCCGGTGTCGACTGGTTCCGGGTGCCCACCCGCAGCGCGACCCGCACCGCCGTGGCCGTCCGCGAGTCCGCCCGCGCCGGCGTCCTGCGCCTGCTCCGCGACCTGATCGCCGGCGACCACGGCTCGTTGCTGGTGGTTCGGCCCGGAACCCGCCGCCGCGACCCCGCGGTGGTCGGCGTCTGCTGGCCGGTCACCGACCCGGACGGGCTGCTGTTGCTCGGCCACGACCTGGCGTGCGAGATCGAGTTCTGGCGTGAGCAGGGCGAACGCCTGATGTCGCCGCGCCGCAACCCGGTGGCCGACACGATCGCCGCCGACGAGCCGGTCACCATGTCGCCGGAACCGGTGTTCGGGGCGTTCAGTGCACCGGACGACACCACCGCGTACCGCACCCGGCGGATCTTCACGACCGTGGACCCGGACCGGATCGACTTCCCGATCGACGTCGTCTACACCTGGGTGGACGGCGCCGACCCGGAATGGCAGCGCCGCAAGGCCCACGCCCTGACCGAGAACTCCTGGGTCGGCGACGTCAGCGCACAGGCCGCCAACGACTCGCGGTACGCCAGCCGCGACGAACTGCGCTACTCACTGCGCGCGCTGCACTGCTTCGCCCCCTGGGTACGCCGGGTGTTCCTGGTCACCGACGGCCAGGTGCCGTCCTGGCTGGACATGGCGCATCCGCGGCTCACCGTGGTCACCCACCGGGAGATCTTCGGTGACACCGGACGGCTGCCGACCTTCAACTCGCAGGCCATCGAGTCGCGGCTGCACCGCATCCCCGGACTGGCCGAGCACTTCCTGTACCTCAACGACGACGTCATCCTGGGCCGGCCGGTCACCCCCGACCTGTTCTTCACCGCGGGCGGGCTGACCAAGTTCTTCGCCTCGGCCGCCCGGGTCGACACCGCACCCCGCGGACCCGCCGACCGGCCCGCCGACTCGGCCGCCAAGAACAACCGGCGGCTCATCCAGGAAACGTTCGGCCGGATGCTCACCCGCAAGATGATGCACACCCCGCACCCGTCGCGGCGCAGCGTCATCGCCGAGATCGAGGAGCGGTTCGCCGAACAGGTGACGGCCACGGCCGGGCACCAGTTCCGGCATCCGGACGACATCTCGCTGCTGTCGTCCCTGCAGCAGTACTACGCGTACCTCACCGGCAAGGCCGCCCCGGGCCGGATCCGCTACCTCTACACCGACCTGGCCAGCCCGGCGACACCGCTGCGGCTGGCCCGGCTCCTGCGCGGCCGCAACGTCGACGCGTTCTGCCTCAACGACGTGGACGTGCACAGCGCCGCCGTCGCCGATCAGGAGGCCCTGGTCGCCGAGTTCCTTCCGGCCTATCTGCCGTTCACCTGCCCGTACGAGCTGCAGCACCGGAACGTCCGCACGATCGCGGCGCCCCGGAAGCCGAACCCCGGCCGGGACGACCGGCCGGTCCCGCCGGACGTGGCCCTCCCGCCCGTCGCCTGACCTGTTGTGAAGAGGAGACTCCCTTGAGCTACGACGTCGCCATCCTGGGCCTGGGGTACGTCGGCCTGCCACTGGCGCAACAGGCCATCCGGGCCGGCATGTCGGTCCTCGGTTTCGACATCGACGAGAACGTGGTCCGCTCACTCGGCGACGGCCGTTCCCACGTCGACGACCTGAGCGACGCCGACGTGGAGAAGATGCTGGCCGGCGGTTTCCTGCCCACCTCCGACGAAACCCTGATCGGGCAGGCGCGGACCGCGGTCATCTGTGTACCGACCCCGCTCGCCGAGGGCGACGGCCCGGACCTGCGGGCCGTTCTCGGCGCCACCTCGGCGATCGGCCGCAATCTGCGGCCCGGCATGCTGGTCGTGCTCGAGTCCACCACCTATCCGGGCACCACCGACGAGGAGGTCCGGCCCCGTCTCGAGCAGCTCTCCGGGCTCACCGCGGGCATCGACTTCCACCTCGCCTTCTCCCCGGAACGGATCGACCCCGGCAACGAGGTGTTCGGCGCGCACAACACCCCGAAGGTCGTCGGCGGCTACACCCCGGCGTGCACCGACCGGGCCGAGACGTTCTACAGCCGGTTCGTCGAGACGGTCGTGCGAACCCGATCGACCCGGGAGGCGGAGACCGCGAAACTGCTCGAGAACACGTACCGCCACGTCAACATCGCCCTGGTCAACGAGATGGCGCGGTTCTGCCACGAGCTCGACATCGACCTGTGGGACGTGATCCACGCGGCGTCCACCAAGCCGTTCGGCTTCCAGGCGTTCTACCCCGGGCCCGGCGTCGGCGGTCACTGCATCCCGATCGACCCGAACTACCTGTCCCACAACGTGCGCAGCAAGCTCGGCTATCCGTTCCGGTTCGTCGAGCTGGCCCAGGAGATCAACACCACGATGCCGGCGTACGTGGCACGCCGCGCCCAGAATCTGCTCAACGCCGACGGTCAGGCCGTCCGTGGTGCGACCGTCCTGCTGCTCGGCATCACCTACAAGGCCAACATCGCCGACCAGCGCGAGTCCCCCGCCGCGCCGCTGGCCCGCCACCTCGCCGCCCTCGGCGCGACCGTCGCCTACCACGACCCGCACGTGACGACCTGGGACCTCGACGGTGTACCGGTCTCCCGTACCGACGACCTCGAGGGCGCGGCGGCCGCTGCCGACCTGGTCATCCTCGTCCAGAACCACCGCGAGTACGACCCGGACAGCCTGGCCCGCATCGCGAAGCGGTTCTTCGACACCCGCGGCGTGACGACCGTCCGTGAGGCGCACCGCCTCTAGGTCGTACGGTCCACGCAGGACCTCCACGACATCCGGCTCCGCTCTCGGCACGGCCGGGCCGGACACCCGCCACACAAAAGGCGCGTCAAACCCCGCGTGGCGGTGGGGGGGGGGCGGGGGGACGGGGGGGGGGGGGGGGGGGCCGGGGGGGGCCCCCCCCCCCCGCCGCGGGCCAGCCCGGGGGGC
>NZ_JBFAAI010000039.1:0-87234 GCF_040639655.1 Actinoplanes sp. NPDC023801 | reverse complement strand
GCCGACGTCATGCTGGTCACCCCACTTCGCGACGGCATGAATCTTGTTGCGAAGGAATTCGTCGCGGCACGCCGTGACGAGCAAGGCGCACTGGTCCTCAGTGAGTTCACCGGCGCCGCCGCCGAACTCGACGACGCGTTCCTGATCAACGCTCACGACACCGACGACGTCAAACGCGGGATTCTTGAGGCACTCAACGTCGAACCCCAGAACCTCGCCGTACGCATGCGTCACATGCGGGAACAGGTCTGTACATACGACATCGACTACTGGGCCCGCGACTTCCTGAAAGTTCTCGGTGTTCCCGGAACACCCGACGAGGCTCGGCAAGCCCGAAAAGTGATGTCCTGATTCACTTGTTCGAATGGCTTCTGATGTCCAAGGGCGCCACCAGTGTTCAATCCTGCCGGCCCTCACCTTCAGCGAAGACCTGATGTTGTAGCCCCGCGGTTCATCTGAGGCGGTAGAGGGTGGTCCGATCAGTGACGATGGCGTGTGCCACGTCGGTGAGCTTCCGATTGTTGTTCCGGGCGTAGGTGCGGATGAGGGTGAACGCGTCATCGACGTTGATCTCGTGGGCCTGGGCGATGGCGCCTTTGGCCTGTTCGATCACGACGCGGCTGTTCAGGGCACCCTGTAGTTGTTCGGTCAGGACTTCACCGCGGTGGATGGCGCGTTCCTGCAGCAGCGCGATGGCGGCGACGTCGGCGAGGGCTTGAACGATCGGTACGTCCGAGCCGGTGAAGTCGCCGCCTTTGGTGTCGCCGAAGACGTTCAACGCTCCGATGCTCTGGTGGCGTAGCCGCATGGGGAAGGCATGCACGGACTGGAAGCCGCTGGCGGTGGCATGGGGGGCGAAGCGGGGCCACCGGTTGGCGGCTTCGCCGAGGTTCACGTTGATGACCGGCTGTCCCGTGCGGAACGCCTCCAGACACGGCCCTTCGTGGGTCTGCAGCTGGAACAGTTCGAGAAGTTTGACGTTCTCGTCGGAGCCCGCCATGAATTCCAGGCGGCCGTCCTTGTCGGCCAGGAGCAGCCCGACGGCGGCGGCGCCGACCAGGGAGGCGGTGCGGTCGGTGAGCATGTGCAGGAACTCGATCAGGTCGAAGTCGTCGACCAGTGTGTCGGCGGCCTCGACGAAGATCGTCGCCAGCCGTTCGGCGGAAACGGTGGTCATACCTGACTCCCGGCATCGAGGCGTGGGTGTAGCACGGTCATGGGCGATCTTGGTCGAACTGCAGGCGGCGGGCTACGACGTCGCGGGCGACCTCGTCCATGCGGCGATTCTCGGCGTAGGCATAGGCACGCATCCTGGCCATTGCTTCACTGAGTGTCCCCCCGATCTGCACCATCACCATGCCTTGGGCCTGGAACAGTTGCGCCCGGTAGCCGACCGCGTCGGCGACATCGCCGTCGGTCCCACCATCGCTGGTGGCTTCGTACTGATCGAGCAGGGTCTGCATGGTGATCTCGGCGAAGGTCATCGCATCGTTGAGCTGGTCGCTCGACAGTTCCCCGGGGCGGTCGCAGAAAACGTCCAGGACACCCAACCGGGCGGCGCCCATCTGCAACGGGAACGCGAATACCGCGCCTATGCCGTCAGCGAGAGCGGCGGGACCGTACATCGGCCAGCGGGCCGCCATGTCGTCGGTCAGGTCGGGAACCAAGACCGGACGACGGGACTCGAAGGCGTCGATGCAGGGGCCTTCACCGAAGAGGAACTGGAGCTCCTCGACCCGCTCGCTGCGATCGTCGGAAGCCGCACACACTCCGCGCACCCCATCGTCGGTCAGCACACTGATGCCGGTTCCGGACGCGATCAGCGTCTGGGCGGCGGTCTGACATACCCGCTGGAGGTAGTCGGCGATGCTGTGAGATCGGACCGGCTGCGCCGCGATGAGGTTCGTGATCGCGACGGCGCGGTCAGCCACGATTTTCTCCGCGGCAGCGTAACGACATTGCTTTCCGGCATGGCACCGTCAATGGCGAGCATGGATGCGGAAGTGGCATAACTGCACCTCTACGGCGGAAGAAGCGACCGCCGGGTCCCGGGCAGTAGCACCAGATGGGTTCCGGTCCTACCACGAGCCTACTCGGACTTTCAGTCTTCGGAGATGCGGCAAGCGAAAGCGTCGCTCGGCTTGCAGGCCCTCACGATGCGAGTAGGGTTATCGGTACGAGTCCCGGTGGAGGGGCCGTTGCCCCGGACCCGGCATGTCGCACGCCATCTGAGGCGGGGACCATGCTCGAGAGTTCCGACAGCAGCGTCTACCGATCCGCTCACGGTCTGACGATAACTATCCGCACTTTGCCCGGCGACGGGCGCCGCGCTTATATGTGTCTGGCGGGGGAAATCGACCGGGATTCGTCCGCCATCCTGTCTCGGACCGTTGACTGGCTGACCAGGGTGGCGCCGGTCAGCGTCCTGGTGGATCTCGCCGCGCTCACGTTCGCGTGCTCGGCGCTACCCAACTTCCTCGCAAGCGTCCGCCACGCTGTGCCCGGCGACGCTGAAGTCGTTCTGTGGCGGCCGAGACCGGAGATCGAGTGGGTGTTACGAGCCACTGACATGGCCGCCATCGCCACGATCCGCGGCGAGCCCACCGGGGCCGGTGATGTCCGTTGAATGCCGCCGACGGAGGACGAAGCAGAATCCTGCCGGCAGGCGATGCCGCTGCCGTGGCTCCGGCTGAGACGCCGGACGGCATGAGCGCGGATGGCTCCCGGCAAGCGGAGACCAGCGACCGTCCGGATGCCGGGCTGAACCGGCTGGAGGACCGGGTGGAGAAAGGCCTGGACCACCTCGGCGCGGTGATCAAGCCGCGGTGGAGGGGATGGTTGCATGTCGGCGCCTTTCCCCTCGCTGCGGGCGCCGGCGGTCTGTTGACCGTGGTGTCTCCGGATTCTCGTACCCGGCTGGCCTTGGCGTTGTTCACGCTGTCGGCAGCGCTGCTGTTCGGTATCAGCGCGCTGTACCACCGCGGTCACTGGGCGGGGCGTGCGGAGGGCGTTCTGCGGCGGTTGGACCATGCCAACATCTTCCTGATCATCGCCGGCACCTACACCCCGTTCTGCGTGCTGGCGCTGCCGCCCGGGCAGTCCCGGACCCTGCTCTGGATCGTGTGGTGCGGCGCGCTGGCTGGTGTCGCCTTCCGGGTCCTGTGGGTCGGTGCACCGCGCTGGCTGTACGTTCCGGTGTATGTCGCCCTGGGCTGGGTCGCTGTGATCTATCTACCCGCATTCTGGCGGGCCGGCGGCGCACCGGTGGTCACCTTCCTCGTTCTCGGCGGCGCTCTCTACACCCTCGGCGCTGTGGTCTACGGCCTCAAACGGCCCGACCCGAACCCGCGCTGGTTCGGTTTTCACGAGGTCTTCCACGCTTTGACAGTCGCAGCGTTCGCCTCCCACTGCATCGGTATCGCCATCGCCCTGGACGCCGCCTGACAACCCGGCCCGGGACCGCCAAGTGTCGGCGGCGCCCGACCCGAACGGAAAGTAAGAGCTGTATGACAGCCCGTGTGATAAATGCCGTTACGGGGTAACGTCTGAAGTGCGGTCCTCGCGGGCTGTTGCCCCGGCCCTCGGCATACTTCGAATCGTGCCGAGGTGACATTGTGAAAACGAAATCCGGCGATTGCTTCACCGTCACTGTGCTGGCCGCCCTGACCGTGGAGTCGGCTCTCGTCCGCGTCGGCGGGGACATCGACATGACCGTATCTGCAGAGCTGTCGGCAATCGCCGATCGACTGGCCACCAAAGCTCCCGCCTGCGTCGTGATCGACCTGGCCGGAATCACATTTGCCTGCTCGGCTCTACCCAACTTCCTGGCACAGCTACGCCATCGTCTGCCGGCAGCCTCCACCATCCTGTTATGCCGTCCCACCGCGGGCACCCGGCAAGTTCTGTTGA
This sequence comes from Actinoplanes sp. NPDC023801, assembly GCF_040639655.1. NCBI lineage: Bacteria > Bacillati > Actinomycetota > Actinomycetes > Micromonosporales > Micromonosporaceae > Actinoplanes > Actinoplanes sp. NPDC023801. Next base: position 83,325 of record NZ_JBFAAI010000039.1, on the reverse strand, counting down.
TGACCGGGATGGATCAGATCGCCACGCTGAGCCCGGATCTGCCGTATCTCCGGTACTCGCGGCAGGCTACGCGGGGCACGCGGCGAGCGTCGACATTCGTATTCACTCAGAATTGAGGACATCACCATGACTCGCAGCGAAGAGTTCGACCGGCGGGTGGCGGCTCCGGTCGCGGAAGCCGTGGGCTGGGACGCGCTCGATGTCCGTGCCGTCGATACCGCCCGGCTCCTTGCTGCCGACGCCGTGCAGAAGGTCGGTAACGGTCACCCCGGCACGGCGATGAGCCTGGCGCCGCTGGCCTACCTGCTGTTCCACGACGTCATGCGGCACGACCCGAACGACGACCAATGGCTGGGCCGGGACCGGTTCGTGCTGTCAGCCGGCCACACCAGCCTCACCCTCTACACCCAGCTCTACCTCAACGGGTACGGCCTGGAACTGGACGACCTGCGGGCGCTGCGCACCTGGGGCTCCGCCACGCCGGGACACCCCGAGTTCCGGCACACCCGCGGTGTGGAGATCACCACCGGGCCGCTGGGCCAGGGCCTGGCCAGTGCGGTCGGCATGGCGATGGCGGGCCGCCGTGAGCGTGGCCTGCTCGACCCGGAGGCCGCGCCGGGTGAGAGCCCGTTCGACCATCACGTGTACGTGATCGCCTCCGACGGCGACCTCATGGAAGGCGTCACCGCCGAGGCCAGCTCCCTGGCCGGGCACCAGCAACTGGGCAACCTGGTGGTGTTCTACGACGCGAACCACATCTCCATCGAGGACGACACCGACATCTCGTTCAGCGAGGACGTTCCGGGCCGCTACGCCGCGTACGGCTGGCACGTGCTGACCGTCGACTGGACCGACACGGGCGAGTACGTCGAGGACATCGATGCCCTGCACGCCGCGATCGAGGCGGCCAAGGCGGAGACCGGCCGGCCGTCGCTGATCAAACTCCGCACCGTCATCGGGTGGCCCGCCCCCACCCTGCAGAACAGCGGCAAGGCGCACGGGTCCGCTCTCGGCGCCGACGAGATCGCCGCGACGAAACGGCTGCTCGGCTTCGACCCGGACGCCTCGTTCACCGTCGAGGACGAGGTGCTGACACACGCTCGTGCGGTTGTCGCGCGCGGGTCACGCGTACATCAGGAGTGGTTGCCCGGTTTCGAGGCCTGGCGGACCGCTCACCCGGACCGGGCCGCGCTGCTCGATCGCCTGCTCAAACGCCGGCTGCCGGACGGCTGGGAGACGGCCCTGCCCACTTTCGCGCCCGATGCCAAGGGCATGGCTACCCGCAAGGCGTCCGGGGAGATCCTGTCCGCACTCGCGCCGGTGCTGCCGGAGCTGTGGGGCGGTTCGGCGGACCTGGCCGAGAGCAACAACACCACCATGGCCGGGGAGCCGTCGTTCATCCCCGCCGACCGGCAGACCCGCACCTGGTCCGGCAGCCCGTATGGCCGCACCTTGCACTTCGGCATCCGCGAGCATGCCATGGGTTCGATCCTCAACGGCATCGCTCTGCAGAGCCTGACCCGTCCGTACGGCGGCACGTTCCTGGTTTTCAGTGACTACATGCGCCCCGCGGTCCGGCTGGCGGCGCTCATGCAACTGCCCGCCACTTACGTCTGGACTCACGACTCCATCGGCCTCGGGGAGGACGGCCCCACCCACCAGCCCGTGGAGCACCTCGCCGCGCTGCGCGCCATCCCCGGCCTGGACGTAGTCCGTCCCGGCGACGCCAACGAGACCGCCATCTGCTGGCGGACGGTCCTGGAGCACACCGACCGGCCCGCCGGCATGATCCTCACCCGGCAGAATTTGCCCGTGCTCGACCGCGGCCCCGGCGGATACGCGGCCGCGGACGGCGCGGCCCGCGGTGGCTACGTGCTGGCCGGCGCCGACGAGGACGCTGAGGTGCTGCTGATCGCCACCGGCTCGGAGGTGCAGATCGCCCTCGACGCCCGCGGCCTGCTCGCCGGCGCGGGGATCACCGCACGCGTGGTGTCGATGCCCTGCCGGGAATGGTTCGCTCAGCAGCCCCCGTCGTACCGCGACGAGGTGCTGCCGCCGTCGGTGCGTGCGCGGGTCAGCGTCGAGGCCGGCATCGGCCAGGGCTGGCGGGACATCGTCGGCGACGCCGGGCGCATCATCAGCCTGGAACACTTCGGCGCCTCCGCCGACTACCAGCGCCTCTACCAGGAGTTCGGCATCACTGCCGAAGCCGTCGTACGAGCGGCCCGCGACAGTATCAACGCCACATCCGGTCCGATCCGCCCGGGTGGCGACCAGCAGACCGCCTCCCCGACCACTGGCGGCACCGGTGACCAACCGGAGTAATCGTCGTCGACGACCCCGGCCGTCACAGCGTCGCGCCTCCAATATCCTCGCGGCGCTCTGGCGGACCTTCTACTTGGTGCCCCTCTGCAGCACCGAGAGCCGGATCTCCCCCGACGGCATCACCCTGATCCCGGTACGCCCGGCTCCGCCAGGTAAGCAGCAGGCCGCCGATCACAGCCGAGGTGAGCGATCCGATGAGAATGCCGGCTTTGACGGGCCCCGATTGCGGGGCGCCCGGGGCGAATGAGAGCTCTCCGATCAGCAGCGCGACGGTGAACCCGATCCCGGAGACCACGGTGACGGCGAACAGGTCCAGCCAGGCGACCGTCCGGTCCAGGGCCGCCCGGGTGAGAGTGACGAGGCAGAACGTCGCCAGCATGATGCCGAGCGGTTTGCCGATCACGAGCCCGAGGATGACTCCCTGAGCGGCGGGCTCGGTCAGGGTGGTCGCCAGGGCGTCCGGGCTCAGGCTGACTCCAGCGGCGAACAGGGCGAAGACCGGGACGGCCAGCCCTGCCGACACCGGACGCCAGCGGTGCTCCCAACGTTCGGCCATACTGCGGCCCTGGCCATCTGCGGCCAGCGCGGGAACGGTGAACCCGGTCAGGACTCCGGCGATGGTGGCATGAACTCCGGACCGGTGCATGCAGGCCCAGGCCAGCACGGCTAGCGGGACCAGGATCCAAGCGGTGACGTTCCGGCGGGTGAGGACGGTGAGCAGACCGATCGTCAGGACGGCCGCGCCCAGCCATCCGAAGGCCAGGCCCTCCGCGTAGAGCACCGCGATGACGACGATGCCGAGCAGGTCGTCCACGACGGCGAGAGTGAGCAGGAAGGCCCGCAGCGCGATGGGTAATCTACGCCCGAACAGGGTGAGGACAGCGACGGCGAAAGCGATGTCGGTGGCGACCGGAATGGCCCAACCGCCCATCGAAGGACCGCCGTGGGTCATGTTGACCAGGGCGTAAACGGCTGCCGGCGTGATCATGCCGCCGACCGCGGCGATGATCGGGACTGCCGCGGTGGCGGGATTGCGGAGCTGGCCCGTGACGAATTCGCGCTTGAGTTCCAGGCCGACGACGAAGAAGAAGATCGTCAGCAGTCCGTCGGTGGCCCATTCTGCGACGGAGAGGTTCAGGTGCAGGCTCGCGGGGCCGACCACGGTGCCGCTCAGGTCGGTGTAGGAGTCGCGCCACGGTGAATTGGCCCAGATCAGCGCCATCACGGTCCCGATGGCGAGCAGGACTGCGCCGGCGTTCTCGGCTCGGAGGGTGTCGGTGAAGTTGCGCCTGCCCCCGGGGGACAGGCTGCTGAAGGCGGTGATCATCGGGCGGTGGCCGGAAGTGGGCGGGGTCAGCGCGCGGCGCGGGCGGCGACGATTTGGGCGAGGGTCGCTTCGACAACCGCAAGCCTGGTCGCCACGTCGGCGTCGAGAGGGCGGATGCCGAACTTCAACCCGATCCGCGGGGTGTCACCGATCGCGCTGATGGTTTCGGCGATCTCGTCCGGCCCCAGCAGGGAGGCCTTGGAGGCGGCCAGGGCGGGAGCGTCACCGCGGCTGGGGATGTGCATGTCGGTCCAGGCGGGCCCCCACATGGTCTCCTCGCCGGTCGCGCCGGAATAGATGTAAGCCCGCAGCAGCCCGGCGTCGGTGACGGCCTGGATGTGCTCCACCGGCAGCCGTGACCCGTGTCCCTCGATGGCGCAGCGGCCCCAGTTCAGGCTCATCCCGAGAACGTCGGAGGGCAGACCGAAGGACCGGACGACGGCGATCTCGTCCGCCAGCCGGAAGAAGCCCTTGGCGGGTGTCTGCCCGGGGACGTAGGCGTCGCAGTGCTCGACCAGCAGCTCGGCGCCGGCCCGGTCCCAGGTCAGGATCTCGGCAAGAGAACGTTCGAACGCCTCGAGTGAGCCACCGCGGGGACCGGGGGAGGTGTGTACCTCGATCGCGACCACTCGCCGGGTCCCGTATTCGGCGGCAAGGCTGACGGCAAGGTCGCATGCCCGCCCGACGTCACTCAGCGCGCGCTTGCGCTGCACGTCGTCGGTCGAGGCCAAGCCGTAGTTCGGCGTGCTGCCGAGGGCGGCCATCATCGACGGCACGAGCGAGACGATCAGGTCGTGTCCGGGGTTGACGTGTTCCCGGATCCAGTGCGGCTCGAGGGTCCGGGCACCGGCCGGGAACAGGGCGAACTCCAGACCTTCGATGTCAAGCCCGGCAGCCGCGTCATAGAAGGCGTCTTCAGCGACGGGATCCGTCGGCGCGGAGATGTACGCGGACAGGAACAAGCCGGCGGGGTTGGTCATCGATTCCTCCGTGGAGTGGGGTGCGGGGGCGGCAGCCGCGACCGCGCGCCGTGACTGTCTCTCAGCGGGGTGTCGGCGGTCACAAATGGGGATTGACGCTTCAGTTGCCCCTGGCTATGGTTCCGTCTTACGGAACGCGGTTCCATATCAGTCTCCCACCGAGATCGAGGGTCCCGCAAGGACCCGTCCGCGACCCCCCAGGGCCCCCGCTCCCGGGACAGCCCTCGACCTGCCGACCGCCGTAGTGCGGCACGCGCTGGTGTATCGAGAAGGAGTCAGCATGAGAAGGAACAAGGTCGTTACCTTCACCGCCGCGGCCATGGTCGCGGCGTTCGCCCTGGCCGGGTGCTCAGCCGGTGACGGGACGAAGGCCAGGAGCGAAACCAGGGACGGCGGTGCGAAAGCCGAGACGACCTTCAAACTGGCGTTCAACCAGCAGCCGAACCACCCGCAGTTCGTCGCCCTGGACGCCATGGGCGAGCGGCTGAAGAAGCGGACCAACGGCAAGTACGACGTCGAGGTGTTCCCCAACGAGACCCTGGGCACCCAGAAGGACACCGTCGAACTGGTCAAGGCCGGCACCATCGAGATGTCGATGGTCGCCGCGCCGCTGATGGAGAGCTACAACAAGGACTTCATCGTCTTCAACCTGCCGTTCACCTTCGACTCGCAGGAACACCAGCGGAAGACGACGAACGACCCCGCGATCGTCTCGGAGCTGTACTCCTCTCTGGACAGCCAGGGTCTGCGCGTGCTCGGTTCCTTCCACGGCGGCGTACGGAGCATGTACACCTCGAAGAAGCCGATCACCACGCCCGCCGACATGAAGGGCCTGAAGATCCGGGTCATCGAGTCGGACACGAACATCGAGATGATGAAGCTGATGGGCGGTAGCCCGGCGCCGATGGGAATGGGCGAGGTCTACACCGCCATCCAGTCCGGCGTGCTGGACGGCGCCGAGAACAACGAGCTCACGTACGCCAACGTGAAGCACGCCGAGGTCGCCAAGTTCTACAGCTACACCCGGCACCTGATGCTGCCCGACTACCTCCTGATCAACCCGAAGGTTCTGGGCGCGATGCCCGAAGACGTCCGGAAGATCTTCCTGGAGGAGATCGCCATCGCGGTCGAGGAGGAAGGGGCGCTCTGGGGTCAGGAGATCCCGAGGTCCAAGGCGCTGGCCGAGAAGGCCGGCGCGAAGTTCAACGAGGTCGACGCGGCCGCCTTCACCAGCTTGATCGCACCGCTGACGCAGCAGAAGCTCACCAACGACACGACCCGCGGCATCCACGCCAAGGTTCGCGCGGCTGCCAAGTGATCCGGCGGTCCGGGCGGGTGACAGCGGAGGGGCTCGAGGTATGACAGCAGTCAAGGGCGTGCTGGACCGGGTGCTGGCCTGGTGCTGCATCGTGTTGTTCGCGGCTCTGGTGCTCGACGTCGGCTGGCAGGTGTTCGCCCGGCAGGTGCTGAACTCGCCCAGCGGCTGGTCAGAGGAGTTGGCCAAGTACCTGTTCATCTGGCTGGGCCTGCTGGGCGGGGCCTGGGTCTTCGGCGAGCGCGGGCACGTCGCGGCCGACCTGGCGGTCCAGCGGATGCCGGAGAAGGCCCAGCGCGTCACCGCCGTCCTGGTCCAGCTCGCGACGCTGACGTTCGCGGCGATGACCCTGATCTGGGGCGGTTACCGGGTGGTGCACCTGACCTGGGAACAGACCCTGACCGGGCTGCCGCTGAATGTGGGCTGGATGTATCTGGCCCTGCCCATCTCCGGCGTGATCACCGCGTTCTACGCGATCTTCCACATGATCGCGATCAGCAAGGGCGACGAGGTCGCCATCGACGCGGAAGCCGAGACCGCGCTGTCGTAGGAAGGAGGAAACCATGGAAGCTGCAGCACTCGCCGGTCTCGTTCTGGTCGTCGGTATCGCCGTTCTGCTGCTGATCGGAGCACCGATCAGCGTCGGAGTCGGGCTGTCCTCGACCCTGGCCATGTTCGTCGTGGTCGGCTTCGACAACGGAGCACTCACCGCGGCGCAGCAGATGTTCCGCGGGATCAACTCATTCGCACTGCTTGCCATCCCGTTCTTTGTGCTGGCCGGTGTGATCATGAGTCAGGGCGGCATCGCCCTACAGCTGATCAATGCAGGAAAGGTGCTGGTCGGCCGGGTGCCGGGATCGTTGCCCCAGACCACCGTGGCGGCCAACACCCTGTTCGGTGCGGTCAGCGGATCCTCGATCGCGGCGGCGGCCGCGATCGGGACCACGATGGGTCCGCTGGAGGCCAAGGAGGGGTACAACAAGAACTTCTCCGCGGCGGTCAACGTCGCCTCCGCCCCGGGTGGAATGCTGGTCCCGCCCAGCAACCTGATGATCGTTTACTCGCTGGTGTCCGGATCTTCGGTCGCGGCCCTGTTCGTGGCCGGGTACCTTCCCGGACTCCTGTGGGCGGTCGCCTGCTCGGCCGTCGTGTACCTGTACGTCCGCCGGCGTCCCGAACTGAGGGAGACCCAGCGGATCGGCTTCCGCGAGGGCGTCCACGTACTGCTCGTCGCCGTGCCGTCGCTGCTGCTCATCGCCGTGGTGATCGTCGGCATCCTGGCCGGCTTCTTCACAGCGACCGAGTCCGCTGCCATCGCGGTGTTCTACTCGGCGATCCAGTCGGCGTTCTACCGGACGATCAAGCTTCGTGACATCCCGGGCATCCTGCTGGAGTCCACCAAGATCACAGCAGTGGTCATGTTCCTGATCGCCGTCTCGACGATCATGGGCTTCGTCCTCTCCTTCTCCAAGATTCCCGAGCTCGTCGCGGACACGATGTTCGGGTTCAGTGAGAACCCGGTGGTGCTCCTGCTGCTGATCGCGGTCATCCTGCTGATCGTCGGCTGCTTCATGGACGCCACCCCGGCCGTCCTGATCTTCACGCCGATCTTCCTGCCGATCGTGACCAGCTTCGGCGTCGACCCGGTTCACTTCGGCATCATGATGATCTTCAACCTCAGCATCGGCACCATCACGCCACCGGTCGGAACCGTGCTCTTCGTCGGAGCCAAGGTGTCCGGCCAGCCGATCGAGGGTGTCGTCCGGCAACTGGTGCCGTTCCTGGTCGCGCTGGTCATCTGCCTGATCGTCGTGATCTTCACGCCCGGACTGTCACTCTGGCTGCCGGAATTGTTCGGCCTCATGACCTGATCGAGGTCGACCGGTCCCGACTGACCTGCTCCCCCATTGATCCCGGCCGCCCGCCACCAAATCCGAAGGAGAACGATGGAACAGCGTTACGCCACCAGCCCCGAGCATGTCCCGGGCATGGACACCAACGAGCTGCGTGACCGTTACCTCGTGCCCGGCCTGTTCGTGGACGATGACGTCAACGCCCTGTACACGCATCACGACCGGGTGGTCGTGGCCGGGGTGAAGCCGGTGACCGGCCCGGTCAAGCTCCCGACGTTCCCCGAGATCGTCAGCCCGTACTTCTTCGAGCACCGGGAAGCCGGGATCGTCAACGTCGGCGGCCCCGGAACCATCACCGTTGACGGCACCAGATACGAAGCAGAGCACGGCGCATGCCTGTACGTGGGCCGCGGCGCCGTCGATGTGGTGTTCGAGTCCGGCGATGCCGCCGGTGAGGCGGGCCCGGCCCGGTTCTACCTCTTCTCCGCACCTGCCCACACGGCGTACCCGACGACCTTCGTGGCTCCCGGGGAGGGCACCGTCCGGGAGCTCGGCAACCCGGAGCAGTCGAACCGGAGAACTCTGAACCAGTACATCCATGAGAAGGGTGTACGGAGCTGCCAGGTGGTGATGGGCGTCACCACGCTGCACACGGGCAGCATGTGGAACACGATGCCCGCGCACACCCACGCCCGGCGCACCGAGGTGTACCTGTACTTCGACCTGCCGGCCGATGCCCGGGTGGTTCACCTGCTCGGCGAGCCCACCGAGACCCGGCATCTCGTGGTCGGCAACGAGGAAGCGGTGATCTCGCCGAGTTGGTCGGTGCATTCCGGCGTCGGCACCGCAAGCTATAGCTTCGTCTGGGCGATGGCGGGAGAAAATCAGTCGTTCGACGACATGGATGGCTTCGCCATCGCCGACATGCGCTGATCCCACGCCCTCAGTTAGGTGAGTTCATGACCAACGACACGGTCCGAGTGACCGACCAGCTGCTTACCAGCGGTGCCAACGCGAGCGAGAAAACTCTGCTCGTCCTGGAAGCGGTCATGACTCATGCGCGGTTCTCGGAGGTGGTCGAGGCGACCGGTCTCGCCAAGGCCACCACACACCGCATCCTGGCCACCCTGATCGAACGGCGGTTCGTCACGGTTGCACCCGACGGCGGTTACCTGCCCGGCCCGAAGATTCTCTCGCTGGCCGGGCAGGCTCTGCGGCGGATCGACATCTCCGCGATCGCGCAGCCTTTCGTCGACGCTCTGGTCGATGAGGTGCATTGCACGGTTCACGTCGGCGTGGCCAACGGCGACGAGATCGTCTATCTGATCCGTGCCGATTCGGACAAGCCCTACCGGATGCCGTCGCGGGTCGGTCTTGCGATCCCGATGCATACCTCGGGCATCGGAAAGGTCGTGCTCAGCGGATACAACGACCACGAGCTGGACCGATTCGTGGCTCGCGCCGAACTGCCGGCTCTGACCGTGAACACGATCACGACCCTGGACGCACTGCGGGCCGAGCTCGCCGAGATCCGCAAGGCCGGCTACGCGTTCGACCGGGAGGAGAACGTGCCCGGAGTCATCTGCGTGGCGGCACCGATCCGGGACTCGACTCACAAAATCAACTACGGGATCAGCATCTCGACTCTGACGATCGAACACACTCGCGAGCAACTGGAGGCGATGGCCCCGCTGGTCGTCGAGACCGCCGCGCAGATCTCAGCAGCTCTGGGATTCATCCCCTCATCCTCTTCCGCGCCACCTGAAGGAGCCTATTCATGATGCGCCCAGCCGGCAGTCCCGCCGCGTACCTCACCCGCAGCTTCAGCCTGGAGGGAAAGGTCGCGGTGGTGACTGGCGCTGGCCGGGGGATCGGACTGGCGATCACGGAGTCGTTGGCCGCCGCGGGTGCCGACATCATCGGCGTCAGTCACAACATGCCGTCCGGCTCCAGCGAAACCCGTTCCGTGGTGGAAGGACTGGGACGCAGCTTCACCCCCGTGCGAACTGACTTCTCCATCCGGCCGGACGTGACGGCGCTGGCAGCCGACCTGGCCGGCCGTGAAGTCGACATCCTGGTCAACAACGGCGGCACGATCCGCCGGACCCCTGCTGCGATGCACTCCGACGACGACTTCGACCACGTGATGGATGTGAATCTCCGCGCGACCTGGGTGCTGTCCCGCGAGATCGGCCGGTCGATGCTCGAACGCGGCTACGGGAAGATCGTGAACATGGCCTCCATGCTGAGCTTCCAGGGCGGCGTGAATGTCCCGGGCTACACCTCGTCCAAGTCGGCTGTCGCCGGCCTGACGAAAGCACTGGCGAACGAGTGGGCCGGCCGGGGGGTCAACGTCAACGCCGTTGCCCCCGGCTACGTCGCCACCGCCAACACCCACGACCTGCGCCAGGACCCCCAGCGCAGCGGCGAGATCCTCAGCCGGATTCCGGCCGCACGCTGGGCCCAGCCTGCCGATATCGCCGGCGCGGTGCTCTTCCTCTGCTCCGGCTCGGCGGACTACGTCAACGGAGCCGTCCTTCCCGTCGACGGCGGATGGCTCGCCCGCTGACCCCTGTGCCCCGGCGCACTGGGGTACGCCGGCGAGTTCGGCGACTCGTCGATCAAGGATCCGCTGCTTGCGGTCGCGGTCGCCGAGCACATGCGCACGATTCGCGACGCCGGGCCGGTCGCGGCCTGGAGAAAGTGATCCGATGAAGATCTTCGAGGCACATCCCGTCGTGCCGGTCGTCGTCCTCGACGACGAATCGCGAGCCGCTGACCTGGGAAGGGCTCTGGTAGGCGGTGGGTTGCCGATCGCCGAGGTCACCTTGCGTACGCCGGGGGCGCTCGCGGCGATCGCCACGATGGCGCGCAACAGGGACTTGCTGGTCGGAGCGGGAACCGTGCTCACCCCGGAGCAGGCGACCGCCGCCGCGGAGGCCGGCGCCCGCTTCGCCGTCTGCCCGGGGCTGTCCCGTGCTGTGGTGGAGCGGTGCGGCATGCTCGGACTACCCGTACTCCCCGGGGTGGCCACCGCGACGGAAGTCCTGGCTGCTCGGGAGATCGGCCTGAAGGCCGTCAAATTCTTCCCGGCCGAGACATCGGGAGGAGCGCCGGCCGTGGCCGCGCTCGCGGCGGTCTTCGGCGACATGCGATTCGTGCCGACGGGCGGGATCACCGCGGCCAACGCCGGTGACTATCTGGCGCTGCCCTCGGTGCTCGCGGTCGGTGGCTCCTGGATGGTGCCGCGCTCGGCTGACCTCGACCGGATCCAGGAGCTCATCGGAGGGGTACGTGCCGTCATTGCGGCTGCGGGACGCTGACTCCTGCAGGTACGACCTGGTCAGCCTCGGTGAGGTGATGCTGCGCCTCGATCCGGGTGAGGGGCGGGTGCGGACCACGCGGACGTTCCGGGTCTCCGAGGGTGGCGGCGAGTACAACGTGGCCCGCGCGCTGCGACGTGTCTTCGGGATGCGGACCGCGATCGTCACGGCGCTTGCCGACAACGAGGTGGGGCGGCTCGTCGAGGACTGCATGCTGACCGGCGGGGTGGACACGTCGCTGGTGCGATGGGTGCCCTATGACGGCGTCGGTCGTACGGTGCGTAACGGCCTCAACTTCACCGAACGCGGCTTCGGGGTACGCGGGGCGTTAGGAATGTCCGATCGTGGTCATAGCGCGGCGTCGCAGATGCGTCCGTCCGACGTGGATTGGGATCATCTGTTCGGGGTCGCCGGGGTGCGATGGCTGCACACCGGCGGGATCTTCGCGTCGCTGTCGCCGGCGGCGGCTTCCACGGTTCTCACCGCTGTCGAGGCTGCCCGGCGGCATGGGACCGTGGTGTCGTTCGATGTGAACTACCGGCCCAGTCTCGGCAATGACCTGGTGCCCGACGTGCTGCCGTTCGTGGATGTACTGATCGGTGTACAGGATGTCGAGGCCTACCCGGAGGTGCCCGTTGTCGCGACCACCACGCGGCGGGTGGTGAGCGCCAGTCGCAACGACTTCGGCGCTGTGGCCTGGTCGCCGCCGACCGGCGTGGTGCGAGCCACGGAGAGAAGAGACCTCGACGTGCTCGACCGGGTCGGCTCGGGTGACTCGTTCGCCTCCGGCCTGATCTATGGATTGCTCTGCGGACGTCCGCTTCAGATCGCTGTCGAGTATGGCGCGGCGCACGGCGCACTGACGATGACCACCCCTGGTGACACTTCGATGGCTACGGCGGCTGAGGTGATGGCGCTTGCCGGAGGCGCCGGCGCCGCGGTGACTCGTTGACCGTGACCCTTTCTGCGGATGTACGCGTCGCCGGTGCCCTGATCTCGTTCCTGCGGGGAACCGCGCGGGGAATTCCCCTCGTCAATTAGGAACAATCCTTGTGGTGATCAACACGAGCCGCATTGATCCCAGCAATGGACAGTCCAAGATCGTCTCTAGTAGCGTCACTCCCCGCAGCCCAGGAAATCGTCGGGCAAGGCGGGGCTGGGGACAGTAGCGCGGACTCTCGCCATACATATTGATTCGCGGATGGAGAGAGCGCGTTGTGAGCGACAATGAGATCGCTGTCTCGCGATTGAGTAAGTCGTATCGCAACGTACAGGCCGTCGAGCACCTTTCCTTTGTTGTGGAACCGGGCCGGGTCACGGGTTTCTTGGGCCCGAACGGGGCGGGCAAGAAGACAACTTTGCGCATGATGCTGGGTCTGGTCAGCCCATCCTCAGGGACGGTGCGCTTCGGTGGGCGCTCCTATGCGGACATGCCCGCGCCGTTGCGGGAAGTGGGGTCGCTACTCGACGCCAACGACGTTCACGGCGCCCGCACCGGGCGGGACCACTTGCGGATCATGTGCCCGATGGGCGGGATCAATTCCCGACGGGTCGACGAGGTCCTGGAACTGGTCGATCTGACACAGGCCGCACGCCGCCGGGTGAAAGGCTATTCCCTGGGGATGCGGCAGCGTCTCGGCATAGCAAAAGCGATGCTCGGCAATCCGCGGGTGCTCATTCTCGACGAACCCGCCAACGGCCTGGATCCGGACGGCATCCGCTGGCTGCGTAAGCTGCTCCGCGGGCTCGCGGACGACGGGCGGACCGTGCTCGTCTCCAGTCATCTGCTCGGTGAGATGCAGCTGATGGCCGACGACGTCATCATCATCGCCCGCGGCCGGCTCATTCAGCAGGGTTCGCTGGCGCAGGTCATCAGCTCGGCCACGGGAGCGATGTCGCACGTCCGAAGCCCTCAGGCGGATGTGCTCCAGCAGGCGCTGCTGTCCGCCGGGGCCGAGGTCGAACGCCAAGGTCCCGGTCTTCTGCTGGTGGGGAACTGTGACATGCCGCAGATCGGCCGGCTAGCGCTCGATGTCCGAGCCGAGATCCATGAGCTGCGCCCCGTGGAAGTCGATCTGGAAAGCGCCTTCTTCCGGCTCACCGAGGGAAAAGCGGGCATTCGATGAGCCTCTTCCACGCTGAGATCATCAAGATTCGCGTCACGCGGTCATCATGGCTTCTCGGCGCCGCCGGTGCCGCGTTCTGGCTCGTGTCGTTGATGCTGGCACGCTTGCAGGCCAGTCAGATCGATGCCACCGACGTGCCTGTGGATCAGAGGCTGTCGGCATCTGAGCTGGCGGTGGAGCTTTACACCGCCGGCACGATCTCCGGGGCGACGTTCATGATGCTGTTCGGGATCGTCTGCATGTCCTCGGAGTTCCAGCACCGCACCGCGTCGCTGACCTTCCTGGCCTCTCCTCGCCGAGTACGGGTGGTACGCGCCAAATGGGGCGCAGTGGCACTGGTCGGCCTGCTCAGCTGGGCCGTCGCCACTCTGATGAACTTCCTTCTCGGTGTCTGGCCCAGCGCCGGCCGCCTCGGCGGTCTGCTGCTGTCGGATCCTGGCGTCCAGCGTGCAGTCGTCGCCAGCATGGTCGCCTACGTCCTCTGGGGCGGTATCGGAGTCGGCTTCGGAGTACTTGTCCGCAGCCAGGTGCTCGCCAGCACCATCGCCCTGGCCCTGACCTTCGGCGGCACCCTCGTGATCTCTTCCTTGGTGCTGCTCACCGACGTCTTCGGAGGCTGGATGGGGGAGGCCGTGACCGTTTTTCCCACGCTGGCGACGCTGTTGATGATGAGTCCTCCCGGTCAGGACGGCCTGCAGCCCTGGGTGGGCGCTGCGATCCTGATCGGCTGGGCGGCGGGCACCACGGTGGCGGGTACCTACGCCCTCACGCGACGGGACATCCCGTAACGCCGGTCCGGCTCGGAATGACTCATGGACGCCTGTCGAGCCGGGACCACGCATGGTGACCCCGGCTCGACGGTGCTCAGCAGCCGAGGCGGCGGGTCGAGAGGGCGATGTCGTCGATCCACAGGTCGAAGCCGGCAGGTGTGGTGCCGGCCTGGTACAGCTGCCAGCCGATCTTCACGGTGTTGACCGCGGGCAGGACGAACGGCACCTGGTTGCCGCCGTGCTCCTGCTCCGAGGCGTGCAGGGTGATGTCGCGGCCGATCCACGTGGTGACCGCGTTCGTCGCCGGGTCGAGCCGCCACTCGACGCACTGCCAGGTGTCCGTGGTGGCCGGCGCCGACTCGGTCCACGCCGTCCAGTCGCCGGTGGGGCCCCCGTCCGCGCCGATGCCCCAGAGGTTGCGCTGCAGGGTGGGCACGTACTGCCCGCCCACCGGCCGCACGACCTCGGTGCTGCCGGATCCGGTTGCCTCGACGAGCGTGAAGTGAGCCCAGTCGGGCGCCGTCGGGAACGCGTCGACGCGCAGCCGCATGCGGCCGTAGAAGCCGGTTGCGGGGGCTGGGAAGTCATCGACCCGCAGGAACGCGCGGCCGTTGTCTCGGGTGCGCACGTGCAACACCTTGTCCCGGCCGCCCCGCCGCTCGACGGTGAGTGTGCCGTTGCGGGTGTCGATTCCCCAGTCGAGGCTGCTGGCGCCGCCGACCGGCAGGCGGTCGAAGTTCTCGCAGAAGAGGATGCCCGGCTTGGCGCATCCGCGGGGTGCCGAGTCGCTGGTCGCGCTCGCCGCCCCGCTGCCGGCGAACAGAGTCGCGGTTATCGCTGAGAGGGCGAAAAGCAGGCTGAAGCGCTTCACCCGGTCCTCCTTGTGAGTCAGTGATGGGAGCGCTCCCATCTTCACACACCATCGTCTTCTGTCTATGCCGTTCCGGCGGGGCGATCTGCGGAGTGCGACTCGCCGGTACCGCTGCGCCGCACCGAGTCCGAGTCGGTGGTCGGCGCCTGCCTTCGACCGCACACGGCCGGCGGAGGCGCGGAATGGCCGCAGGAGCGCAATGTGTACGACCTTTTCAAGAATCTGCCGGGAACAACTCGTGACCCCGAATCCGGCAGCTGACGGCAGTACACTGACACAAACCTGCTTCTGACTACAGGGCTGCGAGTCCGCAATTGGCAACTTTATAGCCCAGAGGTTCCCGTCAAACTCGAGGCTAGGCCAAAATGATCTCCATTAATCATGCTGTCATCGATTCACCTGAGCGGCTGAATGAGACGCGAAAAGCGCGGATTGCTCTGCGCTGCATGCCCATGTCGGTCGACAGGATCGCCGAGTTCACGGCTCACTCCGTGCTGGCACCGATGTGCCAGGTCACGCTTGTGGGGGAGTTCGACTACTATTTCGCCGGCGGTCACGGCATGTGGCCGAACCTGGCTCCCGACGGGCATGCGCCGCTGTCGCACTCGCTGTGCAAGTACGCGGTCAGCAGCGACCATCCCGTTCTCAGCGAGAACATGCTCCACGACGACGACAAGCGCATACGTCAGCACCCGCTCACCGTGGAGTACGGCGCCCGGGCATTTCTGGCGGTACCGCTGCGAGGCGCCACGGGCAGACCGGTCGGAGCACTCACGGTCGTGGACACCGTACCGCGGTCATGGACGGCGGCGAACCTGCTCAGGCTCGGCGACGTCGTCGAACTCATCGGTCCGGTCTCGACCGAACCCGCCGACACGCCGTTGCCGGCGTCCGCCCTCGACAGCGCCTCCCTGCTGTACAGCATGCAGGAAGCCTTCGTGGCCATCACCAGTGACTCGATCGTCGTCGGGTACAACCGCGCGGCGTACGAACTCTTCGGATGGGCACCGAGCGAGGTGTGCGGCCGATCGATCGAAGACACCCTGTGCTCCGGCCACGAAGACCAGATGGGCGAGTTGCTGTCGCAATTGCGTTTCGCGCCATCACAGGTACGTATGCGCCGGCCGCTCCGTCTTCGTACCCATGACGGCGAACTGATAGAGGTATCGGCCTCGCTGTCGATGGTTCGCGGTTCCGCCGGTTCCCTGCTGTCCGCATTCATCGACCAGGCGGACGTTGGCAGGTAATTCCGGTCGGCTCAGCGAATTCCATCCGCCTGCCGCAAGAACTGGCTTCACCAAGGAGGCTCGGTCATGTCCGAACGATCACACGAGCAGCTGCGAGACACCGAGTCGTCCCAGCGGAAGCAGCCCGCGGATCAGGCCGGCTACGGCAGCCTGACCGTCGAGGACGACCCGGACGGCACCACGGATCCCACCGACCTTGCCGGCTCGGCCAACGCGGACGACGCCCAGGTGGGACCGGCGGCCACCGAGGCGGATTAGCCCCGGCGGCTCGACCGGAACGCCGTGGTGTCGGCTCAGCGGCGATAAGTGCGATTACCGAGCGTCGTCACGTTCCCCGCCTTGTCGTACGCGCGGAGCTGGACCGTGAACTTCTTGCCGTACTTCTTCGGGTTCAGCGTGAAGCTGTAGCCGGCCTTCGTGTCGGTGGCGACCACCTTGCCGTTGACGAGCAGCTGCACCTTCGCGACGCCGTTCCGGTCACTCGCGGACACGGCCAGCGTCGTGTTCTTCGTCAGCTTCGCGTTGTTCTTCGGCGCCTTGGTGAGCTTCAAGGCGGGCGCGACGGTGTCGTTGACGACGACGCGACGAGCAAACGTGGTGTTGCCCAGGTTGTCGATCACGACCCACTCGATGGTGTGGGCACCCTGCGCCTTCGGGCTCACCGTCCAGGCCCACGGCGAGCTCGTGGCCTTGCCGCCGGTGACCCGCACCGACCTGATGCCGCTCGGGTCGGAGGCCTTCGCGGTGGTGCGTACGCTGCCGCGCACCAGCGCCCGGTCGTCAGGGGTGATCGAGCTGACCGACGGGCCGGAGTTGTCGACGTCGTAGGTGCCCACGTCGAACGTGCCGTTGCCGGCATGGTCGAAGACGCGGACCGAGAGGTGCTGCCCGCCGTTGAGCCCGCGGGTGTCCCAGGTCATCGTCCACGGCGCCGCGGTGGTGCTGGCGACGACCCTTTCGCCCGTGCCGAGCAGTTCGATGCGTGCGGTGTCGCTCGAGACGTTTGTCGCCTGGAACGTGACCACACCATGGATGCGGGACCCGGACGCCGGGGTGAGCGTCGCGTCGGGACGGAGCACGTCGGCCCGTACCCTCGTGGTCTTCTCTCCGGTGTTTCCGGCCGCGTCGAAGGCACGGATGGTGATCTGCGGCTCCTGCTCGTGCACGTCGGCCGGCATCACGAAGCCGACCTCGCCGGGCAGAGGGTTCTCGTGGGTGGCGGTGACCCTGCCGTTCACCAGGACCTGCACCTTGGTGACGGCGACGTCGTCGGACCAGGACGGGGTGATCTCGTTGTACCGGCCGAGCAACTGGCCCTCGGTGAGCCCGGTGGCCGTGACGGACGGCGGGTTGGTGTCCGTGCCGCCCGGAGTGGTCGGCGCCGGGTTGATGATCAGCGGCGCGGTGTCGTTGGTCTTGTCGAGGTCGTCGGCGAAGCGCTCGCACGTGCACGCCGGGTTCACCTCGACCAGACCGGCCGCCTCCCGGATGGCCTCGTCGATCCGCAGGCTGAACGGCAGGCTGACCGCGTAGTCCTTGCCGATCTTGAGATGTCCGTCGAGTACGCACGCGTACTGCACCGCGTCGGTGCGGGTGCGTTGCGCGTCCGTGGCGGGCGCACACCTCGACGGCGCGCTCCGCACGGACGTGCCCGGCGGAATCGTGACGACCACGAGGCCGTGCGGCACGCCGGTGCCGATCCACTTGAGCGTGGCGGGACCGTCGTTGCGGACCACCGCTTTGAGCTGCACCACGTCACCGGCCGCGCCATACACCTTGCTGCCCGTGGCGACCAGATCCGCGCTCTGCCGGCCAATGATCGCGAGGTCCAGGAACTGCCAGGGATAGACGCCCACGTCCTCCGGCGTCACGTCGTCGAGCAGCGGTACGGGCGCCTGGTCACCGGGTGTGCCGTACGGGCGGTGGTTGGCCTTCTTCTCCCAAGTGAACTGGGTCCGCATGGCGCTCGGCGCATAGGCGTCGGCCGGGGCGCGGAGCGGTAGATCCACCCGGTACGACCTGCCGGGCTCCAGGGTCCGGTCGAAGACGCAGGAATCCAGCTCGCCGAAGACGTCGTAGGTGCAGTTCTCGGGTCGATTTTCGGTCGCAAAGCCGTCGATGCCGAAGAAGGAGACGGCGACGCCTTCGATGGGACGGGTGCCGGTGTTGGTGACCGACAGCGGTGCGGTGAAGTCGCTGCCCGGTGTCGCCCTGGCCTGCGCCGTCGCGCCCGCGCCCAGAGGCAGACGGTCGTCGGCCCGCGCGGGGGCCGCGAAGGCCAGAGGCGCGGTGGAAGCGGCCAGGGCGGCGAGCGCACGCCGAGCCAGGGTGTTACGCATGCAGTTTTCCTCCCCGTGTTCCCCGGCATCCTAGAGATCGACGGAGCTGCGCGCTGTCCTGAATGGCCGGTGCCAGGGCGGCGCGCTTCTTGACGGTTCCTTACGGGGCCGGATGTGACGTACGCCGCCTCTCCGCGCGGCGAAGTCGCGGAATGTCCGTCTGATGCCCGGATGCGCCCGCGGAGCCCGGACCCCCTCGCTCCCGCGAACCGATGCGCGTGTCATTGTGCGGTCACGTCCCCGGCAGTCTTCCGGTCGACCTCCGGAAGTTACGGGCAGAGCCGCCCAGCCGGGAGGACGCGGCGTTTCGCGGGCAGTACGAGCCGCAGGCAGAAGACGGGGCGGGGTATGCAAAGACGGGCGCTTCTGGGCCGCGAGACGGAGCGGCGTGCTCTGGCTGCCCTGGTCGAGCAGGCCGCCTCCGGGTCGGGCGGTGCGGTGGTCGTCGTCGGCGAGCCCGGGATCGGGAAGTCGGCGCTGGTCGCCGAGGCGGCGGCACAGGCGGCGGCCGGCGGGATCCGGGTGATCACGGCGGTAGGGGTGGAGTCGGAGGAGGACGTGCCCTGTGCCGGCCTGCACCAGTTGGTGCACCAGCTGCGGGACGGGATCGACGACCTGCCGGGACCGCAGCGTGCTGCGCTGCGCGCCGCCGTCGGCCTCGCCGACGACGCCGTGCCCGATCTCTACCTCGTCGGCCTGGCCGCGTTGACCCTGCTGTCGGACGCGGCAGTGAAGGCACCGATGCTTGTGGTCGTCGAGGACGCCCACTGGATGGACCGGGCCAGTCTCGATGTCCTCGGGTTCGTCGCGCGGCGGATCGAGTCGGACCCCCTCGTCCTCGTCGCCGTCACCCGGGGCACGGACGACCGCCTCGGACGTGCGGGCCTGCCGGTGCTGCATCTGGACCCGCTGACCGAGGAGACGTCGGGCGAGTTGCTGGACGCGGTGGCTCCCGGCTTGGGGCAGCAGGTCAGGCGCCGGCTCCTGGCGGAGGCGGCCGGGAATCCGCTCGCTCTGACCGAACTGCCCGTTGCTCTGCAGTCGGTCGGCGGTGCGTACGCGCTGACCCCGGGTCCGCTGCCTCTGACCGAGCGGCTGGAACGCACCTTCACGGCACGGGTCTCCGGACTTCCGGTCGATACCCGGGCGGTCCTGCTCCTGGCGGCACTCAACGGTGACGGAACGGTGGACGAGTGCCTCGCCGCGGCGACCCGGATGCTGGGAACGCCGATCGACGCCGCAGCCCTCGCGCCGGCGGTCGACGCGGGCCTGGTGGAGGACCGGGGGATGGCTTTCCGGCATCCGCTCGTCCGCTCGTCGCTGCACCGTGCGGCCACCATCGCGGAACGTCAGGCCGCGCACGCCGCTCTCGCCGCCGAGCTGCAGGGTCAGCCGGACCGGCAGGCGTGGCATCGTGCTGCTGCCACCGCCGGATTCGACGAGCGGGCGGCGCGGGACTTGGACTCCACTGCCGGCCGGGCCCTGCGGCGGGGCGGTGTCGCCGCGGCGCTTGCGGCTCTGCGGCGGGCGGCGGAGCTGACCGAGGACACGTCCGCGCGTGCGGACCGGTTGCTGCGCGCGGCGGAGCTGGCGCTGGAGTCGGGCCAGCCCGATGTCGTCGCGGACCTTCTGGCCCGGGCCGGGTCGCTCGACCTCTCGGCCCGGGATCGGGGTCGTGCGGCGTGGGTGGGCCTCGTCCGGGACGAATGGGTGCAGAGTGAGGGCACCGCGACCGCCGAGCTGGCCGAGCTGGCCGTCGAGATCGCCGCCGGCGAGCCCCTGCTGGGTCTGCGCATGCTGTGGGGCGCGATGCTGCACTGCTACTACGGGGAACCCGGGCCGGCGGCACGACAGCGGGTCGCCGCCGCCGCCGACCGGATGCCCGTGGACGCGGACAACCCCTTCCTGGTGGCCTTGCGGGCGTACTGCGCGCCGGTCGAGCGGGGGCGAGCCGTCATGGACTCCCTGACGCGTCAGCTGGAGCGCTCATCGCCGGACGCCGAGGGGGACCAGCTGCTGGGCGGTGCCGCCGTGACGGTGGGCGCTCCCGCCCTGGCGATGCGACTCACGGCGAGGACGCTGGACGCCCTGCGGGCGCAGGGCCAGCTGTCGATGCTGGCCCGCGCCCTCTGCATCCAGGCGGGCAGCGCCGCGCGGCTCGGTAACGTGCGCGGCGGTTCCCTCGCTGCCGAGGAGGCCGCCGAGCTGACGCGCGAAACAGGTCAGCCTCTTGTGCACGCGATGGTGCACGCCATCCGTGCGCAGCTGGCCTCCGTCTGCGGCGACCCGCAGGCGGAGGCGTGGGCGGCGAAGGCGGAACGGGTAGCCCTTCCCGGCGGCGTACGGCCGGTGCTGGCCATCGTGCAGACGGCCCGCGGGCATGCCGCGCTCTGCCAGGGCCGCTACGGCGACGCGTTCGGGCACCTGCACCGCGTCTTCGACCCGGGGGACCCCGCCTTCCATCCTTGGCTGCGTTTCTACGCGGTCGCCGAGCTGGTTGAGGCGGCCGTGCGCAGCGAGTCCGCGGAGGCGGCGCGCGGCATCCTGGAGGGCCTGGCCCCGCTCGAGGAGCTGACTCCGTCTCCCGCCCTGCTCTGCGGGCTGCGCTTGGCCCGCGCTCTGCTGAGCCCGTCGGACACCGCCGAGCCGCTCTACCGGGCGGCCCTCGACGGGGTTCCGGCCGACTGGCCGTTCGAGCGGGCGCGGGTGCACCTCGCACTGGGCGAGTGGCTGCGGCGGCACCGGAGGCCCGCGGAGTCCCGCGTCGTCCTGCAGGCGGCGCGCGAGGTCTTCGACGCACTCGGTGCATCCGCGTGGTCGGAGCGGGCGCGACAGGAACTGCGTGCGGCGGGCACGTCATCGCCTCGCCGGGACCCGGCCGCGGCCGACCGGTTGACCTCGACCGAGCTGCACGTCGCCCAGCTCGCCGCGCAGGGGCTGACGAACCGGGAGATCGGCGAGCGGCTGTACGTCTCGCCCAGGACCGTGAGCACACACCTGCAGCGGATGTTCCCCAAGCTGGGCGTGACGTCCCGCGGCGAACTCGCGGCGGTGCTGTCGGCACGATGACGTACGCCGAAGACGTCGCCTGACGGACGCGGTGGGCCCCGCCGGCTCCCTAGGTTCGTGCCATGCCCGGTCCGCACACGGCGGACGGGCGGGAAGGCACATCATGGGGACCATCACCGTCGGCACCGAGGGTTCGACCGGCATCGAGCTCTACTACGAGGACCACGGCTCCGGCCAGCCGGTCGTCCTGATCCACGGCTACCCGCTGGACGGGCAGTCCTGGGAGAAGCAGACCGACGCGCTGGTCAAGGCCGGCTACCGCGTCATCACCTACGACCGCCGCGGTTTCGGCCGGTCGAGCAAGACCATGACGGGGTACGACTACGACACCTTCGCCGGTGACCTGAACACCGTACTGACGCAGCTCGACCTGCGTGACGTCGTCCTCGTCGGCTTCTCGATGGGCTCGGGTGAGGTCGCCCGCTACCTCGGCACGTACGGTTCGGAGCGGGTGGCGAAGGCCGCATTCCTGGGCGCGCTCCAGCCGTTCCTGCTGCAGACGGAGGACAACCCCGCCGGCGTGCCGCAGACGGTCTTCGACGGCATCGCCGAGCAGGCCGAAGCCGACCGCTACGCCTGGTACGAGAACTTCTTCGTCGACTTCTTCAACACCGACGAGACGCTCGGATCCCGGCTCAGCGAGGCCGCGCTGCGCGCGAACTGGGTCACTGCCATCGGCTCGGCGCCCATCGCGGCGTACGCCTGCGTCCCGGCGTGGCTGACGGACTTCCGCGCCGACGTGGAGCGCATCGACGTGCCGTCACTGATCCTGCACGGCACCGCCGACCGCATCCTGCCGATCGACGCCACCGCCCGTGAGTTCCGCCGCCGCCTGCCCGGCGCGCGTTACGTCGAGATCGACGGTGCCCCGCACGGCCTGCTGCTCACCCACGCAGCCGAGGTCAACGCCGCCCTGATCGCCTTCCTCGCAGACTGAGAGCCGGAGAGCATGCGCACACTCAAGAACCGCGTCACCGTGCGAATCACCGCCGGGCTGGCCGCGCTGGCAACAGTTGCCCTGCTCGGCTCCTCGACCGCGGTGGCCGCGGCCCATCCCGCCGGCCGGAAGCCCACGATCGTTCTGGTCCACGGAGCGTTCGCCGACGGTGCCAGCTGGAGTCCTGTCATCGAGCGGCTGCAGCGGCGAGGTTTCACCGCTGTCGCCGTGGCCAACCCTCTGCGCGGAGTCCGCTCCGACGCCGAGGCCCTCGACGCCCGTCTCGCCGGCATCGACGGGCCCGTGGTGCTGGTCGGCCACTCCTACGGCGGTGCCGTCATCACCAACACGAAGGCACGGTCCCCGAAGGTGAAGGCGCTGGTGTACGTCGCCGCCTTCGCGCCCGCCGAGGGCGAAGCCGCGGCACAGCTCGCCGCGAAGTACCCCGGTAGCACGCTGGGCGAGACGCTGGCGCCGGTCCCGCTGTCCGACGGATCGAACGACCTCTACATCAAGCCGGAGCTCTTCCGGCAGCAGTTCGCGGCCGACGTCCCGGCGCGCCAGGCAACCCTCATGGCGATCACCCAGCGCCCCATCCGGGACGCCGCACTGAACGAGGCTTCCGGCAAGCCCGCCTGGGCGAGCATCCCCTCGTGGTTCGTGCTGGCCGGCGCGGACAAGAACATTCCTCTGCAGGGGCAGAAGTTCATGGCCGACCGCGCGGGCTCCCGTGCCACCGTGACGGTCAAGGGCGCGTCGCACGCCGTGGCGGTCTCGCGTCCGGACCCGGTCGTCAAGCTGATCGTCCGCGCCGCGGGCTGACCCCTCTCCCGGCCCCCACCGGCTGCAGATGCCGCCGATCGTCATGGGGGCCGGGGGTGTGCCTGCTCAGCCTCGGCGAACCGGCCGGTTGTCACTGGGTGGCGGTGTCGTTGCCGGGGCCGCCGTGTCACACCGCGGACCCCTGGTGTCCCGAGGGGAGGACGCGGTAGTGGAGATGTACGACGCCGTTTCGGAATCGGCGCTCATCGAGGAGCTCGAAGTCCGTGCGCATGCCTTTCGGCAGTCCTGGCTTACCCCCGCCGACGACGACGGGCAGGATCAGCAGCCGGCACTCGTCGACCAGCCCGGCCTCGAAAGCCCGCGCCGCGAGGCCGGCACCTCCTACGGTGAGATCGCTGCCGGCGGTGGCCTTCAGTTCACGTACCGCGGCGGGGTCGAAACGGCGTTCGAGCCGGGTGCCGGCGGTAGGCACCGTGGCGAGCGTCGTGGAGTACACGACTTTGCTCGCCGCCTGCCAGGCGTTCGCGAAGTCGGCCGTGAGGTCGGACCGCGCAGCCAGAGCGGGGTCGGTCTCCCAGACGGCCATCGCCTCGTACAGGCGCCTGCCGTAGAGAAGCGTGCCCACCGATCGCAGAAGTCCGGTGTGGAACGCGAACACCTCGTCGCCGAGGGGGAACCAATTGATATCGCCCTGTGCGTCCTCGATGTAGCCGTCAAGCGACACGTTCGTCACGTAGATGAGCTTGCCCATGCCGTCACCTCCCGATGTTTCGTTGTCCCGGCAGGCCGGAACCGACTGCCCTCGTCTGTTCCACGAACCACCCGCGGCAGATCCGACACCGGGCCGGAAACGTCCGCCTTCTTCGCCGCACCACGCGGTATCCGCACCGTGGCCGACGTGGGTGTCACGATCGCTGCGCCGCGATGAACCGGCCGGGAGTCGTCCCGGTGACGTGCAGGAAGTCCCGGATCATGTGGGACTGGTCGGCGTAACCGACGGCGGCGGCCAGCTCGGCCTGGGTGACGTTCTCCCTGCGCAGCCGCTCGGCGGCCTCCTGCAGCCGCCGGCGCTGGATGAGGCACTTGGGCGTGAGCCCGAGGCGGCGGCGCAGCAGGCGTTGCAGCGCTCGCTCGCCGATGCCGAAGCGCTCGCAGATCTGCGCGACCTGCAGGAGCGCCCCGTTGTTCTCGACCGCGGCGACCACGGCGTTGAGGAGCTCGCCGTCAGCGTCCAGAGGCAGGAAGCGCCGCAAGATGTCCTCGCACGCTCTCATGGCGGCCCGGTGGGCCGCCGGGTCGTGCGGGTCCGGTGCCATCAGGGCCCGTACACGGTCGGTGAGGTCACGCCCGTCGTCGCCGAGCACCTCCTCGAGGTCGGCGTAGCGATCGTTGAGGGTGCCGGCCCGGCCGGCGATCGTGTGGCCCGCGGCCGGAGCGAGCACCAGCCCGACAGCCCATCCGTCCCCTGTGAGCGTCGTCGTCGACAGTTCGGGCGCGACACCGTAGAAGCGCGCGTAGCCGCCGCTGATCACCACCAGGCAGGCGGGATCCTGCAACGTCCGCTGCGGCGTCTCCTTCCCGGGCGGTACGGACCAGACCGGAATCCAGAACCGGCGCAGCAGATCGGTGAGGCCGGCGCTCGCGGCGTACCGATAGGTCCGGTGATGGACGTCGAGCGGATCCGTCAGTTGCGCCAGCTCCTCCGGGTCCCGGCGCACCGTGCTCACGACCACGCCGTGGGTGTCGGGTTTCATCAAGTCCCACCTGGAGCCATGCTCATAGGGTCCCACGCATGATCAACGCCGCGATGCAGTACGTGACCGCTCTGCGCCCTTTGACCGCCGTCGTCGAGGCGGTGTCGCCGCGGGCATGGGACGCACCCTCCCCCTGTGCGGGCTGGAGCGCGCGAGACGTCGTCACGCACCTCGCCGAGACTCAGCGGGAGACGCTGACCAAGAACGGCGTGGATCTCGGCGGGGCGCCGGACTTCGGCACCGACCCCGTCGCCGCGTGGGACGAGCACAGCCGGAGCGTGCTCGGTGCCCTGACTGACGACGACCACGCCGGCCGGGCCATCGACTGGTACTTCGGCCCGACGACGCTGGGGGCGACGTTCACGCAGTTCTACGTGTGGGACATGTACGTACACCGGTGGGACCTGGCCCGCGCTGCAGGGCTCGACGCCGGCCTCACCGGCACCGAGCTCGACCGCATCGAGCAGGGCGCCGACAGCTTCGGTGAGGCCCTGCACATGGACGGCATGTGCCGGCCGGCGATCGTCCCCGCCGGCGACGACCGCATCACCCGGGTTCTTGCACGTCTCGGCCGCGTGGCCTGATCCCGGCGAATAACACTTCCGCGGTTCCGGAATCGGATTCGACCGATCAGTTCGACCTTCTTAGGCCCTGGTTAAGTCATTGACGGGCGTCTCCGGCGGCGTTTCCGGCCGGATAACTTCGCCCTCATGTCAGGACCGAATCGGCGGCGGATCGTTGCCGTAGCACTCACCAGCACCGTTGTCACCGCCCTGGGAATCGCGGGCGTCACCACCGCCATGGCTGCGGAAAGCGGCCCCGTCACGGGTCTCGGCGGCAAGTGTGTCGATGTGGCCGGGGCCAGTCCGGCGAACGGCACGGCTGTGCAGCTCTGGGACTGCAACGGCACCGGCGCGCAGCGCTGGACCGTCGACGGCGAGCGCGTCCAGGCTCTCGGCAAGTGCCTCGACGTCGCGGCGGGGTCGCACGCCGACGGAGCCAGGGTGCAGCTCTACGACTGCAACGGCACCGGCGCGCAGAAGTGGGCGGCTCGTGACGGTCAGCTCGTCAACATCGGCTCGGGCAAGTGCCTCGGCGCCACCGGTGACAGCTCGGCCCCCGGTACGCCGCTGCAGATCCGGACGTGCACCGGCGCCGCCGGTCAGTTGTGGCAGCTGCCGGGAGCGGCCACCGTGCCGACGACCGCACCGACTTCGCCGCCGGTCGCCGGCGGCGCGAAGAAGGGCATCAGTACCTGGCAGTTCCCGGGCCTGCCGGGCGCGGTCAAGGACGTCGGCGCGAAGTGGTACTACAACTGGGGTACCGACAACGACAGCATGCCGGCGGACGCCGAGTTCGTACCGATGATCTGGGACGAGAACGTCGTCACGGCGGCGAACCTGGCGAAGGTGCGGACCGAGGGCCGTACGCTCCTCGGCTTCAACGAGCCGGACCTGGCCGGCCAGGCCGGGATGACGGTGGAGCAGGCGCTGGATCTGTGGCCGCAGCTGCAGGCCACCGGCATGCGCCTGGGCAGCCCGGCGGTGGCGTTCGGCGGGGACACGCCCGGCGGATGGCTGGACCGATTCATGACCGGGGCCCGGCAGCGCAACCTGCGGGTCGACTTCATCACCCTGCACTGGTACGGCTCCGACTTCAGCGACGCCGCGGCCGGCCAGTTCATGGGCTACGTCAAGGCTGTGCACGATCGTTACCGGCTGCCGATCTGGGTGACCGAGTACGGCCTCATGAACTTCACGGGCAGCCCGAAGTTCCCGGACACCCAGCAGATCACCCGGTTCATCAGGAGCTCCACGTCTCAGATGGACGCCGCCCCGTACGTCGAGCGGTACGCCTGGTTCTCGCTGCCGGCGGTCGGCGACTCGGTCGACTACGGCCTGTACCGGGACGCGACCACTCCCACCGAGGCCGGGAAGGCCTATCGGGCCGCCGGTAACTGACGACCCGGCCGGCTGACGGGTCCCGGGCTCGCGTTGATCGCCTGCCCGGGACCGGTCGGCGGCTGGAGCGGGGCGGGGGGCGATGTCTCGAGCGGCCGCACCCATTTGGGATCAACCGGACTTAACAACCTCGATAACAGTTTTTCTGGGAAGTGCTCGCAGAAATATTTCAGAAAATCGGCTTTCGGGCAGCCGGAAAAACGGTTAGCGGAGCTGGCCGTATCCGTCAGGCGGATCTTTTGTTGCCGGGACATTGACGCGCCGCAACAAAGAATTAACATGAAGGCGGAGAGCGCTCTCTGATCGGCCACGCTTTCGCCCCCGACCCGCCGCACGTCTGCCCCCAGGGGCGCGCGGCAACCCGTCCGACAGGCAGGCAAATGACACCTCCCATCCTGACTTCCCCACCCTCGCAGAAACGCGGACGCCGCGGGCGCGTCGTGCTGAGCACCGTCCTTGCCGCAGCCCTCGGCGTCACCGTCGCCTCGGTCACCTCCAACGCCAGCGCCGCCGACCTCCCGGTGTCGCAGGGCAAGACGGCCACCGCCTCGTCCGTCGAGAGTGCCGCGTTCCCCGCGTCCGCGGCGGTCGACGGCAACACCGGTACGCGCTGGTCCAGCACGTTCGCCGACCCTCAGTGGTTGCAGGTCGACCTGGGCAGCACCCAGTCGATCAGCCAGATCGTGCTGAACTGGGAGGCGGCGTACGCCTCGGCCTTCACCATCCAGACCTCTCCGAACGGCACCACCTGGACGAACATCAGCCCGGTCACGACGGGCCGGGCCGGCGTCCAGACCCTGAACGTCACGGGCAGCGGCCGGTACGTGCGGATGAACGGCACGACCCGGGCCACGCCGTACGGCTACTCGCTGTGGGAGTTCCAGGTCTTCGCCGGCGGCGTGAACCCGTCGCCGTCGCCCAGCACGCCGGCCCTTCCGACGTCCGACACCCCGGACCTGGGCCCGAACGTGCGGATCTTCGAACCGTCCACGCCGGCGTCGACCATCCAGACGGCGGTGGACCAGGCGTTCAACGCGCAGTTGCGCAGCCCCACCGCGCAGTTCGGATCCCAGCGCCACGTGTTCCTCTTCAAGCCCGGCACGTACGGGCGGGTGTGGGCGAACGTCGGTTTCTACACCACGATCGCGGGTCTCGGCCTCAACCCCGACGATGTGACGATCAACGGTGCGGTCAATGTGGACTCCGGCTGGAACTTCGGCGACGAGAGCAACGCGACCCAGAACTTCTGGCGCAGCATGGAGAACCTGTCGATCGTGCCCGACGGCGGCACCAACCGGTGGGCCGTCTCCCAGGCCGCCCCGATGCGCCGGGTGCACATCAAGGGCAACCTGACCCTGGCGCCTTCGAACCAGGACAACGGGCAGGGCTACTCCAGCGGCGGCTACCTGGCCGACTCCGTGGTCGACGGTGTCGTGTCCTCCGGCTCCCAGCAGCAGTGGTACACCCGCGACAGCCGGATCGGGCGCTGGGACGGTGGCGTCTGGAACATGGTCTACTCGGGCGTCCAGGGTGCCCCGGCCAACGCGTTCCCGAACCCGCCCCACACCACCCTGGCCACCACGCCCGTCACGCGGGAGAAGCCCTTCCTCTACGTCGACAGCGCCGGCCTCTACCGGGTGTTCGTGCCCGCTCTGCGGCGCAACTCCGCGGGCGCCAACTGGCCGAACACGGCCGGCTCCTCGATCCCGATGCGCGAGTTCTACGTCGCCAAGCCCGGTGACAGCGCCGCCCGGATCAACCAGGCCCTCGCGCAGGGCCTGAACCTGTTCTTCACCCCGGGCACCTACTCGCTCAACGACACCATCCGGGTCACCCGCGCCAACACCGTGGTGACCGGCATCGGCTTCCCGACCCTGATCCCGACCGGCGGAGTCGAGGCCCTCAACGTCGCCGACGTCGACGGGGTCAAGGTCAGCGGCCTGACCTTCGACGCCGGTACGACCAACAGCCCCACCCTGATGAGCGTCGGCCGGGCCGGTGTCCACACCGACCACGCCGCGAACCCGATCAGCCTGCAGGACGTCTTCTTCCGCATCGGCAGCAGCGTCCAGGGCAAGGCCACCACCACCCTCGCCGTGCACAGCGACGACACGATCATCGACCACATCTGGGCCTGGCGGGCCGACCACGGCGGTGCGCCCACCGGCTGGACGGTCAACACCGGCGACACCGGCCTCATCGTGAACGGTGACGACGTGCTGGCCACCGGCCTGTTCGTCGAGCACTACCAGAAGTACGAGGTGATCTGGAACGGCAACCGCGGCAAGACGATCTTCTTCCAGAACGAGAAGCCGTACGACGTGCCCAACCAGGCGGCCTGGATCGGGCCCCGTGGAAACGGTTACGCCGCCTACAAGGTCGCCGACAACGTCACCGACCACCAGCTCTGGGGCGGCGGCTCGTACGCCTACTTCAACGTCAACCCCAGCGTCCGGGTGGACCGGGCGTTCGAGGTGCCCAACCGGCCCGGCGTGCAGCTCCGCAGCATCCTGACGGTCTCGCTCGGTGACGTCGGCACCATCGCCAACGTCGTCAACGACACCGGCGGCGCCGTCCCGAACCCGGCCGGCAACACCACGCCGCGCCAGGTCGTGGCCTACCCCTGACACTCACCCGGCCCTAGCGCCGAAGCGGTTCCGACGTGAAGGCGGCGGCCACCGGTGCGAATCGCACCGGTGGCCGCCGTCGTGCGTACCAGCTCTTGGAGCTTCGGGAGTACGCAACCGTAGCGACAATTCACTTCCGTTTTGACCACTTGGATGATCAACAAGGTCCGGGCCGTCGCATAACGTCGACCCGTGCGCAGGAAAGCCGCCCGGACCGCCCTTGCGGCCGCCGTGATCGCCGGGGTCTCCGGCTATCTGTTCCAGGCCGTGACCGGCACGGCCGGCGCCGCCGAGACGCTGCCCGTCCTGGTGCCGTCCCCGCCGGGGGTCACGACCACGAACTTCTCCTCGATCGACCGCCTGGTTCTCGACGGCGGCCGCCGCCACGTGCTGGTCAGCGACCCGACCGACGGCCGGCTGGTGTCGCTGAACTTCGACGGCACGACCGCGGCGCAGGCCACCGGGCTGCCCGGCGTCAGCGGTCTGGCGCTGTCCGAGGACTCGAGCACCGTCTACGCCGCGGTCGAGGGCGAGAACTCCATCCTCGCCCTGCGCGCGGACACCCTCGAGGAGATCAACACCTATCCGGTCGAGGGTGCACCGGTCGAGATGGTGCGCGCCGGCAATCGGCTCTGGTACACGACGTGGGGCAGCTTCGGATCGCTCGACCTCACCACCGGGAAAGCTGCCCTGCACGACCACGGCGACTACAACCCGTGGTCCTCCGGCAGCGGGGAACTGCTGATCGCGGCCAGCTCGGAGAACCCCGACCTGATCGCGGTCTCCGCCGGGCCGGGCATCACCAGCGGTCCGGTCGCGCTCTACGACATCTCCGGCGGGGCGGCCCGGCAGATCGGCTACAACGGCTCCGTCCCGTACGACAGTGTCACGAACTTCCGTGACCTCGAGTTCACCAGGGACGGACTGGCGCTGGCCGGTTACAGCGGGATCGCGTTCCTGTCGCTGGACGCCGGTCTCAAGGTCACCGGCAGCTACCCGATGAACGCGTCCGTCGAGATGGACGTCGCCGACAACGGATGGCTCGCCACCGGCCGGCCGTACTCAGGCTTCGGGCATGTGCTGCTCCTGCCGGCCGGAGCCACCGTCCCGGCCCGGGAGATCCGTCTCGAGACCAACTCGTTCGACGGCGGCCTCGGCGGTCTGACCTGGGAGCGGGGCGGCGGCCGGCTCGCCGCGATCACGACGGCGAGCGGGCAGACGAAGCTATGGGTCGCGGAGGGCCCGACCAGGACCAAGCCGGCGATCACGCTCACGGCGCCGGCCGGCACCACGCGCGGCGCGGCCCTCACCGTCACCGGCCGGATCAGCGAGTCACTGCCGGCCGGCACGCCGCTGTCCGTCCGGCGTACGGACGAGGAGTCGCCGAGCGGCACCGCACTCGCCTCCGTCACCACGGACGCGAGCGGCGCCTTCCGCTTCACCGACCAGCCGCAGGCGGGCGGCACGATCACCTACACGGTCTCGTACGCCGGAGCGGGCGACTTCGCGGCAGCCTCCGGCACGGCCCGTGTCACCGTGCCGAAGTCGGTGCCGGCACTGACCCTCACTCCCAGCGGCACGGTGAGCAACTACAACGCGGCCGTCACGGTGAGCGCGCGGCTGGGCTCCACCTACCGCAACCGGACCGTGGAGCTGTGGGCCGATCCGGCCGGCGGCGACCAGGCGAACCGGCTGCTCAAGCGGGCCACGGTGGACGCCGGCGGCTATCTGAGAACCAGCGTCCGGCTCACCCGCAACACCGTGATCACCGCTACCTTCACCGGCGATCCCCGATTCGCGGCCCGCTCGGTGAAGGCCACCCTCCACACCCGGGTCAGCGTGACGACCACGGTGACGGGGCAGTACCGGACGGGCGGTGGCTACTACTACTTCAAGAAGGCCAAGCATCCGGTCTTCACCACCACGATGACCCCGTCCGCCAACCGCAAGCCGCGGCTGTACTTCGAGTACTGGTCAGCAGGCAAGTGGCGGGCCTGGCGAACCTCCACGGTTCCGATGACCAGCGCCGGCAAGTCGGTCCACACACTGACCGGGACGCACAAGACCGGCGTCAAGTACCGGGTGCGGGCCGCATACGTCGCCGGTACCTCGGGCGACAGCCTCAACTACACGACCTACGGCCCGTACCGGTACTTCACCTTCCGGTAGATCGCCGGCGTCCGAACTCTGGCTGGCGCGGTGCCCGCCCTTGGGTGGTGCCGCGCCGGGCTTCGAGGTCAGAGACAGGTGACCGGCTCGGGATAGAGGTCACCGGCGGCGCCGACGCGACCGTGCGGCTCCGGGACGTCAGCGACCCCGCGACCGCGGCGAAGACCGGTGAACCGGACGACGCCTGCCGGACGTCTGTGCATTGTCACCGGACCGGCGCTGACCGCCGAAGCGTGGCGATAGTACGTCGGCGACGAGCTGCCGTACGAGCCGCCCTGCCCTTAGAAAGAAGGGACGGCCCCGGGCGTGAGCTGCGCCTCACGCCCGGGGCCGTGCTGAGGAGTGAAGATCAGGGGAGGTTGATCGGGCGCAGGACCCGGTCGATGCCGTGGGCGATCTGGCGGTTGCCCTTGTTGATGTCGAAGCGGTTGATGCGCGGGTTGCGGTCGCTACGGTCGGCGTCGATCAGCGAGATCCGCTTGTGCCAGCGCGGCCCGTAGACGTTGACCTTGATGTTCGCGCCGGCCGCGGTCGCCAGCTTCGCGTTGTCGGACTTCAGTGCGGCCTTCTTGGTGACCGTGGCGCCCGGCACCACGTGGTAGAGCAGCACCGACTCGACGGTGTTGATACCGAGACCGGCGACGGCGGTGAACGCCTTCTTCTCGCTCGGGAGCCGCTTCGACTTGGTGATGTCGGCCACGAGCAGCTGGAACGCCCGGTCGTTGGGGAGGAAGGCGGTCAGGGCGGTCTTCCCGTCGGCGAGAACGGCGACCTTGCTGCCCGGCTTGGCCTTCAGTACGGCCTGCACCGCGGCGGTGAGGATGTCGTAGTCGTGACCGTTGCGGTCGAAGCCGCTCTTGTCCGCGGTGAGGACCGCGGCCAGCGACTTGGTCTTGAGCGGCTTCTTGCCGGTGGCCTGCGCGGGCGCAGCGCCCAGGGCGGAGGCGACAAGCGCGGCGGTGACGACGGCGGCGGCCTGCTTGCCGAGACGGGTGAACCTCATCTTCGAGCCTCTTTCCGATCGGGGGTACGGGTGGTGGCTCCTCAGCCACCACCCGTACTTCGTTCGGGCCCCACCGGATGGATGCAGTTATTTTTGAAGAGTTCCGCGCAGCAGACTTTTTCCCGAGTGGGTGGCGTCGCCGTCGTGGGGTTCGTCGCTGACATCGACGAGCCGATACCTGTTCAGGTCGGTGCCCGGCGGCACGGTGAGCACCGCCTCCGCCTTGCCGGGCAGGTTCCCGACAGCCACCATCTTGCCGGGGGTGTCCGGGTCGAGCAGCCACACCTCATGGAACCCCGGGGTCGCCGGAAGGTTGCGTACGTCGATCCGCAGTCTCCCGTCGGACAGGACGCGCACGTCGCCGCCCGCGGCCGGCGGAACCGTCTCCAGTGGAGTCAGCGTCGCCCGTGCCGTCACCCGTTCCACTGCCGGGTCGTCGGTGATCCGGTCGAAGGCGACGGTGCCGGCCACCGCGAGGACGGCCGCCGCGGCCGCCGCGACGAGAGGTGTCCGCCAGCGTGGCCGTGACCTGGGGGACCGCGACCTGCGCTCGGCGATGTCGACGACCGGCGCCGCGGGTGCGGACGGCGCGGCCGTGCCGGCGATTCCAGCCTCGATGGCCTGCCAGAGGTGCTCCGGCGGTGGGGGCAGATCGCGCAGTTCACGAACCTGTGAGCCGATGTCCGCGACGTCACGTAGAGCCTGCATCTCGTGCCGGCAGCCGGCGCAGTGCTCCAGGTGATCGAGTTCGGTCAGCTCCTCGGATTCCTCAGAGAGCGCGAGAAGGACCAGCCGATCGGGATCCAGATGTTGCACCGTCCACCTCCCAACGGCGTCGCAGGTTTGCCATCCCTCGCCGGATGTGACTCTTGACCGTACCTATCGGCAACCCGGTGGCCGCCGCGATCTGCGGATGGGTGAGATCGTCGAAGAACGCCAATTCCAGTGTGCGCCGCTGTTCGTCGGGCAGCCGCCCCAGCTCGTCGGCGACCACCAGCCGGTCGACGATCTTCTCCGGCGACTCCCCGGCCGGCGGCACCGATGGCTGCGCCTGCACGGTTGCGGTCGTCCGTTGCTCGCGTGCCGACGACCTTATCCGGTCCACCACCTTGCGGCGGGCGATGCCGAGCAGCCAGCCCAGTATCGTGCCGCGCTGCGGGTCGTACCCGTCCCGGCCGGTCCAGGCCGCCACGAACGTCGCCTGGGTGACGTCCTCCGCGTCGGCTCGGTTGGCCAGCAGTCGCTGAGCCAGGTGAAGCACGGCCGCGCCGTGCCGGTCGTACGCCTCACGCAATGCCGTCTCGTCGCCGGCGCGCAGGCGCTCGGCGAGCTCGTCGTCGGAACTCATCAACCTCCTTCCCGGTCACAGAGCGGCTCACCACGATCACTTGGAGAGGATCTGATGCGCATTCTGCCCCCGTTCGCGGCGCAGTGGGGCCGGTGCCCACCAGTTCCATTCGCCGAGCAGGCTCATCAGTGCCGGCAGCAGCAGGCCCCGGACGACCGTGACGTCAAGCAGCAGTGCCACGGTCATGGCGAAGCCGATCTCCTTGACCGCGGTCAGTTCGCCCAGCAGGAAGCCCAGGAAAACCACGCCGATGCAGAGGGCCGCGGCGGTGACCACCGGGCCGGACTTCTGGATACCGGCGCGGACCGCCCGGTCGCCGGCGGCCGCGCCGCCGGGCACGCCGCGGGTCAGATCCCACTCCTCCTTGATCCGGGCCAGCAGGAAGACCTCGTAGTCCATCGAGAGGCCGAAGACGAACACGAACAGCAGGACCGGTGTGGTGACGTCGATCGCGCCCCACGAGTCGAAGCCGAGCAGCGTGTCGCCGACGCCCCACTGGAACACGACGACGAGCGTGCCCAGCGTGGCCAGCAGGGTCAGTGCGTTCATCAGCAGCGCTTTGAGCGGGATCACCACCGAGCCGGTCAGCAGGAACAGCAGCACCGCCGTGGACAGCAGCACCACCAGCAGCGCTACGGGGAAGCGGGCGGCCACCGAGTCGCGGTAGTCGACGAGCTCCGCGGCGGCGCCCCCGACCAGCACCGGGAACGGCGGATCCAGGGCGCGGATCGCCTCCACCAGGTCGCGGGCCGGCCGGTCCGAGGTGCCGCCCTCAGGGGTGACGTCGACGACGGCCACCGGTCCGGTGATGTCGGGCCGCGGTTGCACCCGCAGGACGCCGTCGAGCGTGTTGACCGCGTTCAGGAAGTCCCGTACCGGCGCGCCGGCCGGATCGGCGCCGATCACCACGGCGACCGGGTCGGCCTGGCCGCCACCGAAGTCGCGCTGCACCGCTTCCTGCAGCCGGCGGGCCTCGGCCGAGGCCGGTAACGCGCGGGCGTCGGAGTTCTCGAGATCGACCGAGAGCAGGAACGGCAGCGACATCACCAGCAGGCCGGCCGTGACGGCGAGCGCGACCGGACCGGGCCGGGCCTGCGCGAAGGTGGCCAGCCTGAGCAGCAGGCCGGGCCTCAGGGCGGTACGGCGGAACCGGTGCGGCCAGGTCGTCTCGCGGGGTCCGGGAATGCGGTGCCGGGCCACGGCGATGAGCGCGGGTACGAGGGTCAGCCCCGCCGCGGTGGCCAGCACGACCGCGACCGCACCGCCGAGGGCCATCGCGCCGAGCAGCGGTTCGGCGAACGCCGACAGGCCGGACATCGCGGCGGCGACGGCGAGACCGGAGAACAGCACGGTGCGGCCGGCCGTCGCGCTGGTGCGGGCGAGCAGTTCGGCGATCGGGGCACCGGGGTCGGCGTCGCGTTCCTCGCGGAACCGGGACAGCACCAGCAACGCGTAGTCGACGGCGAGTCCGATGCCGAGCAGGGTGACCACGTTGACGGTGAACTCGCTGACCCCGGTGAGCGCGGTCAGTCCGAACAGGCCGAGCAGTGTCACGGTCACGGTGGCCAGCGCGGCGGCGAGCGGGACGGCGCCGGCCACGAATCCGCCGAGGATCAGGGTCAGCACCACCAGCAGTACGACCAGCGCGACCGACTCGCCGAGCGCGGCGTCCGCGACGGCCTGGTCGGCGAACGCACGCTCGGCCAGCTTCTCGCCGCTGACCAGCACCTCGGGAGCGTCGATGCGGTGCAGTGCGTCGGCGACGGCGTCCTCCACCCGTTCGCGCCTGTCGTCCGGCAGGCCCCGCTCCAGCTCGACCCGGATCAGTGAGCGCCGGTTGTCGGCGCCGATCCGGCCGCCCGGAGCGCCGTACAGGTCCTCGACCTCGGTGACGCCGCTCATCCCGCGGATCTCGCCGGTGATCGCCGTGACGTCGGCCACCAGCGCCGGGTCGTACACGTCGCGCCCACCGACGACGGCGACGACCACCGGGCCCTCGGGCTGCAACTCGTCGATCCGCCGCTCCGCGCGCTGTGACTCGGCATCCGGCCGCAGATTGCCGGTGGTGGTGAGCCGGTCGTAGACCTGACCGCCGAGCACCAGGCCGGCGGTGATCAGTACGAGCCAGGTGCCGAGCAGCGGCCATCTCAGGCGGGCACACGTTCGGCCGAGCGCAGCCAACATCATCCGGACATGCAAACACGGCGCCGGTCATCGATCGACGGGCATCGTCCGGACGTACGGCGAGTTCTGGCCGGTCGGTCGCCGGTCGAGGCGGACAGCCGACGCCTCCCGCAACAGCCATCCATTTAGGATTCGACCATTGCCAGGTGTTCCGCGAATGGGGAGAGGGATGCCCGTGCTCCGGCGTGCGTTCAGTGGGGTCGTCGCATTGGTGACGGTCGTCATGTTGTCATCGTTCGTCGGCTCACCGCCCGCGACCGCCGTCGCGCTGCCGAGCGGCTTCCAGGAGCAGATCGTCTTCAGCGGCCTCAGCTCGCCGGTCGACCTGGAGTTCGCGCCGGACGGGCGCATCCTCGTCGCCGAGAAGGGCGGCCGGATCAAGGTGTTCGACGACCTCGCCGACACGACCCCGACCGTGTTCGCCGACCTGTCGGCCAACGTGCACAGCCAGTGGGACCGTGGTCTGCTCGGCATGACGCTGGCCCCCGGCTTCCCGGCCGATCCGTACGTCTACGTGCTGTACACCTACGACGCGCCGCCCGGCCGGACCGCCCCGGTCTGGAACGACGCCTGCACCAACGCCAACGACGGGCGCTGCATCGTCACCGGCCGGCTCTCCCGGCTGCGAGCCGACGGGAACACGATGACCGGCAGCGAACAGGTGCTGCTGCACGACTGGTGCCAGCAGTTCCCGAGCCATTCCGTCGGTGACATCGCGTTCGGCGCCGACGGGATGCTCTACGTCGCCGCCGGTGACGGCGCGAGTTTCAGCGCGGTCGACTACGGCCAGTTCCCGTCCGGGGCGCCCACCAATCCGTGTGCCGACCCGGCCGGCGAGGGCGGGGCACTGCGTGCGCAGGACGTCCGCACCCCGGGCGATCCCACCCAGCTGGACGGCACGCTGCTGCGTCTCGACCCGGCGACCGGCGACGCGGCGGCCGGTAACCCGAACCTCGGCGCCACCGACCCGAACACCCGCCGGATCGTCGCCAACGGCCTGCGCAACCCGTACCGGATCACCATGCGACCGGGCACCAACGAGACCTGGATCTCCGACACCGGGTGGACCACCTGGGAAGAGGTCAACCGGGTGGTCGACCCGACCGCCGGCGTGACGAACTTCGGCTGGCCGTGCTGGGAGGGCAATGCGCGGCAGTCCGGGTACGACAGCGCCAACCTGCCGATCTGCGAAACGCTCTACACCGAGGCGGCCGCCCACACCCAGCCGTTTGTCGCCTGGAACCACTCCGCCAAGCTCGTCGCGGGCGAGGGCTGCCCCACCGGCAGCTCGTCGTCGACCGGTGTGGCGTTCTACCCGGCGGCTGGCGGGCCCTACCCGGCCGCGTACCACGGCGCGGTCTTCTTCGCCGACTACTCGCGCCGGTGCATCTGGGCGTCGCTGCCGTCCACGCCGGGTGCCCTGCCCAGCGCGGCGAACCTGCAGACGTTCGTCTCCGACGCCGCGAGCCCGGTCGACCTGGAGGTCGGTCCGGGTGGGGAGCTCTACTACGCCGACCTGGGCGGCACCATCCGGCGGGTGCGTTACTACCCCGGCAACCAGCCGCCGACCGCGGTCATCGACGCGTCGCCGACCCAGGGCCCGGCCCCGCTGACCGTGACGTTCAACGGCACGGGATCCACCGACCCGGATCCGGCGGACGAGGGGCGCCTGCGGTACGCCTGGGACTTCACCGGTGACGGCGTGACCGACTCGACGTCGCCGACGGCGGCCTTCACGTACGACACGGCCGGCTCGTACACCGCGCGGCTCACCGTGACCGACACGCTGAATGCCGCCCACACCAGCACGATCCCTATCACGCCCGGCAACGAGGCGCCGACCGCGGTGATCGACACGCCGGTGGTGGGCCGGACGTGGAAGGTCGGCGACTCGATCGCCTTCACCGGCCACGCCACCGATCCCCAGGAGGGCGCCCTGCCCGCGTCCCGCCTGAACTGGGACCTGGTCATGCACCACTGCTCCGCCCCGGACAACTGCCATGAACACGCGATCCGCAGCTGGACGGGGGCGGCCTCCGGATCGTTCGAGGCGCCCGACCACGAGTTCCCGTCCTATCTGGAGCTCAAGCTCGTGGCGACCGACCAGGAGGGGCTCGAGCACACCGTGACGCGCCGGCTCGACCCGGACACGGTCGACCTGACCTTCAACACGGTGCCGTCCGGGCTCCAGCTCGCCGTCGGACCGGTGTCCGGCATCACGCCGTTCACCCGTACGGTGATCCAGGGCTCGACCAACTCGGTGTCCGCGCCGTCACCGCAGGGCGCGTCGACGTTCACGTCGTGGTCCGACGACGGGGCGCAGACCCACATCGTCACCGCGCCCACGGCGGCCACCACGTACACCGCGACCTACGCGACCGCCCCGGCGCCGCAACGGATCGGTCACACCCAGGCCGGCGCGCTGCTTGATGCCGGCGACATCAACCACATGAACGGCTCGCGGTTCGTCACCGGGACCGGTCCGGCGACCGTCACGTCGATGTCGGTGTACATGAAGGGGGTGCAGGCGGCCCCGAACAATCAGTACCAGCTTGCCGTCTACGCCGACGCGAACGGATCGCCCGGGGCCCGGGTGGCCACCAGTACTTCGGGCACGCTGACGGCCAACTCGTGGAACACCCGGCCGATCGCCGCGACGCTGGCGCCGAACACCCCGTACTGGCTGATGTACAACACCAACGGCGACAACAACCTGAGCTATGACGCCGGGGCCGCCAACCAGGGCGCGTGGAGCGCAGCCACCCCGTTCGGCACCTGGCCGGCCACGTTCGGCACGTCCAGCCGGTGGAACGCGAAGTTCTCCATCTACGCGACCACCGGCGCGGACACCACCGCGCCGGCGGTGACCTCCACGACCCCGGCCGCCGGTGCCACCGGGGTGGCCCCGAACGCGCCGATCTCCGTGCGGTTCAGCGAGGGACTGGCGGCGGGCACCGTCACCGCGGCGAACCTGGAACTGCGCGGTCCCGGCGGCACGCTTGTCAACCGGACCGTCACCTATGACGCGGCCGGTCAGGCGGCCACGATCACGCCTTCGGCGGCGCTTGCCCCTTCGACGCAGTACACGGTTACAGTCCGGACGGGCGTGACCGACGCGGCGGGCAACGCGCTCGCGGCCGGTCACCAGTTCTCGTTCACCACGGCCGGCCCGAGCGCTCCGCGGTTCGGATACGACCAGGTAGGTGGCTCGCTGGACGCCGGCGACATGAACTTCATGAACGGGTCGCGGTTCGTGAACGGCGCCGGCGCGCTGACGGTGAGCCAGGTGTCGGTCTACCTGCGGACGGTCCAGGCCGCGCCGGGCAACCAGTACCAGGTGGCGATCTACACCGACGCGAACGGTTCACCCGGCACGCTTGTGGCGTCGAGTACGTCCGGCACGCTGACCGCCGACTCGTGGAACAGCCGGCCGGTCACCGCCACGCTGGCGCCGAACACGGCGTACTGGCTCATGTACAACACCAACGGTGACAACAACATGAGCTACGACACCGGCAGCGCCAGCCAGGGGGCATGGAGTCAGGCACGCCCGTTCGGAACCTGGCCGTCGTCGTTCGGCACGGCCTCCCGCTGGACCGCGAAGTTCTCGATCTACGCCTCGTGACGGAGGGTCCCGGCCCGCGCCCATCCGAGATGAGGGCGGGCCGGGCCGGAGTCAGCGGCGGTACGTGCGCTTGGTGCTGTACGCGACGTTGCCGGCGTGGTCGTACGCCCGCAGTTGCATGGTGAACTTCTTGCCGTACTTCTTCGGGTTCAGAGCCAGCCGGTAGGCGGCCTTCCGGTCGGTGGCCACCACCTTGCCGTTGATCAGCATCTCGACCCGGTTGATGCCGACGGTGTCCGACGCGGCGGCGGAGATCGTCACCGTCTTGCTCAGCTTGCTGTTGTTCGCCGGCCCGCCGGAGATGCGTACCGCCGGTTTGCGGTTGTCGACGCGGACCTTCCGGACCGTCTCCGAGATGTTGTTCAGCGAGTCACGGACGCGGACCGTCATCGTGACCGTGCCGTCCTTCGCGGTGGTGCTCCAGCGCAGCGAGGCGCCGCCGCCGCTCGGGAAGGCGTTCACGCTGCTGGTCAGCTTGCCATTGATCAGCAGTTCGGCGCCGGCGATCCCGCTGCGGTCGGTCGCCTCCACCCGGAGCGTGCCGCCCGCGCGGATGTGACCGTCGGTCGACGGGAAGCGCACCTTGACGGACGGGCCGGAGAAGTCGGGGGCGGTGCGGTCCTTCTCGTACACGGTGACCGTGCCCGCGCCGGACTTCTTGATCGTCACCATCTGGGCGGGGGCGGGGCGGCCGCTGGTGTCCACCCCGGACAGCAGGTACGAGCCCGGCGGCAGCAGGTTCGCGTCGGCCGGCATCTTCGCGGTGACGGTGGTGCCGTTCTGGGTGTACGACAGCGGCACCCGCCGCTGGTCGGTGTTGTACGAATGGGTGACACTGCTCGCCCGGATCAGCGACAGCGACGCGAGCTTGCGGTTGTCGGCGAGCCCGAGCGACACCGTGCCGCCGTACGTCAGCGAGCCGCTGATGCCGGTGATCTGCGGCCGGTTCGCCCAGCGCACCCGTCCGTCGGAGCCCTTGGTGAACAGGTACGGCGGGTAGTAGATCTCGGCGTTGAAGTTGTTCTCCGGTGCCGGCACGCCGCCACCAGCGGTCAGCACGGAACCGCTCGGCATGAGCAGCGCGGCCGAGTGGTAACTGCGGATCCGTTTGGCCGTGGCGGCGTTGCGCCACTTGCCGGTGCCCGCGTTCCAGATCTCCGAGTCGTACGTGGAGTTGGCCGCGCCCGGCTGGGTGCCGACCCGGGTGCCGCCGTTGGCGAACACCTCACCGTTGGGCAGGACCGTCAGGTTGAGCCAGTTCCGGGCGAGCCGCATCGAACTGGTCGCGGTGACCGCCGGTTCGGCGCCGTTGATGTCGACGAGGGTGGCCCGTTCGGTGGCGACCTCGCTGCTGCCGTTGTTGTGCTGGCCGCCGCCGGCGAACAGCAGCTTGCCGGGGGCGTACATGACCGAGGAGCCGGAGACGCCGATCGGTGCGGGCAGCGTGCCCAGCGAGGTGACCTTGCCGTCGCCGTCCGGGTCTAGTCTCCACATCTGGTCGTAGGAGACGCCGAAGACCTTGCCGTCCGGTGCGTTGTACGCCCGCGGGTACCACCAGCGGTTGTCCTTGGCGCCGAACGCCACCGTGCTGTCCGCCCCGGTCAGCTGCTTCCAGTCGCCGGTGCCGGTGCCGATCTCCGGGACGGTGGCGACGGTGGTGTTGTCGTCGGGCTTCAGGTAGGCGTCGACGTTGTAGGAGTTGCCGCCGCCGAGGGTCAGCATCCGATCGTCGGGCAGGCGCAGCACGGAGGCGTACCACCGCTGGCGGCTCAGCTGGGCGCCCATGGTCTGCTCGCCGGTGGCCGGGTCGTAGATCATGGCGTCGCTGACGGAGTTGCCGCCGACCATCAGCAGCCGGCCGTCCGGCAGCCGTTCCAGGGAGTTGCAGAACGCGTCGTACTGGTGCATGGACGCCGTCACCCCGTGCGCACCGGCGTCGACGCCGGCGGCCGGGTTCCAGTCGTCGTAGGAGAAGCCGGCCTGCTTGGCGACGCCCGGCGGCGTCCCGTAGCTGACCACGTGACCGTTGGGCAGCAGCACCATGTGGATGCCGATCATGGGCCACGCGATCTGGGGCGAGTACATGCCGGTGAGATGCGCGTTCGCGCCGGGGACGATCTTGGCGAAGTACGGGTCGGCGGGCTGGTTCAGGGCGACCCGGCTGCTGCCGACGGTAACCTGGGCGGCGGGGGAGGGGGCGAGGGCACGTGCCACCGTGTGGTGGTGCTCCGGCGCGGACCTGTTCTCCGCGGACAGGGCGGTGCCCACCGACAGCGCCATTCCACCGGCCACGGTGGCCGCGACGGTGGCACCCGCCAGCAGCCGGTGCCGGTGGCGCGAAATCCCACGAACCATTCCCGCTCCTGTTCACGCAGCTTGGTGGGGCGTCGGCGGGACTGTCGTGAGGCGAATGCTCAGAGGTGCCGGCCGATCGCGAGCTCCAGCACCATACATCGATTCGATGGGCCGCGATCTCCGCTGTATCGGCGATGTTGCGCAGGTTGCCCTCGCGGCCGGATTGAGACACTTTGCACAATCACCGTCGGCAATACACCGATCCGCCCCCTCGGTACGTCTCGATATCGGGCGTACGTCGATGCCTGTCGCGTCCGGGAGGGAGAGGTGCCATGCCGGAGTCTCCAGTCGGTCACGGACAGCGATGGACGCAGTGGATGCGGTGGACGCGGGTGATGGTGTCGCGGCTCGGGGTGCCTCGGGCGGTGGCCTGGTTCCGACGCCGGCCCCGGTGGTGCCGCCGGACCCTGGCCGGACTGGTCGCGGCCCAGCTGGCGCTGGTGCTCGCTGCCGCGGGTTACGTCGTGACCATCGATCTGCCGCCGGATCCGGCGCCACCGCAGGCCTCGGTGTTGTATTACCGCGACGGCCGGACGGTTCTCGCCCGGATCGGCCTCACCGACCGCACCGACGTGACCCTGGACCGGGTGCCACTCGGTGTCCGGCAGGCGTTCCTGGCGGCCGAGGACCGGGGGTTCTACGACCACGGCGGCGTCTCGGTGCGCGGCCTGGCGCGGGCGCTGTGGTCGAACGTGGTGAGCGACAGCGGGCAGGGCGCCTCGACGATCACCCAGCAGTACGTGCGTAACGCCTACCTGACCCAGGAGCGGACGGTCAGCCGCAAGGCCAGGGAAGCGGCGCTCGCGCTGAAGGTCGAGCACCGGTTCAGCAAGGACGAGATCCTCGAGCGGTACCTCAACACGATCTATTTCGGCCGCGGCGCCTACGGCATCGAGGCCGCGGCACACGCCTTCTTCGGGGTGTCGGTCGAGCGGCTGACGGCCTATCAGGGTGCCGTGCTCGCCGCGATGGTCAAGGACCCGACCAGGGGCGACCCGGCCGTCGATCCGAAATGGACCAAGGATCGCTGGCAATGGATCCTGCGGGCGATGAGCGAGGCGGACTGGCTGCCGGACGGGGCGGCCGACCAGGTGCCCTACCCGGCCGTCGCCGGGGAGTCGGTCACCGCGGCCGCGATCGACGGTCCGATCGGTCTCGTCACCGACCGGGTCGAGGACGAGCTGGTGGCCGCCGGCATCACCCGCCAGCAGATCCGGACCGGCGGCCTGACCATCACGACCACGCTCGACGCCACCGCGCAGCAGGCGGCCACCGCGAGCATCGGCAAGGCGTTGAAGGGCCAGCCGGCGGAGTTGCGGCCGGCCCTGGTGGCCCTCGACCCGCACGACGGCGGGGTCCGGGCGTACTACGGCGGTGATCGTGGCCGCGGCTTCTTCGACGACGCCCTGGCGCCCCGGCCACCCGCTTCCACGTTCAAGCCGCTGGTGCTGGCTGCGGCCGAGGAACGTGGCATCGGCTTCCAGTCGTACTACAACGGCACCTCGCCGCGGATCTTCGCCGACCGGGGCGGCGCGCCGCTCTACAACCAGGACAACCTGCAGTGCCCGGTCTGCCCGCTTGATCTCGCGATGGTGCACTCGCTGAACACGCCGTTCTACGCCCTGGCCGAGCGGGTCGGACCGGACCGGGTGCGTGACCTGGCGCGGCGTCTGGGCGTGCCGGAGAAGTACGGCGACCAGGTCACCATGGTCGACGTCAAGGGCGAGCCGGCGCCCGGTGAGACCCGTGCCGACATCGCCATCGGCAGGTACGCGGTCGCCCCTGCCGATCTGGCGAGCGTCTACGCCACGCTCGCCGGTGGCGGTGCGCGCGCGGATCGGCACTTCGTGGTGTCGGCCACCGCACC
Organism: Actinoplanes sp. NPDC023801; assembly: GCF_040639655.1. NCBI lineage: Bacteria > Bacillati > Actinomycetota > Actinomycetes > Micromonosporales > Micromonosporaceae > Actinoplanes > Actinoplanes sp. NPDC023801. The sequence continues at coordinate 39,167 of NZ_JBFAAI010000039.1, read as the reverse complement.
CGGCGGCGGGGTCCTGCACCGGTTCGCGAAGAAGCCGGTCCGGGTGCTCGACGCGGGCGTGGCGGCCGACATGGGCGCCGTGTTGTCGCAGGTGGTGGCCGAGGAGGGACGGGTGCCGGGTGTCGCCGCGGCGGCGAAGACCGGTTCCCAGCAGTACGGCAACACGACCGACTCCTCCGACGCGTGGACCGCCGGGTGGGCCTCGGGACTCGCCGCGGTCGTCTGGGTGGGCCGCGACAAGCCCGGGCCGATCCGCACGAGGAACGGCCGGGCCATCAACGGCGACGGCATGCCGTACGACATCTTCCGGAATTTCCTCGCCGGAGCGTTCGCCGGACGCAAGGCCGAGCCGCTGCCGCCGGCCTCGTTCGTGGGCCGGCATGAGGCGGGCGACCTGGAGACGCTCGAGGGCGACGTCAAGATGAGGGCCGGCCTGATCTATCCGGGACCGCAGAAGGGTGATCTGGTCGACCGGTCGCTGGCCGTCGGCTCCTGGCCGGAACGGGTGTCCCGGCTGAACGACGCCCTGCAGAAGTTCACCTCGGCCGGGCTGGACTTCTCGGTCTCCCTCGTCGATCACAAGACCGGCAATCGGTACGACTACCGGGGCGACCGTGCGTTCGAGACGGCCAGTGTGGTGAAACTGCAACTGCTTGCCGCGCTCCTGCTGCAAGCGCAGGACGAGAACCGTGCGCTGACCGGCGCCGAACGTAAACGGGTCCGCAAGATGATTCTGGCCAGCGACAACGCCGCCGCCGTCAAGGTGTATGCCGAGGTCGGGGGCGCGAAGGGGCTGCGGCAGAAACTGGGGCGTCTCGGCCTCGGCGACACCGAACCGGATCCTAGGTTCGGCCTGACCACCACCACGGCGAAGGACCAGACCCGGGCGGTGTCCGCGCTGACCTCCCCCGGCGGCCCGCTGAACACCGACTCCAAGGCGCTGATCCTGCAACTCATGTCGTCGGTCAACGCAGATCAGACCTGGGGCATCAGCGCCGCCTCGTTCGAGGGCGAGCAGACCGCGCAGAAGAACGGCTGGATGACGCGGTCCAGCGAGGGCAACCGGTGGATCGTCAACAGCACCGGGCGGATCAGCGGCGAGAAGACCGACGTGGCGCTGTCCGTCCTGTCGCACGGTCACAGGAGCAGGCAGGAGGGCATCGCGGCCGTCGAGCGGATCGCTGCCACCACCCGCAGCCATCTGGGCTGGTGACGTCTCAGCTGAACGAAAGCGGCCACGGAGCCCCCGCCGGGGTACCGTGGCCGCCTCGCGTGCCGGGTGTTACTTCGTGAAGGTGAAGTACTGGTACGGCGTCCAGGTGCTGCTGTTCATGCTGTCACCGGAGCTGCCCTTCACGTACGCCGTCCGGATCCGGAACTTGGCGCCGGTCAGGCCGGTGCCCGGCAAAAACAGGATGTCGGTCGCGTCGAAGTAGCGACCGTCCCAGTTCTTCCACTTGCCGTTGGTGTAACGCTGGACCTGGACGTAGACGAGCCGCTGCGAGCCGCTGTTCATCTCGTTGGTGAACCAGGCGACCGAGTTGGTGCGGTAGAACCGGTACTTGAGGCTGCCGATCTTGGCGGTCTTGTAGTGCCTCGACAGGTGCAGCTTGAGGTACGCCTTCGTGCCGACGTTCGTGTACACGGTCCGCGGAGCGGTCCGGGCGTCACCGGTGAACACCGCGGACACCGTGGTGTTGCGGGTCAGCCTGACGCTGGCCGAGACATATCCCGACTTGCTCACGGTGGCGCGCTTGACCAGCCGCCGGGCCTGGTCGGCGCCCGCCGGGTCGGCCCAGATCTCCACGACCCGGTTCTTGTAGGTGGTGCCGAGTTTCGCGGTGAAGGACACCGTCTGGCCGTACGCATAAGTCTTGCCGTTGTTGTTGATCGCCAGGGCTGGAGCGGTCCGGGAGACCGCGACCGCCTTGCTGGCCGACGCCGGGGTGTGCGTGAGGTCGCCGGCGTAGGAGACCCGGTAGGTGACCGTGCCACCGGCCGTCGGGGTGTCGACGACGGAGAACGTGCCGTTGGCGGCGACCGTCCTGGTGCCCAGCGACCTGCCGGACGGGTACTCCAGGTCGACACGGGTGACCGACACCTTGCTGCCGGCGGACAGCGTCAGCGGCGAGGCCAGCTTGCCGGTGATGGTGAGCGGCTTCCCCCGGGTCGCCGAGGCCGGCCCGGCGAGCGTCATCGTGGACGCCGTCCGGGAGACCACGATCGACGTCATCGTGGCGACCGGCTGGTGGATGGTGGAACCCGCGTAGGACACCTCGTAGGCCCAGGTGCCCTCACCGGGCGGGGTGTCGGTGAAGCCGAACGTGCCGTCGGCCGCGACCGTGGCGGTGCCCAGTGGCGTGCCGGCGCGGGACATCACGACCGTGGTGCCGGTGGCCAGCGGGACGCGGGAGGTCAGCGTGCCGGTGATGGTGACCGGCGCGCCCGGGATCGCCGCCGACGGACCGGACAGCGTCAGGTCCGGCGTGGCCTTGCCGATCCAGGCCGATACCGGCTGAACGGCCGGGGCATGGTAGACGTCACCGGCGTAGGAGACCTGGTACTGCACCGAGCCTTCGGTCGCCGGGTTGTCGGTTAGGGAGAACGTGCCGTCGGCCGCGACCGTGGCGTCGGCGAGCGGCGAGCCGGCGCGGGACACCGCGACCGTGGTGCCGGCGGGTAGTCCGGCCGGAGACGTCAGCGTGCCGCTGAGGGTGACCGGCGCACCGGGGACGTTGTCCGGCGAACTGGTGACGGCCAGCCGGGTGGGTGCCTGCTTGGTGTTCGTCCAGGTGCGCAGCACGAGGGCGTTCGAGCCGCTGGTGGCGACGGTGAAGAGCCGGTTGCCGTTCGGCTCCCAGGCCGTGCCGTGCCGCGAGATCTGGCCGATGTCGGGGAGGTTGAACTCCTGGATCAGGGTGCCGTCCGCGGCGAAGGTGTACCCGTCGAAGCTGTCGTAGTAGGACGAGATGCCACCGGCGATGGTGCCGTCGGCCGCGATGTCCACGGCGGCCGGATACGAGTCGGTCCGCAGAATCCGCGCGCTGGCCACGTCAGCGGCCTCGCGCACGGTGATCCCGTTGTCACCCGGGTAGACCGTGGCGATCCGGCTGCCGTCCGCGGAGATGGACATGTCGGTGACGTCCTGGTTGGTCAGCACGGAGCCGACCGGTGTGGCGGTGTCACCGGAGACATCGACGATGGCGGTCATGCCGAGGGACGCGACGCCCAGCCGGTTCGGTGCGGCGGACGCGGTCTCGAGTTCCGCGACGCCGGTCCAGCCAGTGGCGAACCGGTCCAGCAGAACGGTCGGGGTCTCGGTGCTCGTGTCGATCGTGCCGAGGTTGCCGGGGATGCCGTTCTGGTAGGAGAACCAGAGCCGGTCGCTGGTGACGGCGATGTCCTTCGGCTCGACGGCGCCGGTGGAGTACTCGTTGTTCTTCGCCAGGGTGGTCGTGTCGAGCGCGACGACGGCCTTGCCCTTCGGCGAGGTCACGTAGAGCTGCGACGAGTCGGCGGACAGGGCCAGATGGCTCGCGTCGGTCACCGTCGCGCTGCCGAGTTCATTACCGCTGTAGTCGGTCGCGACGACCTTGCCGCCGGTCGGGTCGCTCAGGAAGACCCGCTCATGCACACCGTCGACGAGGATGTCGCCGACCGACGTGATGGAGAGGCTCTTGCTGGAGTCGGCGGAGGCCGGGAGGGCGGTGCCGATCGTCAGTCCGGTGGTGCCGGTCAGCACGGCTATCGCGGCCGCGCCGATCCTTCTTGTACCCATGTTTCCCCCGTGGATGGGGACGCTGCGAACGCGTCGAGTTTCGAGCGCGACGCTACATCGAAGATCACCTACAAGGGATCATGCGAAAGGACGAGTCGGGCCCGCCTCGTCGTGACGGTCCAGTCACCACGCAGCGCCAATTCGGAGCGTGACCAGCGTGCGCCGATCCTTCCGGGGGAAGCCGGATGGCGGGGCCGGAGCCCCGCCATCGTCGTCGATCGGATCAGAAGCCGGCGCTCACCCTGGTGAACGCCCAGTCGGCCTGGGCGATGCCGGAGCAGTCGCTGACCACACCGCCACCCGCGCAGCCACGGTCCCGGTTGACCGCCCAGAAGGTGAAGCGGGCCAGGCCCTTGCTCTTGGCGTAGTCCCGGATCCGGGTCCACGTCTCGACCGTCGTGAGCTCCTGCTGGTCGGAGAGCCCGTTCATGCCGGACAGACCGATCCGCGAGTACGCCTGGGCGTCGGTCCAGCCGAACGTGGTCTTCAGGACGTTCTTCAGACCCTCGGTGGCGCCGACGTTCGCGGCGTACATGTCAGCGTGCCCGCCGAAGTCGAACGGCATCTGGGCGAAGATGTCGATGTTCGCGTTCTTCGCCTTGGCCTGCTGGATCAACCGGACGCCGTGCGCGTTCGGGCCGGTCGGCGTGGTGCCGAAGGTGAGGATCGTCTTCACGTTCGGGTTGCGCTGCTTGACGATCTTCAGCGCGTCAACGATCCGGTCCGCCACCACATAGTTCTCGAACTCGTCGGTGTTCTCGATGTCGATGTCGATCGCCTTGAGCTGGAAGGTGTCGATCACCTTCTGGTACGCGCCGGCGAGCGCCTCGGGCGTCGAGCAGTTCGGGCCGAGCTTGTTGCCGCTCCAGCCACCGATCGACGGGACCACGTCGGCTCCGGCCGCCCGGATCGCCGCGATGGTGCTGGCGTGCGCGCCGCCGGTCAGCCCGGACGAGCCGTCCCAGGCCGGGTTGCAGCCGTTGCTGGCCAGCACGAACGCGATGGTGAACGCCTTGATACCGGTCGCCTGCACGATGGTGGCCGGCGCCGGCGGGTTGCCCCAGCCGGGGTAGAGGTACGGCGCCGCCGCCATCTTGGTGCCGGTGGCGGGCGGGGGCGTGGTCGGGCCGGTCGGCGGCGGGGTGGTCGGGTCGGTTCCGCCGCCTCCGCACACGCCGTTGTCGGCCCAGACCGCCCACTGGCTGCTGTTGGTGGCCGGCGACTCGTTCTGCGTCCACCACTTGGCGGTGTAGTTGTGGCCGTTCTGCGAGGCCACGTTGTCCTTGACGTAGACCGAGGACGCGCTCCACGCCGGTGCGCAGGCGACGGCCGCGCTGGAGGTGGCCATCGGCAGGATCGCGGCGGCCGCGCCGACCGCTGCGACCGAGGCCACGAGGGCGATTCTTCTGGTGAGTCTCATGAGCATTCCCGTCAGGGGAGAGTGGCGAGGTGGGGGTCGACGGTGTTGGCCCAGGCGTTGCCGTTGGTCACGTCCCAGTTGATCGACCAGGTCATCGCGCCGCGGATGCCCGGGTACGTGGCCGGCGGCTTGAAAGTGCCGCAGTTGGTGCCCTTGGCCAGGCAGTCGAGGGCGGCGTTCACCACCGAGGGGGCGACGTATCCGCCACCGGCCGCGCGGGTGCTGGACGGCAGGCCGAGGGCGATCTGGTCGGGGCGCAGGCCGTTCTGCAGCGGGATGCAGGCGAGCGCGGTCAGGAAGTTGATGCTGCCCTGGCCGTACGCCGCGTTGTTGTCGCACCCGAGCATCGCGCCGGAGTTGTAGTACTGGGTGAAGACGACGGTGAGGATGTCCTTGATGTCGAGCGCGAGCTTGAAGTACGAGGACGCCGGGTTCTGCATGTCGATGGTCTGCGGCGCCATCGTGATGATCAGGCTGCTGCCGACCTTGGCCCGGAGGCTGCGCAGCGCCTGCGCCATGTAGGTCGGGTTGAGCCCGTTCTCCAGGTCGATGTCCACGCCGTCGAAACCGTAGTTCCGGATCAGCGTGTACACCGAGTCGGCGAACGCGGTGGCGGCGGCCGGGCTGTTGACGGCGACCGTGCCCTTTTCGCCGCCGACCGAGATGATCACCTTCTTGCCGCGCTGGTGCAGCGTGGCGATGTCCGCCTTGAACTGGGCGTCGGTGTAACCGCCGACCGCGGTGGCCAGGCCCGGGTCGAGGTTGAAGGTGACCGCGCCAGGCGTGCTGGTGGCGTCGGCGAAGGCGACCGCGATCAGGTCGTAGGTGGCCGGGACGGCGGCGAGCTTGAGCGCGGCGGCGCCGTTGTCGAAGTTCTGCCAGTAACCGGTGAGGAAGTGCTTCGGCAGCGTGCCGTTGGAGGGCGGCGTGGTCGTCGGGGGCGTCGTGGTGGGGGGAGTGGTCGTCGGCGGCGTGGTGGTGGGCGGTGTGGTGGTGGGCGGTGTGGTCGGCGTGGTGCCGCCCTCACAGACGCCGTTGTCGGCCCACACGTCCCACTGGCCACTGCGGACCGCCGGCGCCTCGTTCTGGGTCCACCACTTGGCGGTGTAGTTGTGGCCGTTCTGCGAGGCCACGTTGCCCTTGACGTAGACCGCGGACGCGCTCCAGGCGGGAGCGCAGGCGGTGGCCGCCGACGCGTTCCCCGCGAAGTAGGTGGCCGCACCGCCGGCGGCAAGCGCCATGACCGTGGCAAGTATTACCGATCTGGAGCGCTTCATCGCAGTCCTTCCATGGATGACCTGGGGGTGCACTAATCTTTAGGACTGTTAACAGTCGATGTAAAGAGTGTGGACCTTAAACTTCCTAAAATCTCGGAGCGGCTGTATCCGCTGGTAGGCCCGCTGAGGGGTCGCTCATAGCCGATAAAAATGTTTACCCGCGTCGTTGGTCGCGACGTAAAGACATCGATGTATATCGTTTTGTTCTGGTACGGTGCGCCCTGGTTGCTCTGCAACAACGATGAACGGGGATAACAGATGTCAACACGCATGACAAGGCGGGCGGCGACAGTGGCACTGATGGCGGCCGGCTTCGCCGGAGTCCAGCTGGTGTCGGCCGGTGCCGCGGCTGCCGACCCGATCACCACCCTGGCCACGCCGACCTGCTCGAAGTCGGTCACCTACCAGGGCGCTCTGGTGCCGGCCGCGTCCAACGGCTCGGTCACCTGCAACATGGTCCGCGGCAACGTCAGCGACGGCGTGCTGCGGCTCCAGGACACGATGAACGACTGCTACCGCACCGCCCTCACCCGGGTGCGGGTCTACCCGCTGTCCGTCGACGGGAACTTCGGCGGCAACACCGAGAAGGCGCTGCGGGAGGTGCAGCGTGTCGCCGGCACCGGGATCGACGGCCAGTACGGCCCCAACACCCGCAAGGCGATGCTGCACGTCGACCCGAACTTCGGTGACCCCTGCCGGCGCGTCAGCTAGTTCTGGGCACGTAGGCACTCAGGGTGCCCTCGTTCGCCTGGTAGACGACCCCGCCGGTCACGACCAGGTCGCCGGTGAAGGTTGAGCCTCCGGCGACCACCGTGCCCTTCGTGGCGTCCAGCACGACGGCCTCCGCGTAGACCAGCCCGCCCGCAACGAGCGGCTGGTACGCGGAGGCCTTCAGCTTCCGGTTCCACAACTGCTTGCCGGTACGCGCGTCGAGCGCCGTGACGGTCCGGTTGCTCGACCGGTAGACCCGGGCGCCGTCGGCCGCGATCCAGTTGTTCTCGACGTCCTCGGCCGGCGGCGCGGTCCATCGGACCCGCCCGTCCTTGACACCGACCGCGGCCAGCCGGTCGGAGCCGTCCCTGCCGTAGAACACGTCCCCGGCGGGCGACGCGGCGTCGGCGGCCAGATGGCGCTTCACCGTCCACCGGACGGCACCACCGGTGATGTCGAGCGCGGCCGCAACACCGGTGCGGATGCCCTCGTCATCGGTGGTGAAGGCGGCCACCACGCCGTTGGCGGAGACGCCGCCGGTGTTCCGGTTCGGCGCCTGCCACAGCTGTTTGCCGTCGCGTACCCGGTAGGCGACGGTCAGCGTATCCCCGTAGACGCCGTCGGTCTCGGACACCAGGGCCACACCCTTGTCCACCGCGAAATTCCCCATCACCGGGGTACGGACGGCCCAGCGCCGTCTCCCGGTGGCGGCATCGAGAGCGATCAGCTGACTGTTCGGGTCACTGACCGAGCCGCAGTCGCGGTAACCGGCGATGAGCAGGCCGTCCGCCACAGCCAGCCGGGGCCGGGTGCCGTCCCCGAAAGCGTCCCAGTCGAACGCCCACTGCTGGGCTCCGGTCGTGATCGAGCGAGCCGAGATCCCGGCCTGGTCGCCGACGAAGATGCGTCCACCGGACACGACCGGCGGGCTGAACTCGGAGCAGGTGTCCGCTCGGCGCAGCTTGACCGACCACTTCCTGGTGAGCCGCCCGGCGGTGGCCGCCGTGACGGTGGTCTCGCGCGGGTTGAACCAGCTGTCCTCCGCGTCGTAGCCGATGTGGTCCCAGAGGGGCGGCGACGGGGCGGCGGTGGCCGGCGTGACCGCCGCGCCGGCGGCCAGGACGAGGAACGAGAACACCACGGCTGAGGTACGGGCCAGAACGCGCACGCACGTAACTTATGCGGGCGGCAATCCCGAAACCGACTAATCGCCTAAATACCCGATTCGGCGCGGCGAAACGACTTGCCGCACGGTGTCTACACTGTGCCTTTTGCTGAACGACAGGGTGGTAGATGGCAGTGGGTCCGGCGGTGCGCCCTCCGGTTCGGCGCCGGTGGACAGCCGTCGCGTGGGCGCTGGCGGCGGTCGTCGCGACGCTCCAGGCGTGGGGCGGGCTCCGGCGCTCACCCGGTGACCGGCTCTCCGATCTGCAGGTCTATCTCGGCGCTGTCGCGGACCTCTGGCGCGGCGGGACCCTCTACGACTTCGCCGCTCAGAACGGGGCCGCGCCCTTCACGTACCCACCGTTCGCGGGTCTCGTCCTCGCGCCCCTGCATCCGATCCCGTTCGCGGTCCTGGCGCCGCTCTGGGGGATCTGCACCTTCGCGGTCGTGGCGGCCCTGGCGTGGGCGGTGGCCGGCCGGTCGGAGATCCGCCGGTTCGATCGGCGCCTGCTGGCACCGCTGCTCGCGATCGCGCTGTTCGCCTCCGCACCGATCTCCAGCAACTTCAGGTTCGGGCAGGTCAGCGTATTCCTGGTGGCTCTCGTCGCAGTGGACGCGCTCGCGGTGGTACCGGAACGATGGCGTGGAGTCGCGACCGGTGTCGCCGGCGCGATCAAGCTGACCCCGATGATCTTCGTGCCGTACTACTGGTTCTCGGGTCAGCGCCGCACGGCGATCGTCTCGACGATCACCTTCCTCTGCGGTACGGCCCTCGCCTGGCTGATCCTGCCGTCCGACTCGGTGCGGTTCTGGTTCACCGAGATCTGGAACGTCAACCGGGTGGGCCACATCGCCACCGGCGGCAACCAGTCGCTGAACGGCGCTCTGCTGCGCGCCGAGGTGCCCGAGTCCGCGCGCGCCGCGATCGCCGGGATTCTCGGGATCATCGTGGTGGCCGTGGCCCTCTATCGGGCCTCACTGGCGTACCGGCAGGGCCGTCCGCTGCTCGCCGCCGTGATCGTCGGCGCCGCCGGGCTGGTCTTCTCCCCGGTCTCCTGGACCCACCACCAGGTGTGGCTGGTGCTGGCCGTGCTGGTGGCGGCCGGAGCAGGCCCGCGGGCACGGTTCGTCTGGATCGCGGTGGTGCTGGCGATCATGATCCTGCCGGTGACGTCCCACGGAGCCCGCCTGCCCGGTGCCGAGTTAGTCCTGGGCAACGCCCGGCTCTGGCTGGCGCTCGCGCTCGCCGTCTGCCTGCCCGTCCTGCGGCCGGCCGGCACCACGCCCGGGATCCGCCGCCGGACGGCGGCAGCGGACCCCGAGCGGCCCCCTCAGGCGTAGGTGTACGTCGCCCGGTGGTCGAGCACGCTGGCCGGGGTGACACCCGGCCACGGCTGCATGGCCTCGTTCAGGTCGACGACACCGGAGGTGCCGGCCGCCGGCAGGTAGCGGCCGGAGTCGAAGCCCCAGCGTGTCTGCCAGCGCGACCAGAGGCGGTCGATGTTGCAGTGGTGCAGCCAGAACACCGGGTCGTTGGGGGAGTCCTGCTGACCCATGTGCCCGCCGACCCAGACGTGGGCCCGGTTGTGCAGGTTCGGCGACTGCCAGCCCTCCATCCGGTTGCGCATGCCACCGGTGGCCGAGCTGTTCCACGGAGCCGCGTCGTACGCCGAGACACCGAGCACCGAGTCGACCTGCGCGGTGGTCGGCAGGGTGCCGCTGCCCATGGCGCGCCGCAGCGACGTCGAGGAGGACGGGCTCACGTTGATCCGCCAGTTCGTTGCACCGGCGAACGGGCCGGTGGTGACCGGACCGTTGCCCCCGGAGCCGTTGCCGCCCATGAGGTCGGCGGTGAACGGCACACCGGTCACGGTCCGGTCCGTGGTCCAGTCCCAGTACGGCAGGTTCACGGCCGGGTCGACGGACTGGAGCGCCCTCTCGAACTCGATCAGGTACTGCCGGTGCCAGGGCAGGAACGACGGGGACTGGTGGGCGTACCGGATCCCGCCGACGGCGGCGAAGAAGTTGATGTGGGTGGTGACGAACCAGTCGTAGTTGCGGCCGGTCGTCCGGGTCTTCAGCGCCTTCACGGCGGCCACGAAGGCCGCCTTCTCTGCGCTGGTCAGGTCGCGTGCGTTCTTACGGATGCCCATGCCTCACCGCCCGTGCTCGTGGGCCACGCCGGCCATCGGGGTCAGTTCGGTGTCACCGAGGACGTCGACCGCCCGCTTGGTGAGTTTGAGGAGTCCGGTCCGGTTGCGGCCGGTGTCGATCAGAACCGGCTCGTAGTGGTTGATCGCGCTGATGAACCCGACCGTCACGCCGCCTCCGGCGGCCGGCAGTTCGATCTCCATGACGGCAAGCTTGCGGTCGTTGATGAACACCTCGTGCGACCGGTTCCGGTTCCGGCCGAGCGACTGGATCTCCTGCGCACCGACGTGCACGCCACGGATGCGCTTGCCCCGGTATTCGATTTCGAAGTCGCGCGGGTCCGCCCCGGCGGCCGGATTGGCCATAATCTGGGCGCCGGCGAATCCGCTTGCAACGGCCGCGGTGGCGGCGCTGTAGCGGAGCACTGCGCGTCTATTGACGACGGTGGATGGCGTCATCTTGCGACTCCCCGAAGAATTGTTTCTTAACACCTTTTGGGCAGCTCGGAGCGGGTATTCGACCGGTCCGGCGCAACTGAACATACATGAGTGGCGCAACGTTGTACGGAATGGTGTCGTAGGCCATAGATAGGCGTTCTTAATGCCTTAACGATTGTTTAATCAGCGGCATAATTCGCCGCTCGAAACCGTCATAAGCCGCATTGGCCCCGAGGGGTCGTTCCGTGTAGGGATGAAAAAGGTGTTATCGACGGTTCCGGAACCCGTCCCCATTGACTGACGGCAGTCGAACTACAAACACTGTTTCCAGTACATCCCTCTCCCCCAGGAGGTTCCCCATGCGTGGGTTACGCACTCTGCTTGGTGCCGCCGTCGTGGCGGTCACCCTGGCCGGCGCCCTGACCGTGGCATCGAGCGGTGACACGGCGGACGCCGCGATCGGCCCGGTGACCTGGTCCGACGAGTTCAACGGAGCGTCCGGCGCCGCGATCGACGGTTCCAAGTGGAACTTCGACGTCGGCGGTGGCGGCTTCGGCAACAGCGAGCTGCAGTACTACACCAACTCCACCAACAACGTCCGGCAGGACGGCCAGGGCCACCTGGCGATCACCGCCCGCAAGGAGAACCCGGCCGGCTACCAGTGCTGGTACGGCTCGTGCCAGTACACGTCCGGCCGGATCCTCACCTCGGGCAAGTTCACCCAGCGCTACGGCCGGTTCGAGGCCAGCATCAAGGTGCCGAGAGGTCAGGGCATCTGGCCGGCGTTCTGGATGCTCGGCGACAACCTGGGCAGCGTCGGCTGGCCGCAGTCCGGCGAGATCGACATCATGGAGAACGTCGGCAAGGAGCCGAACAAGCTCTACGGCACGATCCACGGCCCCGGCTACTCCGGCGGCAGCGCGATCGGCGGCAACCGGACCTTCTCCGCGCCGCTGGGGGACGCCTTCCACTCGTACGCGGTGGAATGGTCCCCGAACCTGATCGTCTGGTACGTCGACGGCAGTGAGTACTTCCGCGTCACCCCGGCCTCACTCGGCGGCCGTCAGTGGGTCTTCGACCACCCGTTCTTCCTGATCCTGAACGTGGCGGTCGGCGGCAACTGGCCGGGCAGCCCGGACGCCTCCACGTCGTTCCCGCAGACCATGCTGGTCGACTGGGTGCGCGTCTCGGCCTGGAACGACTCCACCACCCCGCCGCCGGCCACCACTGGCAACGCGCTGAAGAGCAACTTCAACGCCAAGTGCATCGACATCCCGGGCGCGAACCCGGTCGACGGTGCGCGGCTGCAGATGTGGGACTGCAACGGCAGTGCCGCTCAGAAGTGGACGTTCAACAGCGACGGCACCCTGCGTGCGATGGGCAAGTGCATGGACCCGGCCGGTGGTGCGCTGACCAACGGCACCCCGATCCAGCTGGTCACCTGCAACGGCAACCCGGTGCAGCGGTTCACCCTCTCCGCAGCCGGTGACCTGGTGAACGTCTCGGCCAACAAGTGTGTCGACATCGCCGGCTTGAACAGCGCCAACGGCGCCCCGCTCCACCTGTGGGACTGCGTCGGCGCCGCCAACCAGAAGTGGACCAGGGCCTGAGTTTCACACCCGCGTGGTGACTTGCGGTCGAATCCGCACCGCAGGTCACCACGCATCCTGGACCCAGAACAAAGCGTGGTGACTCGCGGTCGAATCCAGACCGCGGGTCACCACGCTTGGTGTTAGGGGGCGAGGTGCTGTCTCGCGGATCACGCACCGGTTCGCCGTGGCGGGACATGCCCGAGCCCGCCGGCCACCCGCGTTCGACCCGATTGGGTACCGCCGCCGTAAGCAGGCCGAACGCGGCTTCAATCGACGCAGACACGGGCGCGTGTCGCCACTCGCTACGACAAGCACGGCGCCAACCGCCAGGCCACCCTCGACCTGATCGAGATGCTCGACTGGCTGCGCGCCGTACCTGACCGTAAAGAGCCGCGAGACAGAACCTAGCTGTCCATGTTCACGATGTCCGGGTGGTCGAGCAGGAACTGCGCGACCCGGTCCTGCTTGACCGCCGTGAAGAAGTCCTCGGCCAGGGACGCCGGGCGGAACTCCTCGCCGAGGTAGCCCGTGTTGTTGGCGGGGTTCTCGTACTTGCCCCCACCGGGCAGCTTGACGGTGACCATGTCGTCGACGTTGACGTCCTTGAGCGCCAGCGCCCAGTCGATCGGGCTGTTGCCGCCACCGGCGAAGGTCAGCGACTTGCCGGCCGCGTTCAGGATCTTCGTCATCTTGCCGACGTCGGTGATGACGCCCTTGCTCATCGCCTCTTTGGCCATGGCCTTGATGAACTGCTGCTGGTGCCGCTGCCGGTCGTAGTCGCTCATCGGGACACCCTCGACGTTCGGGTACCGCTGGCGGACGTAGTCGAGCGCCTGCCACGGCTGGAGCCGGACCGGCTTGGTGCTCTTCTTGTAGTACGCCTGCGGGCCGGTGTAGGGGTGCTCGCACTTGGAGGTCACCGGGCAGCCGGGCTTGCGCGGGCGCTGCCTGCCCTGGGGAGTCAGGTGCTCCGACTTCACGTCCATGTCGATGACCATGGACACGCCGCCGAGCGCCTCGACCATGTCCTTGAACCCGCCGAAGTTGATGATCGCCGCGGCATCGAACTGCTCGATCCCGGTGTAGTTGCGCACCGTCTTGGAGAGCAGCTTGAAGCCGTTCGTAACGTCGATCTTGCCGTTCACCTGGCTACCGAGCGCCATCGCGGAGTTGATCTTCCCGCGGTGTGCCCGGACGCCCGACTTCGAGTCGGCGGGGATCTCCACGTAGAGGTCGCGGGGCATCGAGAACAGGTACGCCGTGCTCATGTCGGCCGGAATGTGGGCGATCAGGATCGAGTCGGACAGCGGCGGGGTCTCCGGCTTACGCGGGTCGATGCCGACGAGCAGGATCGTCAGCGGGCCCTTGATGTCTTCCTTCCTCGTGGCGGCCTGTGCGGCATCGCCTTCGAGCAGGCCCTCATTGGTGATGCCGCCGGTGTACTTGGCGATCAGGGTCTGGCCCGTGATCAGGGTGCCACCACTGACGACCATGAGGACGGCGCCGAACGCGGCGCACAGTCGCGCCCACAGGGGTGTGCGCCGCTTCGCTGACCTAGGCAACCGTTCTCCTACCCCTGCTCCGACATCGAACACGCATGATCCCACGACCGTACGTGGCCGGGGCAACCGTCTGGATGGCCCGAGTGGCCGGTGCCACCCTAGTCCCTTACGGCTGTCGCTCCCACCGGGTTCGATCCGTGGTGTTTACAGAATCAGTTAACAGTCCTAATAATTAGCCATGCGTCGATCCGTTCTCCTGGCCACGGCAGCGACCCTGGCCGCCGCGGGCTCCCTCGTCTACGTGGCCTCCACCGCGAATGCGGCCGTGGCCTGTGCTCCCGCCTGGAGCGCCTCCTCCGTCTACGTCAAGGACAACGTCGCCTCCAAGGGCGGCAACAACTACACCGCCAAGTGGTGGACCCAGGGCGAGGACCCGGCCCTCAAGAGCAGCCAGTGGGACGTGTGGGTCAACAACGGCGCCTGCGGCGGTACGACCAACCCGTCCCCGTCGGTGACCAGCCCATCCCCGTCAGCGTCGACGAGCCCGTCCACGTCGCCGTCCCCGAGCACGTCGCCGAGCCCGTCCACCTCACCGAGCACCCCGATCCCGGTCGGTGGGCTGCCCAAGCACGCGCTCATCGGATACCTGCACGCCAGCTTCGCCAACGGCGCCGGGTACCTGAAGATGGCCGACGTGCCCGCCGAGTGGGACATCATCAACCTCTCCTTCGGTGAACCGACCAGCGTGACCTCCGGTGACATCCGGTTCACCCTCTGCCCGGCAGCCGAGTGTCCCGGCGTGGAGACCGAGGCCCAGTTCATCGCCGCCATCAAGGCCAAGCGTCAGGCCGGCAAGAAGGTGCTGCTCTCCATCGGCGGGCAGAACGGTCAGGTGCAGCTCACCACCACGGCCGCCCGGGACCGGTTCGTCAGCTCGGTCAGCGCGATCATCGACAAGTACGGCCTGGACGGCGTCGACATCGACTTCGAGGGCCACTCGCTGTCGCTCAACACCGGCGACACCGACTTCAAGAACCCGACCACCCCGGTCATCGTCAACCTGATCAGCGCCCTCAGATCACTCAAGGCGCGGTACGGCGCCGGCTTCGTACTGACCATGGCCCCGGAGACGTTCTTCGTCCAGCTCGGCTACCAGTACTACGGGTCGGGCCCGTGGGGCGGCCAGGACCCGCGCGCCGGGTCGTACCTGCCGGTCATCCACGCACTGCGCAACGACATCACCGTGCTGCACGTCCAGGACTACAACTCCGGCTCGATCATGGGCCTGGACAACCAGTACCACTCGATGGGCGGCGCCGACTTCCACATCGCGATGACCGACATGCTGCTTGCCGGATTCCCGGTCGCCGGCAACACCGCGAACGTGTTCCCGGGGCTGCGCGAGGACCAGATCGCGTTCGGAGCGCCCAGCTCGGTCAGCGCCGGTAACGGGTACGTCGCTCCGGCCGGTGTGCAGCAGGCAGTGAACTGCCTGGTCAAGGGCACCACCTGTGGCGGATACACCCCGCGCAGCGGCCTCAACCCGAACTTCCGTGGCCTGATGACGTGGTCGATCAACTGGGACCGCTTCTACAGCTGGGAGTTCAAGAACAGCCACGAACCGTTCCTGAACGCTCTCAACTGATTTCTTCCGTACCGATTTTCGCCCGGACCGATGAGTTCGTGTCGGTGGCCCGGTCTACTGATCGAGACCACCGACACGAAGGGCCACCACCATGGCGAAGGTCATCTCCACCCTGTTCATCGCGGCCGACGGCGTTGCCGAGATCGACCCGGACTGGCACTTCCCCTACTTCGACGAGAACATGGGCCGCGCGGTCAGCGAGGACTACGACACCGCGGACGTGCTGCTGATCGGGCGGAACACATACGACAGCTTCGCCGGTGCCTGGCCGGAGCGGGAGGCCGCCGGCGGTGACGACGCGCCGTTCGCCAAGCAGCTCGGTGACATGCGCAAGGTGGTCGCCTCCCGGCAGGACCTGAAGTTCACCTGGCGTAACTCGGAACTCATCGACGGCGACCTGACCGACGCCGTCCGGGCGCTGAAGGCGGACGAGAGCATCAAGGGCATCCTCATCCCGGGGTCCCTCGACGTCGTGCATCAGCTGCTCGCCGCCGGACTGATCGACGAGCTGCGGCTGCTGGTGCACCCGGTGGCCGCCGGTAAGGGCGAGCGGCTGTTCGCCGAGGGGCGCCCGGTCCAGCACCTGAAGGTGCTGGCCACGGAGGCCTACCCGACCGGCGTGCTCCGGGTGATCTACGCACCCGCGGAGGCCCCCGCGCCGGCCGGATACTCCGACGTCAAGGACTTCCCCGAAGGGAAGTGACGTCATCCGGGGATCAGCTCTGCTTGGTCTCCCAGAAGATCTTGCTGATCTCCTCGATCTTCGCGAGCAGCCGGTCGGCGACCGCCGGGTCGATCGAGCCCTTGGCGCCGCCGGCTCCGGCCAGCTTGGTGGCCTCGTTGAAGAGCTGGTGCAGCTGCGGGTACTTCTCGAAATGCGGTGCCTTGAAGTAGTCGGTCCACAGCACCCACAGGTGGTGCTTGACCAGTTCGGCCCGCTGCTCCTTGATGATCAGCGCACGGGTGCGGAACTCGGGGTCCTCGTTGGCCTGGTATTTCTCGGCGATCGCCCGGATCGACTCGGCCTCGATCCGGGCCTGGGCCGGGTCGTAGACGCCGCACGGCAGGTCGCAGTGCGCGCTGACGACGGTACGCGGGGTGAACAGGCGGGGCAGTCGCATCAGTTTCCGTTTCCGTTTCCGTGTTCGTGTGTGAAGAACTCGCGGTCATGGTGCACGAGCCGTCCCCCGGCCGGGCCGAGCAGCACCTCCAGCACCGTGGCGACCACGACGGTGGAGTCGCCGACCGGGATCAGGTGCAGCGGTGCGGCCCGCAGGCTCGCCTGGGCACCGGGCAGGACCGGCTCACCGGTCGGCAGCACACTCCAGCCCTGCTCGGGGGTGAACCGGGGGCCACCGGTCCGGGCAAAGTCACGAGCCAGACCGGCATGCCCGGCACCCAGGAGATTGACGGTGAAACTGGGCGCCTCCAGGATCGCCCGCGCCGAGCGGGAGCCGATCACCGAGAATGAGAGCGCGGGCGGATCGACCGAGACCGACGCCACACTCGACGCGGTCAGCCCGGCAGGGCCGTGCGGTCCATGCGCCGCGATCACCGCGATGCCGGTCGGATAGCGGCGGAAGGCGGCCTTGAACCGATCGCCGAGGCCGGTCTCGATCCTGCTCAACACTGGTTCCTCACCTCGCCCCTCGCCGCCGACGGAAACGACGTTAAATCCTCAACCTTAATTGAGGTCAACGGCCGGGGCCCGGCGTGCCGGGAGGCCCCGATCACATCACTCAGCGACGGTCGGTGCGTTCGCTGCTCGTCGTCTCGTTGCCCCCGCGGTCGTACGCACGGAGCTGGACCTTGAATTCTGGGCCGTGGTTCTCCGGGTCGATGGTGAAGCTGTAGGCGCTCCCGGCGTCGGTGGCCACCACTTCACCGTCGACCAGGAGTTCGACACCATCGATGCCGTTGAGGTCCCACGACTTGGCCTTGATGCGGCCCCTCGGCGGGCGGCGGTGGTGGCACCGCGAGCGCGGGTGTGGCGGTGAGCAGATGGCCGCGGCCGCAGGGGCCAGGGCAGACAGCATTTTCACTTCGCATTCCCCCGTGTCTGAAGTAGACGATCTCAGGCTATCGACCGACCGTGAGGCGCGCGACCCGCTCCGTGACAGGCGCGGTAATGAGGTATGCCTATCCGGATGCGGGAAATCCACCCTCACGCTCACCGCCAACGGCCTGATCCCGCAGGTCATCGGCGCGCGCATGGACGGCAGCGTGACCGTCGCCGGCCGGGACACCGCCGGTACCCCGGTCCCCGCCCTGGCCCGTGACGTGGCCATGGTCTTCCAGGACCCGGACGCCCAGATCGTCACCGCGAGCGTCCTCGACGAGGTCTGCTTCGGGCCCGAGAACCTGCTGCTCCCCGCCGCCGAGGTACTGGACCGGGCCGAGGAGGCACTGCGCCGCGTCGGCCTGTGGGACCGTCGCGACGACGACCCGGACCGGCTCTCCGGCGGCGGCCGGCAGCGCCTCGCCATCGCCTGCGCGCTCGCGTTGCGTACCCCCGTGCTGGTCCTCGACGAACCGACCGCGAACCTCGACCCGGCCGGGGTCGACGAGGTCTACCGCACGCTGCGGGAGATCGCCGCCGGACGGGACCGCGCGGTGCTGCTGGTCGAGCACGACCTGGACGCGGCCATCGACTTCGTCGACCGGATCATCGTGCTCGACGCCGCCGGGCGGGTGGTGCTCGACGGCCCGGCCCGGACGATCGTCACCGGCCACGTGGACGAGCTGGTCGAGCTCGGCGTGTGGCTGCCGGTCGCCACCCTCGCGGCGCTGCGGTTGCGGGCGGCCGGGATCCCGCTGGAGCCTCTGCCGCTGACCCCGGCCGAGCTTGCCGCCGGCCTCGACACGGTTCCCGGGCTGCCGGCTCCCGTGGTCCGGCCGGCAGTTCCGGTCATCACCGAGACCTCGGTGCGGGTACGCGGGATGACCGTCCACCGCGGACCGAAGGCGGTCCTGCACGACATCTCGCTGTCCATCGGATCCGGCGAGTTCGTCGCGGTGGCCGGCGCCAACGGGGCCGGCAAGACCACCCTGGCCCAGGCTGTCGCCGGGGTCATCGGGGTGCCGCGCGGGACGGTCGAGGTGACCGGGCCGGCCGGGTTCGTGTTCCAGAACCCGGAGCACCAGTTCCTCACCAACCGGGTCGACGACGAGCTGGCGTACGGGATGAAGGTTCTCCGGCGGCCGCAGACTGAGATCGACGCGCGCGTCGAGGACCTGCTGGACCGCCTCGGCCTGCGTGAGCTGCGGGCCGTGCACCCGTTCCTGCTGTCCGGCGGCCAGAAACGCCGGTTGTCGGTCGGCACCGCCCTGGTCACGCAGCCGAAGGTGCTGGTACTCGACGAGCCTACGTTCGGCCAGGACCGGGAACGCGCCGCCGAACTGCTCGACCTGCTCGACGGCCTGCACGCGGACGGCACCACGATCGTCGTGGTCAGCCACGACATGCATCTGATCGCCGAGTACGCGACCCGGCTCCTGGTGCTGGCCGGCGGCCGGGTGATCGCCGACGGGACACCAGCCGACGTGTTTGCCGACGCGGGCGTGCTGGCCGCCGCGGGGCTTCGTCCGCCACCGATCGCCCGTGCCGCCCGTGCGCTCACCCGTCATCCCGGCTGGCACGGGCTGACCCGGCTCGCCGATCTGCCCGCGCTGGCGACCGCCCGATGAGCGACTCGATCCGGTCGCTGCGTTCGTACAACCCGGTGGTCAAGACGCTTGCGCCGGTGCCCGCGATGATCGTCGTGGCGCTGTCCCGCGATCTGTGGACACCGGCCGCGATCGGTGCGATCGCGCTGCTCATGCTGCTGATCGGCGGTGGCCCGCGCGGGCGGACGCTGTTCTGGACCCTGGCCGGGCCGCCGCTGCTGGTCGTGTTGCTGACCGTGTCGTTCGGGGTGTGGACGGACTCGGCCCGCGTCGGCCACACCACTGCGCTGCTCGAGATCGGGCCGTTCACGCTCTGGTCCGGCGCGCTGTTCACCGGGCTCGCCACCGGCCTGCGGGTGGCGGCCGTGATGCTGCTGGCCCTGATCGCGGGTCTCACCACCGACGGGCCTGACCTGGTCCGCTCGATGGTCGCGCATCTGCGGGTGCCGTACCGGGTCGGGTACGCCGGGTTCGCGGCGATGCGGTTCGTGCCCCGGTTCCAGCGCGACCTGGAGATCATCCGGCTGGCGCACCGGGTTCGTGGCGTGGACGGCGCACGCGGGCCGGTGGCCACCCTGCGGCGGTACGGCGGCTATGCCGTACCGCTGCTCGCCGGAGCCATGCGGCACGGTGACCGGGTCTCGCTCGCGATGGAGGCTCGCGGATTCGGCGCGCACCGGACCCGGACCGAACGCCGCCGGGTGCCGCTGCGCCCGCGCGACGCCGTGCTGGCCGCCTGGCTGCTCGCCGTGTGTTTCGTACCTCACCTCTCTGGAGCCCTCGGATGAAGACCTTCACCACCCGTTACCTGATGGCGTGCGCGGCGATCGGCGCCGCCACCGGCGTCCTGCTGATCCCGGCCAACTTCGTCGGGTTCGCCGTCTCCGCGACGTTTCCGCTGATCTACGCCGCGATGGCCGGTGTGTGATTCCTCGGACCGGTGATCGCCCTCGCCGTACTGCGTCGTCCCGGGGTGGCGTTGGTGACCATGTTCCTGGCCGGCATCATCGCCGTCGCGTCCCCGGCCGGGCCGAGCGCCATCGTCACCAACCTGATGGTCGGTGCCGCACTGGAGGCCGGCTTCCTGATCACCCGCTACTGGATCTGGCGGCCCTGGCTGTTCTTCCTGACCGGGGCGCTGTTCCAGCTGTACTACGCGCCGGCCTCGTTCGCCTTCTACAACATCGGCGACATGGCGCTCGCCGCCCAGATCGCCTTCGTCGGCCTGCTGTTCGTCAGCACGGCCGCCTTCACCCAGATCGGCCTGGTCGTCGCGAAACGGCTGACCGCGGCCGGTGTGGCCCGCGGCATCGCGCCGGTACCGATGTCAGCCGCCCGATGAGCCGGTTCCGCTGCCGCTCTTACCCACGACACCCGTCTTGATGGTGCCGTTGGAGACCGGGCCGGTCGCCGGAAGGCCGAACGACTTCCGGCCCGCCCGGTCGCCCGGGGAGATGTAGGCGCCGTCGGCGTCCAGCAGCGTGCCGGGCCGGAGATCCCGGGAGTACGACGGGGAGTGCCAGAGGAGGAAGGTGCCGGCCCCGGTGTACCCGTCGTCGCAGTACTCCTCGTCGACGACGGTGCCTTCCTCGTCGGCGCAGTAGAACACCTCGTCCTCGTACGCGTCCTCGTCCTCGTCCTCCGGCTCGGGCCCGGACTCCGGCTCGACGTAGGGATCGTCGGCGGAGGTCACCGTCTCGTACTCCACGACCTCGGGTTCCGGACTGTCGCAGGCGGCGGCACCACCGGCGGCCAGGGCGAGGAAGCTCGCCGTCAACGCTACGCGGCGTGAGCTCATGCGACGCACAGTCATGTGATCAAGCTAGGGCACATCCGCCAGCAGATCATGTGAGTGACACCTCCGAGCGCCGCCCGAGCGGACCGGCCGGACGGTCGGTATCTTCCTGCGCGTGTTCATCGGACGCCGAACCGAACTGCGGGAGCTGCGGACCGCGCTCACCGAGAGCGGGGTGTGCGTGCTGACCGGTCCTCCCGGGATCGGCAAGTCGGCGCTCGCCACCGCGTACGCCTCGGACGGCGTCCACCCCGGCGGGGTCTGGTCGGTCAGTCTGTCCGGCAGCAGTGCCGACCCCGGCGAGATGGCCGCCACCCTGGCCGCCGGACTTCGCGCCCGGATGGGCAATCCACAGGTCAGCGACGTCCTCGAGGTCTTCGCCGAGCGGATCGCGGCCGAACCCGGCCCGAGCCTGCTGATCGTCGACGACATCCCCGGCGGGCACACCGGTGACCTGGTCGACTGGCTCAGTGTGCGCCCGGCCGGCCGGCGCCTGCGTACCGTGCTGATCACCAGCCGGGGTGTCCCCGGCGTCCCGGCGCCGGTGCTCGACCTCGGGCCGATGGCCGGCGACGACGCGGCCGGAATCCTCGGCACCGAAGGCGGCCCGGAGATCGCCGAGCTGGTCGGCGGACACCCGCTGGCCCTTCGCCTGGCCGCTCTCGCGCTGCGCAAACACAGCGCGGCCGACCTGGCCGACCGGCTGGCCACCGCCTCGTCACCGCTCACCATGCTGCTCCGCGACCGGTTCGACGGACTCGGCGAGACCGCGTGCCGGGTGCTGCGATACTCCGCACTCAGCTCACCGGCCGCCATGCCGCCCGGACTGCTGCGCCTGCTGCTCGGCCGGCCCGGCGCCGAGGAGGCCGTCGAGGAACTGCACCGAGAGCTGCTCGCCGAACCGGTCGACGGTGCCTGGCAGGTGCCCTCGCTGGTCCGTGACGCGGCCCGGCAGCATCTGCCGCCCGTCGACTGGACGGCACTGGCCCGGCGCCTCGCCGACGCCGTCATCGACCATCCGTGGTCCGATCCGGTCGAATCGTTCCTGGTCAACCGGCATGCGGCCCGGCTCTCCGGCCGTCCCGACCTGCCGCCGGCCATTGTGGACCGGCTGCACCGGCGGGTCACCGCACTGCGCGAACCGCTCCTCACCCTCGCGCACCACCGGGAACTCGCCGGACGGCACTTCGACGACCCGGCCGTGCTCGTCGAGGCCGCCGAGATCATGCGCGCCTGCGGTGAACCCGGGGAGGCGCGGGACTGCGCCGAACGCGCGGTGCCGCTCGCCACCGATCCGGCGCTACGGCACCGGGCCCGGCTCCTGCTCGCCGAAGTCCTCGACGAACTCGGCGAGACCGGCCGCGCCGACCATCTGTGGACGCTGCTGACCTCGGAGGACGACACCGCGCTGCCGTACCTGCGGTCGCGGCGGCTCCGCGGCCGCCACGACGAGGCACGGCAGGGGCTGACCGAGCTGATCGACCGGCTCGGCATCCGGCAGGCGGTGTTCGACCAGGTGCAGCAGGCTCAGCTGGAGCTGGCCCGCAACGAGATCGAGGAGGACGCTCATCCGGCCGCCCGGCGACGGGCTGCCGGTGTCGTCGCGGCGCACGCGTACCCGGGCCTCAACGATCACGTCACCGTGGCAGAGGCCGTCCGTGTGCTGATCGACGCACGCCTCGTCCCGCCCCTGACCGACTCGAAAGAGGATCGGCCGATCTGGGAGGAGACCGCTCGTGAGCTGCAAAGACTCCGTGATCGTTACGTCGTCAGTCACGGCCCGCGGCACAGTCTGACCCTCGCGCTGACGGTCGCCCACGCCGAGGCGCTGACCGCACTGGGCCGGCCCGGCGAGGCACGGAAAGAGCTCCAGGCGGTACGTGACGACGTGCTCGACCGGTTCGCCCCCGAACATCCCGCTCGTTTCCGGGCCGAGTTGATGCTCGGTTTCACCGCCGCCCGCAGCCGGCGCAACGAGGACGCGGCGGAACACTTCGAGGGCGCCTTCCACGGCTTCCGCACCGCCGTCGGGGACACCCACCCGAACACGCTCCGCGCCGAACTTGCTCTCGGCGTCGCCCTCAAACTGACCGGCCGCCGCGGCGCGGCCCGGCACATGCTGCACGTGCTGCGCCGGGCTCCCGGCAGCGTCGGCATCGGTACCGATCTGTTCCTGCAGAGCGCCTTCGGCTCCGGCCTGGCCGTCTTCCCGTCCTGGCTGTGGCGCCGCCTGACCCCCCAGCCCCGCGAATAACTCCGGCTGCACACCACCGCTGTCTCAGCGGGCTCGAGACAGCGGTGCCGTACAGCTGGGGGTTCGGCGGTGGCGGAGCATCGGGATCAGCATGGCCGGGAACATCAGGATGTGGCCGGCGGTCATCATTGTGCCGCCGGAGATCAGGTCCAGCCAGTACGGGAGCAGCAGCACCACGAACGGGACGTACATGGCGGCGCACATCTCGAGGATGTGCGGCCAGTCGTGTTTGCGGATCCGCATCCACAGCGCCATGCCGATCGCCATGTTCGTGGCCATCACCATGGCGTGCGCGTCCGGATGATCGTGCAGGCCGGGCAGCGCGAACGACCAGATCGGGCCGAGCGCGAACATGCCGGCGAACATCGCGATGACCATTTCCAGGTAGTGACCGAGGAATCGAAGCATGCCGACGATGGTCCCGGCCGGACGGCGGGAAGCCGGGTGCCGAAGGTCATGGTCGAGGGTCACGACCGGGCATGAGCAGGCCCAGCGCCCGCGCCCGGAGCGCCGCCTGGGTACGGTCCCGGACCCCCAGTTTGGCGATCACGTTCGTGACGTGGTTCTTCACGGTGCCCTCGGCGAGGAACAGCGCCGCCGCGATCTCCCGGTTGCTGCGGCCGCGGGCCAGCAGGTCGAGCACCTGGAGTTCCCGTTCGGACAGGGGATCCACCAGCGGCTGCGGCGGCGCGGGAGCGGCCGGGTCGGGCAGCGCGGCGAACCTGGCGACGACCTTGGCCGCCACCGACGGATGCAGGATCGACTCGTCGCGTACGGCAGCGCGCACCGCCTCCAGCAGCCGCTCCGACGACACGTCCTTGAGCAGGTAGCCGACGGCCCCGGCGCGCAGGGCGGCGAACACGTCCTCATCGTCGTCGAACGTGGTCAGGGCGATCACCCGGGTCCCGGGGTGGTCGGCGCGGATCCGCCGGGTGGCCGCGATCCCGTCCAGCACCGGCATCCGGAGGTCCATCAGCACCACGTCCGGCCGGAGTGCCGCGACCTTTCGCAGCGCCTCCGCACCGTCGGCGGCCTCGCCGGCCACTTCGATGTCGTCGTGCACCCCGAGAAGCACCGCGAGCGCTTCGCGGAACAGCGCCTGGTCGTCGGCGAGCAACACCCGGACGGTCATCCCGGAACCTCCATGAGCAGGGTGGATCCGCCGCCGGGCGCGGGCGTGAGACTCAGTGTCCCGCCCAGGCCGGCGGCGCGTTCGCGCAGGCCGAGCAGCCCGAACCCGGAGTCGCCCGTGGAGAACGTCCCGTCGTCGCGGACCTCGAGGCGGACCGCCGCCGGCCGGGTGTAGTCGAGAACCACCAGAGCACGGCTGGCACCCGCGTGTCTGCGTACGTTGGTCAGGCCCTCCTGAGCAGCCCGGAACAGCGCCTCCTCGGCGTCGGCGACCAGGCTGCGGACGGTCCCGCTGACGTCGACCTCGGTGGGCACGCCCGCGTCACCGGCGAGCGCTCGCACGGCTTCCGGAAGCGGCGGCCGGCTCTCCCGCAGCGCGCTCACCGACCGCCGTACCTCGCGCAGCGCCTCCTCGGCCTGATCCTGTGCCTTGATCAGCATGGTGTCGGCGCGCTCCGGATCGGGGGCGAGCACCGCGCGGGCCGCCTTGATCTGCATCTGCACCACGGTCAGCGCGTGCCCGAGGCCGTCGTGGATGTCCCGGGCGACCCGGTTGCGTTCCTGCACGGCGGCCAGCCGCTCGGCCTGCGCCGCGTACTCGCGAAGCCGCTCGTGCGCCCGGGCCAGCTCGGCTCTGGCCTGCTGTTCGCGCATCAGCACCTTGGTCAGGACGACCCCGAACCCGGCCGCCGCGAACAACGCCACGCCTTCCCGCAGGCCCTCGTCGAGTTCCATGCCCGCGTGCAGCAGCGGCAACGGCAGCACCACCACGGCGACGGCCGGCAGCGGCAGCAGCTGGGTGGCCCGGATGGCCAGCACGACGAGCATGAGCGTGGCACCGACGGAGGCGGCGGAGAACGCGAAGACCCCGAGGCCGAGCAACGACAGCACCGCGATGTACGCGTACGCGTATCGCCGCTGCCCGCCTCGCTCGACCCGGCCGTACCCGAAGGTGGCCAGCAGCACGAACGCCGCCGCCGGGGGCAGCGAGTACGGTGACCGGCCGTCACCGAGCACGTCGATGACCAATGTGGTCAACGCGGCCACGGTCAGCGCGGCCATGGCCTTCTTCACCCGACCACTGTCCGTCACTACTCTCCGTGCGGTCAATCCATCCCGGAGTGTCGGGTACGAGACGACCCGATCCGCGGGCACTCGCCGCCCGTAACCATGCGTAATAATCTCTGGGCCGCTCTCGAAGCGGTCACTACTGGGGCTGTGGAAGGAGTGGCACTGGTGGCGGGATTGGCGGATGCCCGGCGGCGGGCCGGGTTGACAGCGCTCTACCTCGGAATCTTCGCGACGATCTGGCTCAGTGTGCCGGCGGCCGGGCCGCCGCTGGGCGCGGTGCTGGTGGCGGCGAGTGTCGCGGCGTTGATGACAGCGGGTGCCGGTGGCGCGCTTGTGGTCCGGGCGCGTACCGAGGGCCCGATGACCCGGGACGCGGCCGGCGACCGGAAATACCTGGTGATCTTCGCGGCCGAGCTGGCGGCGGCCGGCTTCGGTGCAGTGCTGCTCGCGGTGACCGGCCGGTCCGCGTACATCCCGGTGCTCATCGGTGCGGTCGTCGGCGCGCACTTCTGGCCGCTCGCCCCGGTGCTGCGCGATCCGGCGCTGCGGGTCCTCGCGATCCTGGTCTGTCTGGCGGCGTTCGCCGGTCTGATCGCCGGCGCGGTGTCGTCGGTGCCGCCGGGCACGGTGGTCGGTGCCGGGGTCGGGGTGCTGCTGCTCGGGTACGCGATCGGCGCGCTGATCCGCGGTGCCATGACATTGCGGGCGACGCCCGGCTGACGCGTGACCGTTCCACGACGGGGCGGCGTGGAAAGGGGCTTTTGTCGTCGAGTGCCGGTAGGGTACGGGTTTCCAATACCTAGGACGCGTAGAGACCACCTAGGACGGCCCGTGGAGAAGCTGACGCGCCCCGATCCGGCGACGCGCGACGTCGACCGGCTCGCCGAGTTGTTTCCGACGGCCGTGACCGAGGTGGCCGACGCGTCCGGCAGGCTGACCCGGGTCGTCGACTTCGAGCTGCTCAGGCAACGTCTCGGTGGAGGCGGCGAGGACGGCCGGGAACGTTACCGGCTGGAGTGGCCGGGCAAGCGCCGGGCGCAGCAAGCGGCGCGGGAGCCGGCCACCGGAACGCTACGGCCGGTGCGGGAGCAGTCGCGGGATTTCGACCGCACCGGGAACCTGCTGATCGAGGGGGACAACCTCGACGTGCTGAAGCTGCTGCAGGAGTCGTTCCTCGGCCGGATCAAGGTCATTTACATCGATCCGCCGTACAACACCGGCAACGACTTCCTGTACGACGACGACTTCTCCCAGACGCGGGCCGGTTACCTGACGCGATCCGGGCAGGTGGACGGCGACCGGCTGCCGCTGGTGGCGAACCCGGAGACCGGCGGCCGGTTCCACTCCGACTGGCTGAGCATGATGTACCCGCGGCTGCTGCTCGCCCGTGACCTGCTCACCGACGACGGGGTCATCTTCGTCTCGATCGACGACCATGAGATCGACAACCTGCGGAAGATCTGCGCGGAGATCTTCGGGGAACGGAACTTCGTCGCACAGATCATCTGGCAGAAGGTCTACGCGCCGAAGAACACCGCCCGCTGGTTCTCCGAGGACCACGACTACATCCTGGTCTTCGCCCGGAACAAGGACCGCTGGCGGCCGCAGCCGCTGGCCCGTACCGAGGAGATGGAGGCGCGGTACCGCAACCCGGACGGCGATCCGCGCGGGCCGTGGAAACCGGAGAACATGTCGGCCCGCAACCGGTACGACGCCGGCGTGTACCCGATCACCACGCCGTCCGGACGGGTCATCGAGGGGCCGCCGCGCGGCAGCTACTGGCGGATCTCCCGGCAGCGTTTCGACGAGCTGAACGCGGACGGCCGGATCTGGTGGGGTGCCGGCGGTGACAACACTCCGGCGGTCAAACGGTTCCTCTCCGAGGTGTCGGCCGGGCGCACCCCGCAGACGCTCTGGTCGTACCGGGAGGTCGGACACACCCAGGACGCCAAGCGGAGCCTGCTGCGCTACGTCCCGTTCGAGCACACCGCAAACGTTCTGAACTCCGTCAAACCGGTCGAACTGCTGCGGCGGATCCTGCAGCTGGCCGGCCGCCCCGGTGACGGTGACATCGTGCTCGACTTCTTCGCCGGCAGCGCGACCACCGCACACGCCGTGCTGGTGCAGAACGCCGCGGACGGCGGTAACCGGCGGTTCGTCGGCGTGCAGATCCCGGAGCCGCTGCCGGTCGCCGAGCACGGCCTCAGGTCGATCTTCGAGATCGGCCTCACCCGGATCCGGAACGTGGCCGCCGAACTCGACGCGTCGGGCGCCTCCGGTGACCTGGGCTTCCGGGTGCTGCGGCTGGACTCGCCGAACCTCGTCGACGCCCGGGTGCCGCCCGGCGAGCTCGACCAGGACGCGCTGACGTCGTACGCCGATCGGGTCAAACCGGACCGGACGGGTGCGGACCTGCTGTTCCAGGCACTGCTGGACGCCGGCCTCGACCCGGGCCTGCCGATCTCGGCCGCTGACGGGATGTTCGTGGCCGGCGCGGACGAGCTGGTCGCCTGCTTCGACCGGACGATCACCCCGGCGGTGGTACGGACGATCGCCGCGCGACGGCCACGGCGTGCGGTCTTCCGGGAATCGGGGTTCGCCGACGACGCGACCAGGATCAACGCCGATCGGATCTTCGCCGAGCTGTCGCCGTCGACCGACGTGAAGGCCGTCGGATAGGTGCGGCTCCAGTTCCGCGTGCAGGAGTTCCAGACCGTGGCGGTGCACGCGGTCGCCGACTGCTTCGCCGGGCAGCCGTACCGGCGGCCGGGCACCCGCAACGCCCCGCTCGAGCTGGACCCGGCACGGTTGCTGGCGAACGTGCGGGCCGTGCAGGAACGGGCCGGACTGCCGCTGTCGGCGACCCTGGCCGGCAGCGACGCGGCGCCGGACGCGCCGAACCTGGACATCGAGATGGAGGCGGGCACCGGGAAGACGTACGTCTACATCAAGACGATCATGGAGCTGCACCGGCGGCACGGCTGGTCCCGGTTCATCGTGGTGGTGCCGGGTGTGGCGATCCGCGAAGGCGTGCGCAAGGCGTTCCAGGTCACCGCCGAACACTTCCGGCAGGCGTACGGGACATGCCCGCGCCCGTTCACCTACGACTCCTCCCGCCTGCACGAGCTGGAGAGGTTCCGCACCGGCGCCGGTATCCAGGTCATGATCATCAACCTGCAGGCGTTCAACTCGGCCACCCGTGAGAACCGCCGCATCTACGAGGAACTGGACGGATTCGCGTCGCGCCGGCCGATCGACGTGATCAGCGCGTCCCGGCCGATCGTCGTGATCGACGAACCGCAGCGGATCGGATCGGCCCGCTCACTGGAGTCACTGAGCCGGTTCGGCCCGCTCATGGTGCTGCGCTACTCGGCGACCCACCGTGCCCGGCACGACCTGGTGCACCGCCTCGACGCCGTCGACGCCCACCGGCGCGGACTGGTCAAACGCATCGCCGTCGTGGGTGTCGACGGTGAACCCGGACCCGCCAAACGGCGCGTGCAGATCCGCGAGGTGATCCGCGCCCACCTGGACCGGGAGCGGGAACTGCACGAGCGCGGCATCAAGGTGCTGTCGCTGCTCTTCATCGACCAGGTCGTCCGGTACCGGGACTACTCGCGCCCCGACCAGCTGGGCGACTACGCCCGGATGTTCGTCGAGGAGTACCGCGCCCAGACGGCCGGCGAACCCGGCGGGCCGTACCGGCGGTACCTCGACACGATTCCGGTCGAACGCACCCATCAGGGCTATTTCGCGATCGACCGGCGAACGGGCCGGATGGTGGATGCCGACGCCTCCGATGTGGACGCGTACCACCTCATCCTCCGCGACCGGGAACGTCTGCTCTCGATGGAGGAGCCGGTCCGGTTCGTGTTCTCCCACTCGGCGCTGCGCGAAGGCTGGGACAACCCGAACGTCTTCGTCATCGGCATGCTCAAGAGCAGCGACAACACCGTCTCCCGGCGGCAGGAGGTGGGCCGTGGCCTGCGACTCGCGGTGGACCAGCGCGGCGAACGGGTCGACGGCGTCAACGAGCTGACCGTGGTGGCGGACGAGTCGTACTCGGCGTTCGTGGCCGCGCTGCAGGCCGAGGGCGAGACCGGGGAGATAGCCGAAGGGCGGCGGCCGGTCCGCCGCCGGCCCGAGCCCCGGGACGACCCGGCGCTCGCCCTGGTGGAATTCGACTCCGCCGCACTGGTGCAGCGGTGCGTGACGGCGCTGGACGCTCATCTGACCGTGCCTGCCACCAGGTACACGGTGCAGACCGCAAGCGGCGAGCGCACCTACGACGACCGGCCGGACGACCGGATCGACCTGCTCGGCGAGATGACAGCCCGGACCGGGCTCACCCGCCGGACGGTATGCGCCATCCTGGCCGGCCTGCGGCCGGTGACCTTCGCCCTGTACCGCAACGATCCGGCGCTGTTCGTCCGCGAAGCCACGACGATGATCAACCGCGAGATCGCCGCGGCGACGGCCTCCCGGACACCGCGGCCTCGTGCCGCGCGACCCCGCGCGAGGGACAGAAAGAATCCGGTACCTCTGGACCTGACCCCCGGGCAGTGAGGATGATCAGTAAGACATCGACGTCGTGTCGCCGGCCGGTGACGATCCGCACGCGCCGCAACTCGGTGATCAGGAAGGACGAGCCGAAATGAGCGACTTCTCCACCCGTCTCCGCCGCGCCACTATGGCCGAGCACCGGGAGGCCGAGACTCGAGGCTTCATCTCCCGCCTGATGGCCGGCGAGGTTCCGATGGCCGGGCTCGTCGCCCTCACCGCCCAGTACCTCGCCGTCTACCGGGAACTGGAAGCCGCCGCCGACCGGATGCGCACCGAAGCCGGTCCCGTCTCCGGGTTCGCCGACCCGGCGCTCACCCGGGCCCCCGCTCTGGAGGCCGACCTGGCACACCTCCACGGAGCGGACCGGGAGTCGACGATCACCGTCCTGGACTCGACCCGCGCCTACACCGACCGGCTGCGCAACCTCGCGGCCACCTCACCCACCCACTTCATCGCCCACCACTACGTCCGATACCTGGGCGACCTCAGCGGCGGCCAGATGATCGGGCGCACCCTGTCCAAGCATTACGGGCTGGGCGAGGCCGGCACGTCGTTCTACCGCTTCGAACGGATCCCCGACCCGCGCGCCTACAAGATCGCCTACCGTGAGCGCCTCGACGCACTGCCTCTGACCGAGGACGATGCCGTCACCCTGATCGGCGAGGCCCAGGCGGCCTTCCGCCACAACGCGGCCGTTTTCGCGGAGCTGGGCAACCTGTACCCGGACAAGCCGGAAGACCTGGCCCGCGCCGCCTGATCCGTCACCGGCCCGACTCGGGACGAAGGGCCCCGCCCTCGGCCGGTGGCTGCTCGGACGGTCAGGTCGGACAGGAACCGGCGATCATGCGATCATCCGCAGATGTCCGACGAGAAGCTGCGCCGACTCACCGCGATGCGCGACTGCGACCGGATCCTCTCCGGTATCCGTCCGAAGACCATGCGGGACCGGCTCGCCGATCTGGAGGCCGGTGGTGATCTGGACGGATGGCCGGACTTCTACGGCGACGGCCCGGTCGAGGCCCTCGAGGAGCGGGTGGCCGGCCTGCTCGGCACACACGCCGCGGTGTTCTTCCCGACCGGCACGATGGCGCAGCAGGTGGCGGTGCGGTACGGCGCCGACCGAACCGGCATCCCGGCGGCGGCCCTGCATCCGCTCGGCCATCAGGAGGTGCACGAACGGCATGCGTACGCCGCGCTCACCGGCCTGCGCGGGATCGCCTCCACGGATCGGCCGTGCAACCCGACCGCCGCGGAGATCGTCGCGCTGGCCGAGCCGCTCAGCACCGTCGTCTTCGAGCTGCCGCTGCGGGACGCCGGATTCGTGCTGCCGGACTGGGACGAACTGGTGGACGCGGTCAAGGCCGCCCGTGCGATCGGCGCCCGGGTGCACTTCGACGGCGCCCGGATCTGGGAGTCGACACCACATCTGGGACATTCGCTGCGGGAGGTGGCGTCGCTGGCGGACAGCGTCTACGTCTCCTTCTACAAGTCGATCGACGGGATCAGCGGGGCGGTGCTCGCCGGGACCGAGGACCTCGGCCGGTACGCCCGTGCCTGGCGCCACCGGTACGGCGGGACGCTCTTCCAGCAGTGGCCGGCGGTGCTCATCGCGATGGCGGGCCTCGACCGTGAGTTGCCCCGGCTGCCGGAATATGTCGCGCATGCCCGTACGATCGCCGATTCTCTGGCCGCCCTGCCGGGGGCGAAGGTCTTCCCGCAGCCACCGCACACCCATCAGTTCCGTCTGTGGCTGCCCGGTCCGGCGGACGCCCTCAACGAGGCCGTGCTGACCATGGCCGAGCGGGACCGGATCTGGTTCGCCGGCAACTGGCGGGACGCGGACGTGCCGGGCTGGGCGATGACCGAGATGACCGTGGCGGGGCCCGCTCTGGACTGGACCGCGGACGATGTCGCCGAGGTAGGCGCCCGATTGCTGGCCGAGCTTCCGCCATCTGTTCCGTAGATCGCACCACACCTGCGCCCACCGGTGAGCCGTAAGTCACCCCGTGCATGGGAGGTCCGGAAAGCGGCTCTGGCAGGGCCGACTGCCTGCGGTGATCAACTAGGACTTGTCGGAAGCGGTTTGTACGCCTACGCTGCCAGCAGCAGGAAAGCGCTTTCCTATTAACCTCCGGAGGGATGCCGAATGGCAGCGCGTAGATCGATCGGAATCGTCGTCAACGGTGTCACCGGCCGGATGGGCTACCGGCAGCATCTGGTTCGCTCCCTTCTCGCCATCCGTGAGCAGGGCGGCGTTCCGCTCGCCGGCGGCGGGCACATCTGGCCCGAGCCGATCCTCGTCGGCCGCGACCCCGACAAACTCGCCGCCATCGCGGCCCAGCACGGCCTCACCGAGTGGACCACGGATCTGGACGCGGCGCTCGCCCGGCCGGACGCGGAGATCTACTTCGACGCCCAGGTGACCTCGCAGCGGGAGAAGGCGATCCGCCAGGCGATCACCGCCGGCAAGCACGTCTACACCGAGAAGCCGCTTGCCGAGAGCTCCGCGGCCTCGCTGGAGCTGGCCGAGCTGGCCACCGCCGCGGGCATCAAGAACGGCGTGGTCCAGGACAAGCTGTTCCTGCCCGGTCTGCGCAAGCTCAAGCGCCTGATCGACGGCGGCTTCTTCGGGCAGATCCTTTCGGTACGCGGTGAATTCGGCTACTGGGTCTTCGAGGGGGACTGGCAGGTCGCTCAGCGTCCGAGCTGGAACTACCGCCTCGCCGACGGCGGTGGCATCGTGATGGACATGTTCCCGCACTGGAACTACGTGCTCGAGGAGCTGTTCGGCAACGTCCGCACGGTCCAGGCGACCACGGCCACCCACATCACCAAGCGGGTCGACGAGCGCGGCGAGGAGTACGCGGCCGACGCCGACGACGCCGCCTACGCGATCTTCGAGCTGGAGGGCGGCATCATCGCCCAGCTCAACTCCTCCTGGACGGTTCGGGTCAACCGGGACGAGCTTGTCGAGTTCCAGGTCGACGGCACCCACGGCAGCGCCGTCGCCGGCCTGCGCGGCTGCAAGATCCAGCATCGGGCGAGCACCCCGAAGCCGGTGTGGAACCCGGACCTGCCGCTCACCGGTAAGTCGTTCCGCGACGAGTGGACCGAGGTGCCGGACAACGAGGAGTTCGACAACGGCTTCAAGGTCCAGTGGGAGGCGTTCCTGCGGCACGTCGTCGCGGGCGAGACGTTCCACTGGGACTTCGAGTCCGGCGCCCGGGGTGTGCGCCTGGCCGAGGCCGGCCTGCAGTCGGCGCGCGAGGGCCGCCGGATCGCGATCGGGGAAGCCTGACATGAGCATCGTCAACCTGCCCGGCGGGCGGGCACTGACCCTCTCCACCGAGGCCGGGTGGGGTCCGCCGGCCGCCCCGCCGAGCAGGCGGATCGCCTATGCCGCGGCCCACGTGGTGGCCGACCCGTTCGCGGAGAATGCTCCGGGCGCACCGGCCGCCCTTGACTGGGAGTCCACCCTGGCCTTCCGGCGGCACCTGTGGTCGTACGGCTTCGGGGTCGCCGAGGCCATGGACACCGCCCAGCGCGGCATGGGCCTGGACTACACGGCCACCCGGGAGTTGATCAGGCGGAGCTCGGCGGAGGCCGCCGCGCACGGCGGCCGGATCGTGGCGGGCGTCGCCACCGACCAGCTCGCGCCGGGTGCGGTGACCCTCGACCAGGTCCGCGCCGCCTACGCCGAGCAGCTCGCCGACGTCCTGACCGCCGGCGCCGACCCGGTGCTGATGTGCAGCCGGCACCTCGCTGCCACGGCCCGGGACGCCGACGACTACCTCAGCATCTACCGTGAGCTGCTGGACGCCTCGGACAAGCCGGTGGTGCTGCACTGGCTCGGCACCGCGTTCGACCCGGCGCTCGAGGGCTACTGGGGTTCGTCCGACGTGGACAAGGCCACCGAGACCGTGCTCGAGCTGATCAACAGCAACCCGGCCAAGGTCGACGGCATCAAGATCTCGCTGCTCGACGCCGACCACGAGATCCGGCTGCGCCGCCGCCTGCCGGACGGGGTCCGGATGTACACCGGCGACGACTTCAACTACCCGCAGCTGATCATGGGTGACGAGCAGGGGTACTCGGACGCGCTGCTCGGGATCTTCGCGGCCATCGCGCCGGCCGCCGCCGGGGCGCTGGAGGCCTTGGACCGGGGCGACCGTGAGACGTACAACCGGTGCCTCGATCCGACGGTCCCGTTGTCCCGGCACATCTTCCAGAAGCCGACGTTCTACTACAAGACCGGCATCGTCTTCCTTGCCTGGCTCAACGGTCACCAGGACCACTTCACCATGGTCGGCGGCCTGCAGTCGGGACGCTCGGTGCCGCACTTCGCCAGGCTGATCGAGCTCGCCGACGACGCCGACCTGTTCCTCGATCCCGATCTGGCGGCCCACCGGGCGAACCGGTTCTTCGAGGTGGTGGCCGGATGAGCAGGTTCTCCTTCAACCAGATCACGGCCAAGCACTGGGAACTGACCGACCTGGTCAAGGGTCTGGTCGAGGCCGACGTCGACAAGGTCGCGCTGTGGCGCGAGCCGGTCGCCGAATACGGCCTGGAGCGTTCCGCAGCCCTGGTCCGTGACGCCGGCCTGACCGTCACGACGCTCTGCCGCAGCGGCTTCTTCCAGCTCGACGGCTGGTTCGACGAGAACCGCCGGGCCATCGACGAGACCGCCGCCCTGGGGGCCCCGGTCCTGGTACTGGTCTCCGGTGGCCTGCCGGAGGGCTCGAAGGACATCGCCGGCGCGCGGGCCCACGTCGCCGACGCGATCGCCCAGCTGGTCCCGCACGCCGCGGCCGCCGGGGTGACCCTGGCGATCGAGCCGCTGCACCCGATGTACGCCGCCGATCGCTGCGTCATCAACACATGGGACCAGGCGATGGCCATCGCCGAGCAGCACCCGGCCGGTCAGGTCGGTGTCACCGTCGACACCTATCACCTGTGGTGGGACGACACCGTGCTGCCGAAGATCGAGGCCGCCGGCGACCGGATCGCGATCTACCAGCTCGCCGACTGGATCACCCCGCTGCCGGCCGGCGTCCTCACCGGCCGGGGCCTGCCGGGTGACGGCTGTGTCGACATGCGCGCCTTCCACACGGCGGTCGAGAAGGCCGGGTACACCGGCCCGATCGAGGTCGAGGTGATGAACGAGGAACTCTGGCAGCGCCCCGGCCGGGAGATCCTGGCCGACACGATCGCCGGCTACCGGAGCATCTGACGCTCGCCGGCGCCGGTGAGACCACCGGTTCGCGGTCAACGACGCCCGCGAACCGGTCCCCGGCCGATCACGGCAGGACGGGACCGGCCGGAGAGCCTAGGTTGGTGGCATGGTGTTCGATCAGGTGCTCGCCGAGCGGATCCGCGACGGCCTCGGGGACGTCGGCGGCGTGACCGACCGCGAGGGAGGCGATACGTGGCGGGGATAGACACCCCGGCCGGCTACACCCGCCTGGAACGGATCGGCACAGGCGCGGCAGCCGACGTCTACCGGGCCTGGGACGAGCGCGCCGGCCGCTGGGCGGTTCTCAAGCTCTTCCACCGGTTCGTCGGCGGACGTTCTGAGGAGGCGGCCTTCGCCACGCACATCGCCGCCTCGGTCGGTCTGGGACGCAATCCGGCGATCGTGCCGGTCCGGGCGGGCGGGATCACCGCGACCGGCCGGCCGTGGCTGGCGTTCGACCTGATCGAGGGCCGCATCCTGGCCGAGGTGCTCCGCGACGATCCGCCGTCCCCGGCCGACGCTCTGCGGCTGACGATCACGCTGGCGGACGCGCTGGTCTGGGCACATTCGCTGCGCCCGCCGATGGTCCACGGCCGGATCCGGGCCGGGCACATCCTCGTCGCCGCGTCGGGCGTACCGATGCTCACCGATTTCGCCGTGCCGCGGCCGAACCGGGTGCGGACGCCGGGCGGTGACGTCACCGATCTGGCAGCCCTGTTGTTCCTGGCCCTCACCGGCAATCCGTGGCCGGGCCGGGGCGAGGCCGACGACCGGATCATCGGCGACTGGCCGGGCCTGACCGAGTTGTTCGACGAGGTCCTGACGCCGGTGCCGGCGATCGATGCGATGGCGGTCTTCGTCGATCGGCTGCGGCGGGTGCTGGGCCCGGAGGGCGTCGTGAGCACGCCACCGGCCGTTGCGGTGCCGAAGATCGAACCGACGATTCCGGGGATGCCGTACGGACCCAAACGCCTCTTTCCGCTGCTGGGCCTGATGTCGCTGCGGCCCGGCCGGCGAGGACAGCGCCCGCCGGACCGGTGACCCGCTTGGGGCTGGTCGTGCTGCTCACCGCACGTACAAGGTGCCGGACATCGCGGTCAACTGCGAGAGCTAGGGCTCTGTGAGCGCAGTTCCACCAGCAGGCCGTCCCGGTCGGTGAGGACGGCACCCAGGATGCGCCGGCCGGCGGCCAGCAGGTCGGCGACGTCCGGGGTGCTGAGGGCATACATGACGAGCGCCCCGTCCCGGAACGAGGTGACGATGCCGGCCCTGCGCAGGACCGCGAGTTGCTGCGACATGTTCGACGCCTCCACGTCGATCTCGGCGAGCAGGTCGCGGACCGGCCGGGGGCCGTTCTGGAGCAGCTCCAGCACCCGGATCCGGACCGGATGCCCGAGCGTCCGGAACATCTCGGCCTTCGCCTGGTACAGCGGCACTGACACGTCGCGCCCTCTCCGCCGAGATTCCAGCTCTACCGGCATCCAACCGCTGAGGCGCGGGCATGGTTACGGCGTACCGCAGAAGTTGCTCCATGCATGCGCGCGCACGACGGACCGCTACCTGAAGCGATCAGCAGTTTCGGAGTTGCAGAAATCTTCAAGTCGGTCGTCGCACAAACCATGAACCCACGCTGTGCGGTCACCGAGGCGCACGCGGTGTGCGACCGCTTCCGTCCGGTGTCGTACACGCTCTGCCGCAGACCCGGAGCGAGTGGAGGATCGATATGCCGGAAATGGACGTAGCGCTCAAGGACGCGATGCAGATCGACGGCGCCATCGGTGTCGCGCTTGTCGACCGTTCCAGCGGGATGGCGCTGGGGGTCGCCGGCGGGGGCCGCGAATTCGATCTCCAGGTGGCGTCGGCCGCGAACACCGAGGTGGTACGCGCCAAGCTGCGCACGATGGAGATGCTCAGCCTGCACGAGAAGATCGAGGACATCCTGATCACGCTGGACACCCAGTACCACCTGATCCGGCCGTTGACCGGACGTTCCGGGCAGGGGCTGTTCCTCTATCTGGCGCTGAACAAGGACCGGGCGAACCTGGCCCTGGCCCGTCACCGGTTGAAGCGGATCGAGGGGACGCTCGACATCTAGAGTGAGGGTGTGCTCGCGCCCCCGATGGCGGAGATCCGTACCGCCATGATGATCCAGCAGTGGCGGCGGATGACGTTCCTGCACTGGCGGTACCCCGTCGATGCAGTCCGCCCCCTGCTCCCGGACGGTCTTGTCCCCGACACCGACGACGACGAGGTCTGGGTGGGAATGCTCCCGTTCCTGATGGACGAGGTGCGCCCACCCTGGCTGCCGGGGCTGCCGTACCTCTCCACGTTCCCGGAGACGAACCTGCGGACGTACGTACGCGGCCCGGACGGTCACGCCGGGATCTACTTCTTCTCGCTCGACGCCGCCCGGCTGCCCGCGGTGGCGCTCGCGCGGGCCACGCTTCACCTGCCGTACCGCTGGTCCCGGATGTCGCTGCGCACCGACGGCGCCGTGACCGAGTACCGGGGCAGCCGCCTCGCCGAGCCGCGCGGTACCGGGTACCGGCTGCGGGTCCGTGCCGGTGAGCCGTTCCCGATCGAGGAGCTCGGCCCGATCGATCACTACCTGACCACGCAGTACCGGCTCTACACCGTCGTGGCCGGCCGGTTGATCTCGGTCGACGTGTGGCATCCGTCCTGGGTGCTGTACCGGGCCGAGGTGCTGGACCTGGAGCAGGATCTGACGGCGGCGGCCGGTCTGCCGGCCCCGCCGGGCGGGCCACTGGTCCACTCGTCACCGGGTGTGCGGACCCGGATCGGGCTGCCCCGGCTGGTCCGCTGACCGCATTCGCACAGGTGTTCGAGTTATCCACAGGCTGTGTGCACAGCCTGTGGGTTACGGCGCCGAGATGCTTGCTGTGGGGCGAACGCGGCGGACGGCTCAGCTGCGGGAGATCACCGGCTCCCACTGCCCGTACTGATCAGTATCGGTCGTTGGAATCCTGGCGGCGGTTGATCAGCAACCACGTGACAGGCAGCAGGGCCGCCGCGAGAAGCGTCTTCACCACATCGCCGATCAGGTACGGCACCAGGCCCTGGCTCGCCGCGGCGGTGAGGTCCATCCCCGTCGCGAACGCCAGCCACGGCACCCCGACCAGATAGATCAGCGCGTTGCCGGCGGCCATCAGGCCGATCGTGTAGGTCGGGCGGCGGTCCGCGCCCAGGGCCGCGAGCTGGCCGATCAGAGCGGCCGCGAGCACGAACCCGACGAGATATCCGGCGGTCGCCGAGGGCCATCCGGAGGTGCCGCCCGCGAACCACGGAACTCCGAGAATGCCGGCCACCATGTAGATCAGCATGCCGGTGGCGCCGCGTGTGGCGCCCAGAGCCGCCCCGGCCAGCAGGACCGCGAAGGTCTGTCCGGTGATCGGGACGGGCGATCCGGGTACCGGGATGGCGATCTGCGCGGCGAGACCGACGGCGGCGGCGGCGCCCAGGGGCAGGAGCACATCGCGTACGACGGAACGACCCCAGACGTCAGCCAGTACACCGGTCGGTCTCCCGGAAGAGATGCCGAACGCGCTGTAAGTCACAGGGGGGCCTCCTGTCCGTACACGTAGGAGGAACCATAGGTGCCTCCTGCCGTCATGGCATCAGTCTGAGGTGAACCGTGATGCGCTAGTGATCGTTTTCGGGTCGGGGGGGGCCCCGGGGGGGGGGCCCCACCAAACGCGGAGGGGGGGCGGGCACGGGGTTGTTTAAACACAAAAAAACCAACATACAAAAAGAGCCCAC
>NZ_JBFAAI010000038.1:0-88090 GCF_040639655.1 Actinoplanes sp. NPDC023801 | reverse complement strand
GCCGCCTGAACAACCCGACCTCACCCGGCTCCGCTGCGCTACGCCGGGCGCTGCCGCCTGCCCACTTACTCACCTATTTTCGAGTCAGCGGTGCGCGCCAGCCGGGTTCGGTTCTTGATCGTTCGCCGGGTGGTCACTCGACCGACAACGGGTGTTGTCCTGTTCGGACGAGGGTGACGCCCATGGGTCACGGCCACGATCATTCTCATCACCACTCGCACGACGCAGCCACCGGGGGCGATCTCCCCGAGGCTCTCGACCTCTCCGTACCGGCGTCCGAACTGGCACCGTCCGACGCGTCCCGCCGCCGCTTCCTGCTCGGCGCGGGCCTGCTCGGCGCGGGCGCGGCCGCCTCCGTGCTGGCCCACCCGGGCGCCGCCGAGGCTGCCGGCCTGCCGCACACCCACGGCCACGTCGGCGGGGGCACCGGCAAGGGCGGGTTCCGCTGGCTCGCCGGCGACCACCACATCCACACCCAGTACAGCTCCGACGGCCAGTACCGGGTTCTCGACCAGGCGCAGAAGGGCCACGCGTACGGCCTGGACTGGCTCGTCATCACCGACCACGGCAGCGCCGCCCACGCCAAGATCGGTGTGGACAAGGTCAACCCGGACATCGTGAAGACGCGCGCCGAGCTGCCCGAGTTGCTCACGTTCCAGGGCCTGGAGTGGAACATCCCGGCCGCCGAGCACGCCACCGTGTTCGTGCACCCGGGCCGCAACGAGGTCGCGGTACTCAAGCAGTTCGAGAACGCGTACGACGGCTCGATGCTGCCCTCAACCAACACGACCGCCCAGAACGAGGCGCTGGCGATCGCCGGCATCCAGTTCCTCGGCGAGCAGGTCCGCAAGCGCAAGATCGACGGCGCGCTGTTCTTCGCCAACCACCCGGCCCGGCGCGGCATCGACTCCCCGCACGAGATCCGCAACTGGCGCGACGCGGACCCCACGGTCGCCGTGGGCTTCGAGGGCGCGCCCGGCCACCAGGCCGCCGGCATCCCCGCCCCGAACGGTCGTGGCGGTGCCCGCGGCTACTACGACAACAACCCGTCGGCCGCGTCGTTCCCCGGTTACCCGCTGGAGAGCTACCGGACGTGGGGCGGCTTCGACTGGATGACCGCCACCGTCGGCGGTCTCTGGGACAGCCTGCTCGCCGAGGGCAAGGCGTGGTGGATCACCGTCAACTCGGACAGCCACGTCAACTACCTGGACCAGACCGAACGCGGGCCGGGGAGCGACTTCAACGCCAACGGCAAGTACAACGACCCGGTCTACAACGGATCGATCAACACGCAGGCCGGTGACTTCTGGCCCGGCTACTACGGCCGGACCAACGTGGGCGCCTCGTCGTTCTCGTACAAGGCGGTCATCGACGGTCTGCGCGCCGGCCGCGTCTGGGTCGACCACGGGCGCCTCATCAAGGGCCTGGACGCCCGGGTACGCGTCGCCGGCGACCGCCGCCCGTCGAACGGCACCCCGCTCGGTGGTGTCCTGCAGGTCCGGCGTGGCACCTCGACGGAGCTGGTCCTCGACATCGACCTGCAGGACGTTCCGAACTGGGCCGGTTTCGTGCCGACGCTCAAGCGGGTCGACGTGATCGTCGGGACGGTCACCGGCCCGGTGGCGGACAAGGACAGCTTCACCGCCCCGGACACGCGTGTGGTCAAGTCGTTCGAGGTCACGAAGACCGGCGGCCGGATCACGTTCAGCCACCCGCTGGGCCGCCTGGACAAGCCTTTCTACCTGCGGGTACGCGGTACGGACGGTAACCGTACCCAGCCGGGTCTGCTCGGTGCCGGCGTGGACCCGTACGGTCCCCAGCTCGATGTCGCCGGTGCCGCCGACCCGTGGGCCGACCTGTGGTTCTACACCAACCCCATCTGGGTCCTGCCCCGATGACACCGCTCTCCGGATACAGCGTGCCGGCCGCACCCGCGGCCGGCACCGCCCGGATCGTCGGTGTCAGCCTCGGGCACGCCACACTCGCCGAGGCCGACCACTGGATCCGGTCGCTGAGTCCAGCACCGGTGCTCGCCTGCACCCATCTGGTCGCCGACCCGTACCCGCACGTCGCGATCAGTCTGCTCACGGCGAACGCGTTCGAGACCGCGCCGGAACTGGCCGTCGCCGCCACCGCGGCGGCGTTCGGCACGTCCGGCCGGGCGGTGCGTTTCCCGGGGGTGGAACGGCTCACCGGCGCGCTCACTGTCAGCGAGATCCTGCAGCGCAGCTCGATCGCCCGGGTCGAGGTGCTCGGTGGTGGCCTGCCCGATCCGGCGACCGTCGTCGAGACCGGTGATTTCGTGCGGCCGCAGTTCCGCAACGGCGAGCTGGTGCTGGTGACGACTCCGGCCGCGGGCGGAACCCTGATTCCGTTCGAGACCCGGAATCCGACCCCCTGCTGCGTGAGCCACTGAAGATCAACCCCGGGCCGGCGCTCACCGCTGTCTCAGCGGCCGCGAGACAGCGGTGCGAGCCAGCCCGGGGTTCGGGCGGGACCGGCGCCGCCTGTGTTCGGCGGGGACAGCGGTGGGAGGCGCGGCCGGTGGTGGGGTCGCTCGGAGCTCCGCGCGGGGCGGGACGCGTAGCCGTACAGCTGAAGCTCGCACTGCGGGACGGGGCGCCCGCGGTGACCGGACCGCATCGCCGGACCCTTTACGGTTGTCGGATGTCTCGTCTCCCCCTGCGACAGCTCCTGGCCGAGGCGCGCAGCGGCGCGCTCGTGTTCAGCATCACGCCGCCGAAGCGTGCCGCCACCGAGGAGCGGATCAAGGAGATCGCCGAGGTCACCCTCGACCGTCTGTCGGCGCTCGACCTCGACGGCCTGATCCTGTACGACATCGACGACGAGTCGGACCGGATCCCGGAAGCCCGGCCGTTCCCCTACCTGCCGACGCTGGATCCGGCCCGCTACCACGCCGACCACCTGACCGGCTGGCGACTGCCGACGATCATCTATCGCTGCGTCGGGAAGTATTCGGAGCAGGAGCTCCGCGACTGGATGACCGGCGCCGGCGAGCAGGTGCTCGGCGTCTTCGTCGGCCCGTCGTCGGGTGGCAAGAGCGTCCGCACCAGCCTGCGGCGAGCCCAGGAGCTGCGCGCCGAGGTTCGTCCCGATCTGCCGCTCGGCGCCGTGGTGATCGGTGAGCGTCCCGACGAGCACCTGCGCATGCTCGCGAAACAGGAGCGGGGCGCGTCGTTCTTCGT
Source organism: Actinoplanes sp. NPDC023801 (assembly GCF_040639655.1). Taxonomy (NCBI): domain Bacteria; kingdom Bacillati; phylum Actinomycetota; class Actinomycetes; order Micromonosporales; family Micromonosporaceae; genus Actinoplanes; species Actinoplanes sp. NPDC023801. Next base: position 84,884 of record NZ_JBFAAI010000038.1, on the reverse strand, counting down.
CAGCCAGGTCGTCTACCACCTGAACGAGACGAAGAACCTGCTCAGCGACTATTTCTACGAGTGCCGGGCCCGTGGGGTCCAACCCCGGACGGTGATCTTCACGCTGTCGCTGTGCGGCTCGTTGAAGACGCTCGAGTTCGTCCGGTGGCTGGGCGTGGACGTGCCGCGCTGGCTGGAGAACTCGATCCGGCACGCGGAGGACCCGCTCGCCGAGTCGTACCGGCAGTGCCTGGCGATCGCCCGCGACCTGATCGACTTCTGCGAGCACATGGGCCTGCCCTACGGTTTCAACATCGAGAGCGTGTCGATCCGTAAGGCGGAGATCCAGGCCAGTACGGAACTCGCTGCCGAGGTGGCCGGGATGCTCCGCTACCGTCGCTGATCTACTTCGGCCAGCTCGTCCTCGGTGAGCCGTAGCGCGCCGGCGGCGACGTTCTCCTCCAGATGGGCGACGTCGCCGGTGCCCGGGATCACCAGCACGTGCTCACCCTGCTGCAGCGTCCAGGCCAGCCGCACCTGATGCCCGGTGACGCCGCGCGCCGCCGCGATCCGCCATTCCGCGCCGTCCGTACCGAGGCCGGCGCCGGCCTCCCGAGCCGGCCCGGCGATCGTGAAGAAGGGCACGAAGGCGATTCCCCGCTCGCCGCATTCCCGCAGCAATGCGTCATGGCGCCGCAGATCCACGGCATGAGCGTTCTGCACGCACACCACCGGCGCGACCCGCTGAGCCGCGTCGACATGCTCCACCCCGACGTTGGAGAGTCCGAGATGGCGGATCAGTCCTTCGGCGCGCATCTCCGCGAGCGCCCCGAACCGCTCGGCGGTCTCTTCCGGCCCGATCGGTCGTACGATCCGCAGATTGACCAGGTCCAGTGCCTCGACCCCGAGGCGGCTGAGGTTCTCCTCGACCTGCCGGCGCAACTGCGCCGCCGTGACCGCCTCACCCCATCCGCCGTCCGGGTGCGGGTCCGGTCCGACCTTCGTCGCGATGAGAACCTCCCGGCGGTACGGCCCGAGCGCCTCCCGGATCAGGTCGGTCGCATACCGGACCGTTCCCGGCTGCCCGTCGAGAATCCCGCCCGGGGAGAAGTAGAACGCGGCCGTATCGATGTGGTCGACCCCCAACTCGACGGCCCGCCGGAGCACTTCGACAGCCCGTTCCCGGTCGGCCCGCACCGTGAGCCGCATCGACCCGAACCCCATCCGTCTGACGACCCGGTCCCCGAGTCGCCACTCCCCCGCCGCCGACGCATCGATCCGCTCCGCTGTCACCGGGCGAACCTAAACGGCTTCCCGGGCGGCCGCACTCCCCCGCCGACCCGATACCGACAAAGTGAATCACCTGATACTTTTCAGACAGGCAAGCACCTCTCTCCACCCGTGCGGGTGGGCTGGGAGGATGGGGGCATGCTGGTTGCCTTTTCCGTCACGCCCATCGGGTCCGGCGATTCCGTGGGCGACGCCGTCGCCGAGGCGGTCCGGGTGGTCCGGGCCTCCGGACTCCCGAACCGGACCGATGCCATGTTCACCACGGTCGAGGGCGAGTGGGACGAGGTGATGGCCGTGGTCAAGCAGGCCGTCGACGCCGTCGCGCAGGTCTCGCCGCGGGTCAGTCTCTCGCTGAAGGCGGACGTCCGGCCGGGCGTCACCGGCGCGCTGACCGCCAAGGTCGAGCACATCGAGCGGGTGCTGTCCGAGCCGTGAGACGACTGGTGATGTGGGACATCGACTACACCCTGCTGCGCGGCGGCGGCGTCGCTGCCAAGGCGTGGAAGGCCGCGTTCACCGAGTTGACCGGGGTTCCGTGGCGGGACACCCCGATCTTCGGCGGCCGGACCGACACGGACATCTGCACCGAGGTCTTCGCCGCGCACGGGGTGACCGACTGCACACACGAACGGTTCTTCGCCCGCTACGTCGAGCGGGTGGACGAGATCAAGCACGAGTTCGCGGCGCAGGGGCAGCTGATGCCGGGCGTCCGGGAGGTGCTGGCACACCTGGGTGACGACCCGCGGGTGGTGCAGACCCTGGTGACCGGGAACATCCCGGAGGTGGCCGCGTTCAAGGTGGCGGCGTTCGGCCTGAGCGGGGCGTTCGATGCCGAGGTCGGCGGTTACGGCACCGACGACAGCGTGCGCGCCACCCTGGTACGCCGCAGCCTGGAACGGGCCCGCGTGAAGTACGGCGAGCACTTCCACCCGGTGGTGATCGGCGACACCGTGAACGACGTGACGGCGGCGCTGGCCAACGGCGCGGTCGCGGTCGCGGTGGCGACCGGGGCCACCCCGGCGGCCGAGCTGACCGCCGCGGGCGCGCACGTGGTGCTCCCGGACCTGAGTGACCTGGAAGCGACCGTGAAGGCTCTCACCACCTGAGTTCGGGTGGGCGGTCCACCGGAATGCGCCGGGCGGCTGCGGGAGATCAGGTGGGGCTGACGGGATTGGGCAGCGCCCCGCCGAACCTCCGGTCCCGCTGGGCGAACAGTTCGCAGGCGTACCACAGGTGGCGGCGGTCGAAGTCGGGCCACAGCGTGTCGAGGTAGACCATCTCGGCGTAGGCCGACTGCCAGAGCAGGAAGTTCGACGTACGCTGCTCGCCGGACGGCCGCAGGAACATGTCCACCTCGGGGATCTCCGGGTGGTAGAGGTATTTCGCGATCGTCTTCTCGTTGACCTTGTCGGCCTTCAGCTTGCCGGCTGCGACGTCCCGCGCGATGGCGGCCGCCGCGTCGGCGATCTCGGCCTGCCCGCCGTAGTTGACGCAGAACTGCAGGGTCAGCGTCTTGTTGTTACGGCTCATCTCCTCGGCGGTCTGCAGTTCGGAGATGACGCTCTTCCACAGCCGCCCGGCGCGCCCGGACCAGACCACCCGCACTCCGAGGTCGACCAGCTGGTCCCGGCGGCGGCGGATGACGTCCCGGTTGAAGCCCATCAGGAAGCGCACCTCCTCGGGCGACCGCTTCCAGTTCTCGGTGGAGAACGCATAGGCCGACAGGTAGGGGATGCCGAGCTCGATGGCGCCCTCGATGGTGTCGAAGAGCGAGTGTTCCCCCTGCTCGTGCCCCTTGGTGCGGGACAACCCGCGTTCCTTCGCCCAGCGGCCGTTGCCGTCCATGACGATCGCCACGTGCTTGGGCAGCGCCGCGGCGGGCAACCGGGGTGGCCGGGCGCCGGAGATGTGCGGGGTGGGCGGACGCGGGCTCAAGGGTTCAACTCCCGTCGATCGACAAGCGGAAGCGAGCGCAGCGCCCGTTCCATGTGCCATTGGAGGTGGGCGGCGACCAGTCCGCTGCACTCACGGCGCACCGACGGCGCGGACGCGTCCGCCACCGGCCAGTTCCCGGAGGTGAGGGCGGACATCAGGCCGAGGGTGTCCGGGCTGGGGTGGGCGGAGCCGGGTGGCCGGCAGTCGGGGCAGACCGCGCCGCCGGCCGGCACCGAGAACGCCGCGTGCTGCCCGGCGGTGCCGCAGACGGCACATTCGGTGATCGCCGGCGCCCAGCCCGCGAACGACATGGCCCGCAGCAGGTAGGCGTCGAGGACCAGGCTGCTCGCGTGCTCGCCGGCCGCCAGGGCCTTGAACGCGCCCAGGGTGAGCTGGAAGAGCCGCAGCGCGGGCTCCCGCTCGACCGGGGTGAGCCGCTCGGCGGTCTCGCAGATGGCGCTGGCCGCCGTGTAGCGCGGGTAGTCGGTGAGGAAACTCTTGCCGTACAGCGAGACTGCCTCGACCTGGCTGACCGAGTGCAGTGAGCTGCCCAGTCCTTCGGGCGAGCCGGCGAGTTGCAGGTCGATGTGCCCGAAGGGCTCGAGCCGGGCGCCGAACCGGGAGCTCGTCCGCCGCACCCCGCGGGCCACGGCGCGCAGCCGTCCGTGCCGCCGGGTCAGCAGGGTGACGATCCGGTCGCTCTCGCCGAGTTTCTGCACACGCAGCACCACCGCGTCGTCGCGGTAGAGCTGGCGGCGGTATCCGGCGGGCACCCCGCCATTCTGCCCCCTGCCTACGACAGACCCTGACCCGGATCTCAGGGTCGTCTCCGGGGCCGGTCCGGTGTTGCCCCGGGCATGGGCGGAATAGCGTCAGCCCATGACCCGCAGAGTTGCCCTGATTCTCGCCGCCGCCGTCTCGGCGGGCGCCCTCGCCGGCTGTGACGGGGTGGCGGGTGCTCGGATGACCTTCGACGACACCGAGAACACCAAGATCACCGAAGTCGTGCTCTCCGGCGGCGCCAGTGACGTCACGGTGGAGACCGACGCCACCGCGACCGGCACCCGGATCCGGCGCGTGATCCACGGCGGCACCGACCCGGGTCCGTCCTACCAGCTGGCCGGCGGCGTGCTCACCCTCAGCGGGACCTGCGTGCCCGACTGCCGGGTCGACTTCGTGGTCACCGCGCCACCGGGGGTGGCGGTCAAGGGCGAGCTGCGGTCCGGAGACGTCACCCTGTCCGGGACCGGTCCGGTCGATCTGCGGCTGACCTCCGGCGACGTGATGGTGGAGAACAGCACCGGCGCGGTGAAGGTGCGAGCCACCTCCGGCGACCTCAACGTGGTCGGCGGCTCCGAGGTGAACCTCGAGTCGCAGTCCGGCGACCTCTCGGTGCTGGACGCGGCCGGTCCGGTGACGGTCCGGGCGACCTCCGGCGACATCGGCCTCAAGCTGAACTCGGTGGCCTCGGTGACCGCCTCGGTGGGCAACGGCGACGTCGACGTGATGGTCCCGCCCGGCGACTACCGGCTGCGCACCGTGACCGGCTCGGGCGACCAGGAGATCACCGGGATCAGGGACAACCCCACCTCGAAGGACGTTCTCGACCTGCGGACCGGCAGCGGGGATCTGCGGGTCATCGCAGGCTGACGGCGGGTTCCGGTCTCGGCGTCCCGGTGGGGGCCGGGGAGACCGGGATCGGGATCCGCCGTCCGGGGACCAGCACCGGGCGTCGTCCGGCGGCCACGTCCTCGATCCAGCCGAACGCCGCGATCAGGAACGCCAGCAGCACCGAGACGGCCACGACCCGCCAGCTGATGCCCACCCAGCCGACGATCGGCAGGCCGTGCCGCTCGCCCCACTGGGTGACCGCCACGACCACCGGCACGTGCCACAGATAGATCGTCAAGGCGCGGGCGTTGAGCACGGTCAGCACCCGGTTCTCCCGGATCACCGGCCGCACGCAGCCCAGCACGACCAGGATGAAGGCGGCCGACCAGAGCGCGTTGCCGAGCGGGACGTCGTTGAGGTCCCAGCCGCGCGGGCCGGGATGGGCGGCGGTCCAGGCGAGGGCCGGCACGGCAAGTGCCGCGGCGATGCCGAGCAGTCGCTTACGGCCGAGGCGTTCCAGGTGCCCGTCGTGGTGGGCGAACCCGAGCAGCCACGCTCCACCGTAGAGGGCGAGACTCTGCGCGACCGGCGGCACGGTCACGCCGGCCACGGTGATCACGGCCAGAGCGGCGTACGGCGTGATGATCGTGGCCAGCGGAAAGCGGCGATAGACCGGCCGCACCAGTGGCGAGAGCAACACCATCCAGAGGAAGTCCCGCAGGTACCAGGTGTGGCTGAGCCCCTGGACCCACCATCCGGTGGCCTCCGGGGTGTCGATCGGGAACCCCCAGAGCAGGAGCATCGGATTCCAGGTGGAACTGCCGGTGGCGAGCATGGTGGCGACCGCGATCACCGCGATCGCCCACAGCGAGGGCAGCAGGCGGCGGATCCGGCGTTCCACCGCCCACACCCCGGCCCGGTCCAGCGAGGCGGCCATCAGCGAGCCGGCCAGGGCGAACATGATCGACATCGCCGGGAGGACCACGGTGAACGCGGCCCACCCGGTGATGTGGTAGATCACCACCCGGACGGTCGCGACGGCACGCAGCAGGTCCAGGTACCGATTTCGCATGGCACAAGGTGTTACCCGCGTGCGTCCGTCCTGTGCAAACTATGGTGAAGAACACCATAGTCAGCGAATGTCCACGTTTCGATCTAAAATCCCAGTTTACGAAGCTGTTTGGGATCGCGCTGCCATTCCTTGGCCACCCGTACGTGAAGATCCAGATAGACCCGCCGGCCGAGCAGCTGTTCGATCTCCGCCCGGGCGCGCGTGCCGACGTCCTTGAGGCGTACCCCGCGCGTACCGATCACAATCGACTTCTGGCTGTCGCGTTCCACGTACAGATCGGCATAGATCTTCGTGAGGTTGCCCTCCACGAGCATCTCCTCGACCATCACGGCGATCGAGTGCGGCAGCTCGTCGCGGACCCCCTCGAGCGCCGCCTCCCGGATCAGCTCGCCGATCAGCACCTGCTCCGGCTCGTCGGTGAGCACGTCGTCCGGATAGAGCTGCGGCGACTCCGGCATGTGACGGATCATGACGTCGGTCAGGGCCTCCACCTGGTGCCCGGAAACCGCGCTGACCGGGACGATCTCCGCGAAGTCGTACAGCTCGGAAACGGCGAGCAGCCGCTGCGCCAGAGTCTGCGGATCGACCAGGTCCACCTTGGTCACCACGGCGATGACCTTGGCCTTGAGCGCGCTGACCTCCGACGAGATGAACCGGTCGCCACGCCCGATCGGCTCGTCCGCGGGGAAGCACACCCCGATCACGTCGACCTCGCTCCACACCTCGCGGACCAGGTCGTTCAGCCGCTCGCCGAGCAGGGTCCGGGGCCGGTGCAGACCCGGCGTGTCGACAAGCACCAGCTGTGCGTCCGGCCGGTGCAGAATGCCCCGGATCACGTGCCGGGTGGTCTGCGGCTTGTTCGAGGTGATCGCGATCTTCTGGCCCACGATCGCATTGGTCAGCGTCGACTTGCCGGCGTTGGGCCGGCCCACGAAACAGGCGAAACCCGCACGGTAGATGTCGTCCTGCGGTTTCTCGACACGTGCGGCCTTGTGCCGGTGCTTCTTCCTCGGAGGAAATCCTTTGCCGGTACGGACGTCGCCGTCCACAGGCGCACCGGCACCTCCCGGGCTGACACCACCTTCGGCGCGCCCGGCGGAACCGGACTGGACCGCGTCGCCACGGCCACCCTGATCGCTCCGCCGCGCCGACGGTGCCGCGCCACGGCCGCCCTGATCGCCCCGGCCCGCCGACGGTGCCGCGCCACGGCCGCCACGGGCGCCCTGCTCGCTGCGCCCGGCCGACGGTCCCGGCCCACGGCCGCCCTGATCGCTCCGCCCGGCCGACGGTGCCGCGCCACGGCCGCCACGGGGCTGTGACTCGCCCGTACCGGAGGCTCCTGAGGTTCTGCCTCCGGCCGGCCCGCCGGGTTTGCGCCCACCCGGCACCGCGCCCTGATCGGCGGCTCGCCGGGCCGCCCTGCGCTCCTGCCGGCGCTGCTCGTTACGCTCGCCGGCCGTCAGCCGGCGTTCACCCGGGGCGGGACGCCGGTCCTCGGAGTTCTCCGGCATCAGAGGACCGTGCCGGCGAGAGAGCCGTCCGGACCCGCGAGGTACACCGGCGCGTCGGCGGCCAGGTCGCGCACCGCCGCAAGGCCCGCGCTCTCCAGCTCGGCGGCTCCGGTGACCACGGCGGCCGCCTCGATCTTCGTGGCGCCGGACGAAACGGCGTGCGCCACGGCGAGTTGCAGGGCGCTCAGGGTCAGGCTGGGCAGCGTCACCGAGGCGGCCGCGTAGGTGCGCCCGTCCTGGTCGCGTACCGCCGCACCCTCGGCCGCACCCACCCGGGTGCGGGAATGGCGCGCAAGGGTCACCAGTTTGGTGTCCTCGGCGCTCAGTGCGTTGTCGGTAACGGTCTGCTCAGGCATCTGCGGGCTGTCTTTCCTCGTTCTCGGCAACGTTCTCATCGTCCTGCTCGGCCGGTTCCGGCCGGATCCGGCGCACGAGCACCGAGTCGATCCGGTTCCGTCGGCCGGTGGTGCCCTCAGCGGTCAGGTGCAGGCCCCTGACCTCCGCTTTCGCGCCGGGGATCGGCACGCGGCCGAGCGTCTGCGCCAGCAGGCCGCCGACCGTCTCGACCTCCTCGGCGGGAAGTTCCACGCCGAACACGTCACCGAGGTCCTCGATCGGCAGGCGTGCGGTGACGCGTACCGCTCCGTCCTCGAGGTGCTCGATCGGTGGCCGCTCGACGTCGTACTCGTCGGTGATCTCCCCGACGATCTCCTCGAGAATGTCCTCGATGGTGACCAGGCCCGCGGTGCCGCCGTACTCGTCGACCACGATGACCAGGTGATTGCGGGCCGCCTGCATCTCGGAGAGCAGATCGTCGACCGGTTTCGACTCGGGCACGAAGTTGGCCGGGCGCATCGCCTCGGACACCGGCTGCGAGGTCGCGGCCGGATCACCGTTCTGCGTGCGGCGGATCACATCCTTGAGATAGAGAACGCCGAGCACATCGTCGACGCTCTCCCCGATCACCGGGATCCGGGAGAACCCGGACCGCAGGAACAGGTAGAGCGCCTGCTGGAGTGTTTTCGGCCCCTCGATCCACACCATCTCGGTGCGCGGCACCATCACCTCGCGGGCGATGGTGTCACCGAGCGTGAAGACCGAGTGGATCATCTCGCGCTCGCCGTGTTCCACCACGCCGCGCTGCTCGGCCAGGTCGACCAGCTCACGCAGCTCCACCTGGCTGCCGAACGGCCCCTCCGGGAATCCCTTGCCCGGGGTCACCGCGTTACCGATCAGGATCAGCAACTGGGCGAGCGGGTTGAGGACCTTGCCCAGCCAGCGCACCAGCGGGGCGGTCGCCCGCCCCACCGCGTAGGCGTGCTGGCGGCCGAGCGTGCGCGGCGCCACCCCGACCACGACGAAGCTGACCAGGGTCATGGCACCCGCCGAGACCAGCGCGGCCTGCCATCCGATCCCCCATGTGTCCACGGCCACCAGCGCGACCAGCGTCGTCGCGGTCAGCTCGGACAGCAGGCGCAGCAGGAGCAGCAGGTTGACGTACCGGACCACGTCGGAGGCGACCGCCTCCAGAGCGCCGGCACCCCGCCGTCCCTCCCGGGCCAGTTCGGCGGCCCGGGCCTGGGAGACGGTCGCCAGCGCGGCGTCGGTCATCGAGGCCACGCCGGCGAGGAGCACCAGCAGGATCGCAAGGGTGATCAGTTGCAGGTCCGGCAGGCCGACCGAGGCGGGGTCCATGATCAGCCGGCTTTGCGTCCGGCTCGCCAGCTCTGCAGAAGCTTGTTCTGCAGAGCGAACATCTCCCGCTCCTCGTCCGGCTCGGCATGGTCGTAGCCGAGCAGGTGCAGAGCGCCGTGCACGGTCAGCAGGTGCAGCTCGTCGGCGGCGGCGTGCCCCGCCGCGACGGCCTGCTTGGCGGCCACCTCCGGCGAGAGCACGATGTCGCCGAGCAGCGCCGGCTCACCGGCCCCGGACTCGCCCGGGCCGTGGTCGACGCTGCCCTCGTCCATCGGGAAAGCGAGCACGTCGGTGGGGCCGTCGCTGCCCATCCACCGATGGTTCAGCTCGGCCATGTAGTCGATGTCGACGAGCAGGATCGACAGCTCGGCGAGCGGGTTGACCCCCATCTCGTCCAGGGCGTGCCGGGCAACCGCGAGGATCGCGTCGGTGTCGACCTCGACTCCCGACTCGTTGGCGATCTCGATGGACATAGTGGTGCGATTACCCCTTGCGAATCAGCGCCGTCGACCCGGTGTCCGGCCACCGCTGGCGGCCCGGCCCGGCACGGCGTGGACGGATTGTGCTGCCTGTTGCTCCTGCGCCTCGTCGAATCGTGCGTAGGCGTCGACGATCTCGGCGACCAGCCGGTGCCGCACCACGTCGGAGCTGGACAGCTCCGCGAAGTGCACGTCCTCCACGTTGCGCAGGATCTCCCGCACGACCTTGAGACCGCTGCTGGTGCCACCGGGCAGGTCGACCTGGGTGACGTCACCGGTCACCACGATCTTCGCCCCGAAGCCGAGCCGGGTCAGGAACATCTTCATCTGCTCGGGCGTGGTGTTCTGCGCCTCGTCGAGGATGATGAACGCGTCGTTGAGCGTGCGGCCACGCATGTACGCCAGCGGCGCGACCTCGATCGTCCCGGCCGCCATGAGGCGCGGGATGGTCTCCGGGTCGAGCATGTCGTGCAGCGCGTCGTAGAGCGGCCGCAGATAGGGGTCGATCTTCTCGGTGAGCGTGCCGGGCAGGAAGCCCAGCCGCTCGCCCGCCTCGACCGCCGGCCGGGTCAGGATGATCCGGTTGATCAGCTTGGCCTGCAGTGCCTGCACCGCCTTGGCCATGGCCAGGTATGTCTTACCGGTACCGGCGGGGCCGATGCCGAAGACGATGGTGTTCTTGTCGATGGCGTCGACGTAGTGCTTCTGGCCCAGGGTCTTGGGCCGGATGTTGCGCCCGCGCCGGGACAGGATGTTCAGAGTGAGCACCTCAGCGGGACGCTCGGAGGTGTTCTCCTCGAGCATCCGGAGGGTGCGGCGGACGGCATCGACGCTGAGCGTCTCGCCCTTCTCGATGAGCTCGATCAGCTCGGAGAAAAGGCGCTCAGCGGTCGCGTTCTCGGCCGGGTCACCGGTGATGGTGATCTCGTTGCCGCGAACGTGCACGTCACTGTCGAGGTTGCGCTCGATGAGCCGGAGGATCTCGTCCTTGGCGCCGAGCAGGTTCACCATGATCTTCGGGTCGTTCACCGAGATCTTGGTCTGCGCCCGCACCGGGCTGGTCGAGCCAGTGCTGGATTCGTTCGGCGTACCGGTCATAGGGTGGCCCGAAGGGCCTCCGCCACCTGCTCTCTTTCTCTGCGCCACCCGGGGCCGGGCGGCTCGCTCAAGGATCGTGCCATCCTATCCGCTCCCCGCCCCGCTCGCCGATGCCATTATCGCCGGTCCGTGTAGCGGGCCCGCCTATCCGGGGCCGTCGGAGGCCGGACCGCCGTCGAACCCCTCCTGCCGGCGGGTGAAGCGATACGTCGCCCAGTGCATCCGGATCACCGCGCCGTCACCGTCCCGGGTCAGCCGCAGCAGCTCGCCGGCCTCCCGCCCGGAGACCGTCCGCAGCACGTCGGTCCCGCCCGGCAGCACCTCGAACACCGCCGGCGGCCGGCCCGCCGGGGCCTCGGCGGCGCGCGCCTGCAGGCACCCGTCGTGCCAGGCGAAGACGAATTCCATCCCCTCGCTCCACCAGCGGCCCAGCACCGGCCGGTAGGCCGCCGGGGCGGGCGCTGCCGGGCGCCACGGCACGATGTCCGCCGGGTCCGCCTCGACGGCCGTCCGCAGAAGTTCGTGGACCAGCTCGTTGGTCTCGCTCGCGGTCCCGGACGAGCCGAGCACGGCGCATCCGAGCGCGCCCGGGTTGCCGTCACCGCCACGTCGCCCGTAGACGCCGGCCAGGAAGCCGGGCATCGCCCCGTCATGGCCGACGTGCATCACCCGCTTGCCGTCCGGGGCGAGGATCAGCCCGAGCCCGAAGCCGGCCGCCCAGAGCGACTCGTCGGTGGTGGTCACCGGCCAGCGCATCTCGTCGAGAGTCGCGGCGGCGAGCACCCGGCCGTCCGGGTCGACGATCTCCGGGCTCGCCAGGAAGGCGGCCCACCGGGCCATGTCTCCCGCGCTGCTCCAGAGCTGGGCCGCCGGCCCGACTCCGGCCAGATCGATCGGCGGTTCCGGCCGGACCGCGTCGGAGTAGGCGTCGACCAGGTACCCGACCGCGGCCTCGGCCGGGCGGGCGACCGTGGTGCGGCGCAGACCGAGCGGGGCGAGGACGAGGTCGGCGACGAGTTCCTCCCAGGTGCCGCCGCGGAGTTTCGCGACGAGCTGCCCGAGGACGGCGATGCCGAGGTTGGAGTAGTGGTAGCGCCGGGCGTTCGGCAGCACCCGTTCGGCCCGGTCGAGCTCGGCGAGCATCCGGCCGGCGTCCGGGGTGATCAGGGTGTCCCAGACGTCACCGTACGGCTCGCGCTGGAACCCGGCGGTGTGCGACAGCAGCCGCCGGATGGTGGCGTCGCCGTGTGCCGGCACGTCGAGGTGGTCCGAGATCGGCTGGTCGAGGTCGAGCATCCCCTCGTCACGGGCCTGCATGACCAGGACGGCGGTGAAGGTCTTGGTGACCGAGCCGATCCGGAACCGGGTGTCCGGGCCGAGGGCGTGGGCCGGGTTGCCGGAGTCGCCGACGGAGAAGACCCACGGTTCCCGGTCGGCGCGGTGCAGCGCCACGGCCAGTGCCGGGATGCGCCCGTCGGCCTGGGCCCGGCGGGCGGCGCGCTCGTAGCGAGGGGTGGGTGCGTTCACGGACGGGCCAGCATCGGTCCGAGCGGAGCGCCGCCGACGACGTGCGCGTGCACGTGGAATACCTCCTGACCGCCGTGCCGGCCGGTGTTGAAGATGACTCGGAAACCGTCGGTGAGGCCCTCCGTCTCGGCGACCTTCGCGGCGGTGGCCAGCACGTCGGCGGCTGCGGCCGGATCACCGGCGAGAGCCACCACGTCGGCATGATGGGTGACCGGGATCACCAGGACATGGGTGGGCGCTTTGGGATCGATGTCCCGGAACGCCACGGTCGTCGGGGTCCGGTGCACGACGGTGGCGGGGATTTCGCCGGCCACGATCCGGCAGAACAGGCAGGAGTTTTCCACCTGACGGATCTTATGGGCCGCCGGTGGGCTTAGATGGTCGTCGGACCCTCCGACACACTCCTGGGAGCGCTCTCATGACCGACCTAGACGACCTTCTCCACCAGCTCAGCCTCGAGGAGAAGGTGTCCCTGCTGACCGGACAGGACTTCTGGTCGCTACCCGCGATCCCGCGGATCGGCCTGCGTTCGCTGGTCATGTCGGACGGGCCGGTCGGCGTACGCGGCACCGGCTACACCCCCGACGACCCGTCGGTCGCCCTGCCCAGCCCCACCGCGCTCGCCGCCACCTGGGACGTCGCCCTGGCCCGCCGGGCCGGCCGCCTGCTCGGGCAGGAGTCCCGCCGCAAGGGCGTCCACCTGCTCCTCGGCCCGACCGTGAACCTGCATCGCACCCCGCTCGGCGGCCGGCACTTCGAGTGCTACTCGGAGGACCCGCTGCTCACCGGCGAGATCGCCGCCGGCTTCGTCGAGGGCGTCCAGCAGCACAACGTCGGCACCACGGTGAAGCACCTGGTCGGCAACGACTTCGAGACCGACCGGATGACCGTCGACGTGCAGATTCCGGAACGGGCGCTGCGCGAGATGTACCTCGCGCCGTTCGAACGGGTGGCCGACGCCGGCGGCTGGGGCGTTATGAGCGCGTACAACGGGGTCAACGGGGCACCGATGGCCGCGAACGGCCGCATCCAGGACGAGATCCTGAAGCGCGAATGGGGCTTCGACGGCATCGTCGTCTCCGACTGGCGGGCCGCCCGGGACACCGTGGCGCCGGCGCTCGGCGGCCTCGACATCGCCATGCCGGCGATGGACAACCCGTGGGGCCCGGCGCTGGTCGAGGCGGTCCGGTCCGGGGCGGTTCCCGAGGACCTGATCGACGAGAAGGTACGCCGGGTGCTGCTCCTCGCCGCCCGGACCGGCGCCCTCGACGGCGCTGCCCTGAAGGACGTCCCGCTCGACGAGGACGGCGACGACGTCGCGCTCGACGTCGCGACCGGCTCGTTCGTGCTGGCCCGCAACGTCGACGGGGCACTCCCGCTCGACCCGGCCGGCCTGACCCGCGTCGCGGTGATCGGCGCCCTGGCCACCGACGCGCGGGTGCTCGGTGGTGGCAGCGCCCAGGTCACCCCACGGCATGTGATCTCCCCGCTCGACGGGCTCCGTCACGACCTGCCCGGAGTCGACGTGGCCTACGCGGTCGGCGCCGATCCCCGGCCGTTCCTGCCGGCCGCCCAGGGCCCCGGCTGGGCGCCGTTCCGCTTCGTCATCCACGATCACGAGATCCCGGTCGGGACCGCGACGATCCGCTGGCTCGGCGACCCGCCCGGCGGCCTCGACGTGGCCGGGATCACCACCCTCGAACTGCGCACCGAACTCACCTCCGAGACGGACGGCGAGCACGTACTGGCAATCTCCGGGTTCGGCGCGTTCGAGCTGGTCGTCGGTGGCGAGAAGCTCTACCAGGGCTCTCTGCACCCGCCCGGCACCGGCCGCGCCGACCTGCTGCTGCACCCGCGCGAGCAGCGGTTCACGGTCACCCTGGAGGCCGGCGTACCGGTTCCGGTGGTACTGCGGCAGTCGTTCGAACCGGGTGCGGCCCACTCCGTCTCCACCACGCTCGGTCACCGCCCGCCGGGCCCGGACGACGAGGGGCTGATCGCCGAGGCGGTCGAACTGGCCGCCCGCTCGGACGTCGCGGTGGTCGTGGTCGGCACCACCGAGCAGGTCGAGTCGGAGGGCTTCGACCGCACCTCGCTGGCCCTGCCGGGACGTCAGGACGAACTGGTGACCCGGGTGGCGGCGGCCAACCCGCGGACCGTCGTGGTGGTCAACGCCGGCTCCCCGGTGCTGCTGCCCTGGGCCGACGAGGTGGCCGCGGTGCTGCTCACCTGGTTCCCGGGACAGGAGGCCGGTGCCGCGCTCGCCGACGTGCTGCTCGGGGTCGCCGAGCCGGGCGGGCGCCTTCCCACGACCTGGCCGCGCCGGCAGGAGGACTGCCCGGTCCTGGAGGTGCGCCCGTCCGGCGGCGCCCTCGCCTACGACGAGGGGATCTTCATCGGCTACCGCGGATGGTTGCGGCAGGCGGCCGACCCGCTGTTCGCTTTCGGTCACGGTCTTGGTTACACCGACTGGTCGTACGACCATCTGGCCTGCTCCGGTTCCGAGGTCCGGGTGACCGTCACCAACACCGGCTGGCGTTCGGGCCGGGAGGTCGTTCAGGTCTACCTGTCGCCCGGTGCCGACACCCTGGCCGCGGACGGCGGCTCACCGGCCCCGGACACCGGATCCCCGGCCCCGGACACCGGATCCCCGGCCCCGGACCACGGATCGCCGCTGGAACGGCCGGAACGCTGGCTCGCCGGGTTCGCGACGGTGGACGCGGAACCGGGCGAATCCGTCACCGTGACGATCCCCCTCCCCGAGCGGGCCTTCCAGGTGTGGAACGACGGCTGGCAGACGATCCCCGGCACCTACACGGTGATCGCCGCCCACGCCCTCGACGACCCGCGACGCTCCACCGAGATCACGGTGTGACCCTCGCCGGGGCGGGACTGCCGGTCCCGCCCCGGCTAGGTTGGCGGCCATGACGACGCGCGAACGTGGACAGGTCTTCGGGGAACTGGCCGAGGAGTACGACCGGGTCCGGCCCGGCTACCCGGCCGAGCTGGTGACCGACGTTCTGGCACTCGCCGGTCCCGGCCCGGTGCTGGAGGTAGGTGCCGGCACCGGCAAGGCGTCGGTGCTGTTCGCCGCCCACGACGTCAACCTGACCTGCCTGGAACCGGACGCGCGGATGGCCGCCGTCCTGCGCCGCCGCGTCCCCGGCGTGCCGGTGGTCGGCACCACCTTCGAGGCATGGGCACCCGACCGGCCGTACGGGCTGATCGTCAGCGCCCAGGCCTGGCACTGGGTCGACGCGGCCCGTCGGCACGAGCTGGCGTTCGCGGCCCTCGCGCCCGGCGGTCTGCTCGCCCCGTTCTGGAACGTCTTCCTCGTCCCCGACGGTGACCTGTACGCCGCCCTGGCCGAGGTCGACGCCCGGCACGGTCTGACCGGCAATCACACCCCGCACTCCATGCACCCCGGCAACCTCCCGGCCGGTCCGGTCCCGTTCGCCGAACAGTGGCCGGAGCTCATCGGTATCGAGGCGCTCTTCACCGACCTGCGCACCCTCGGGTACCGCTCGGCGCGCTCCTACCGGTCCGCCGAGTACCGCGCCTACCTGAGCTCGATCTCGATCTACCGGATGCTCGACGACACCCGGCGGGAGACCGTGCTCGACGACACGATCGCGGTCGTCGACGCCCACGGCGGCACGATCGACTTCACCGTCCACACCTACGTGGCCCTGGCTCGCCGCCCCACCTGACCCTCCCGCCCAGCCGGCCATCCCGGCTGGAGACCACCGCTGTCTCAGCACGCGTGAGACAGCGGTACCGGCCAGCCGGGCGTTTTCGGCTGGACATCACCGCTGTCTCAGCACGCTTGAGACAGCGGTACCGGCCAGCCGGGGGTTTTACCAGCGGTTCAGGCGTGCGGAGAGTACGGCGAGGGCGGCCACCCCGGCCGTCGAGGTCCGGAGCACGGCGTGGCCCAGGCGCACCGGCACGGCGCCCGCCTCCCGGAAGGCGTCCAGCTCGGCGTCACTGATCCCGCCCTCGGGGCCGACCACCAGCACGACGTCCCCCGACTCGGGCAGCTCGGCCGCGGTCAGACGCTCGCTGGCCTCCTCGTGCAGCACGAACGCGGCGGCCGCGGCCGCCAGGCGGGCCGTCACCTGTTTCGTCGAGCAGTCCGGCTCACCGCCCACGATCGGCAGCCACGGGCGCCGCGCCTGTTTGGCGGCCTCCCGGGCGGTGGCCGTCCACTTGTCGCGTGCCTTGAACCCGCGGTCGCCACGCCACTGCGCCACCGATCGCGACGCCGCCCACGGCAGGATCTCGTCCACGCCGACCTCGGTCATCGCCTGTACGGCCAGCTCGCCACGGTCGCCCTTGGCGATGCCCTGCACGACGACGAGCCGCGGGTCGGGGGCCGGTTCCTCGGCGACGCTCAGCACGTCGACGTCGACGCTGCCCCGCCCGACGGCGGACACCTCGGCGCGGGCGGTGCCACCCCGCCCGTCGGCGAGGATCAGCGCCTCGCCCACGCGCAGCCGCTGCACGGTGGCGGCATGATGCCCTTCCGGCCCGTCGAGCGTGAACGACGATCCAGCAGGCAGGCTCTCAACCAGAAACAGCGGCGCCGACATTCCCAGAACGCTACCGCCCCACCCGCAACCACCGGCCGCAGGCGTTCGCTCGTACGCCAAGAGACCGTCTGCCCTGACCGCAACCCCCGCCGCAGGCGTTCGCTCGTACGCCAAGAGACCGTCTGCCCTGACCGCACCCACCACGCGCTGCGCCGCCGACGTCGAGACAGCTGAAGACGGCAAGCGAAGCGTCGTCGTTCTCAGCCGTCCCGACGTGGGTTACCAGGCGCAGCGCAGCGAGCCGGAGGGCGAAGCAATCACATTCAGTGGCCGTTGAAAGCGTCTCGCATGCGGCTGAAGAAGCCGCCCTGCTTGCTCAGTTCGGCCACGTCCTCGCCGCGGGTCTTGGCGAAGTCGCGCAGCATCCGCTCCTGGTCGACGGTGAGCTTGGTCGGCGTCTTCACGTCGAGGTGCACGAAGAGCTCACCACGGCCCTGGCCGCGCAGGTGCGGAACGCCCTTGCCGCGGATGCGCAGCGTGCTGGCCGGCTGGGTGCCCGGTTTGACCTCGATGTTCTCTTCACCGTCGAGGGTCTTGATGGTCATCCGGGTGCCGAGCGCAGCCGCCGTCATCGGGAGTGTGACCCGGCAGTGCAGGTCGTCGCCCTTGCGGGAGTAGACGTCGTGCGGTCGTTCGTGGATCTCCACGTAGAGGTCGCCGGCGGTGCCACCGCCGGGGCCGACCTCGCCCTGCTGGGCCAGGCGGATCCGCATGCCGTCCTCGACGCCCGCCGGGATCTTGACGGTGAGCGAGCGGCGTGTCCTTATCCGGCCGTCGCCCGCGCAGGTGGGGCAGGGGCTCGGGATGACCGTGCCGTGGCCCTGGCAGTTCTGGCAGGGGCGGGACGAGACGACCTGGCCGAGGAAGGTGCGCTGCACCGACTGGACCTCGCCGCGGCCGGAGCAGACCTCACAGGTGGCCAGGTGGCTGCCGGGTGCGGTGCCGGCGCCGGAGCACTGGGTGCACAGCACCGCGGTGTCGACGGTGATCGGGGCTTCCACGCCGAAGGCGGTCTCGACCAGGTCGAGTTCGAGGCGCAGGATCGCGTCGGCGCCGGGGCGCGTGCGTGGCCGGGGCCCGCGCGAGCCACCGCCCGCCGCCGTGCCGAAGAACGCGTCCATGATGTCCTGGAAGCCGACGAACGGGCCGGCGCCACCGGCTCCGCCGGGCATGCCGCCACCCGGCGCGAGCGGGTCACCGCCGAGGTCGACGATCTGCCGCTTCTGGTCGTCGGAGAGGACCTCGTACGCCGCGTTGATCTCTTTGAACTTGTCGTGCGCCTCTGGATCCGGGTTGATGTCCGGGTGGTACTGCCGAGCGAGTTTGCGGTAGGCGCGCTTGATCTCGTCGTCGGTTGCCTCCCGGCTCACACCGAGAATTCCGTAATAGTCCTTGGCCACGGGGTTTGGAGTCCTCAATGTCTGCGCGAATCCGTCAATTCTGTGCCAACAGGTCGCCAACGTAGCGTGCCACTGCACGAACGGTAGCGATAGTGCCGGGGTAGTCCATCCGGGTGGGCCCCAGCACACCGAGCCCACCAACGATCGTGGTACCCGGTCCGTAACCACTGCTCACCACGGACGCCGACCGCAGGTTGTCGATCTGATTCTCGTCGCCGATCAGGACCCGCGTGGTGCGGGGTTCCAGATCGCCGATGAGCTTGAGCAGGATGACCTCCTCCTCGAGGGCTTCGAGGACGGGCCGCAGCGTGCCCTGGAAGTCCAGCACACCCCCACGTGTCAAGTTGGCCGTACCGGCCAGCGCGAGGCGCTCCTCACTCCGCTCGACCAGAGTCTCCAGGAGGACCGAGGCCAGGCAGGTCATCGCGGCGCGCCGCCCGGTGTCGCACTCCTCGACGAGTTTCTGCACCAGGGAGGGGGTGTCGGCGAGTTTCTGCCCGGCGAGTTTCTCGTTCACCCGGAGGCGCAGCTCCCACACCTCGCCGTCGGCGATCGGGCCGGGCATCTCGACGAGGCGCTGCTCGACCCGGCCGGTGTCGGTGATCATCACGAGCATCAGGCGGGTCGTGGAGATCGGTACCAGTTCCAGGTGCCGGACCGCGGAACGGGACAGGCTCGGGTACTGGACGACGGCGACCTGACGGGTGAGCTGGGCCAGCAGGCGGACCGTGCGGTGCACGACGTCGTCGAGGTCGACGGCGCCGATCATGAACCGCTCGATGGCGCGCCGCTCGGCCGGGCTCAGCGGTTTGATCTTGGTGAGCCGGTCGACGAACAGCCGGTAGCCGGCATCGGTGGGCACCCGGCCGGCACTGGTGTGCGGCTGCCGGATGTAGCCCTCCTCCTCGAGCACCGCCATGTCGTTGCGCACGGTGGCCGGGGAGACGCCGAGCTTGTGCCTGTCGACCAGGGCCTTGCTGCCCACCGGTTCCTGGGTCTCGACGTAGTCCTCGACGATCGCCCGGAGCACCTCGAGCTTGCGGTCATCCGGATTCATCCGACCCCTCCCCCTGCTGGCACTCCGGCTAATAGAGTGCCAGTCTACTTCGCTGGTGGCGGCAGCGCGATGATCGAAAGTACGTACCGTTCTCAGATCTTGGGGGCGGCATTGCCCTCGACCGGCTCGAACCGGGGTCCTAGCGTGTCAGACATGACTGAACCGCCCCGCCCGCCCGGCGACGATCCTTACCACCAACCCCCGCCGCAGCCCGGCGGTTACCCGCCTCCTCCGCCACCGCCCGATGCCTACCCGCCTCCGCCGCCGCCCTACGGCACGCCCCAGTACGGGCCTCCGCAGTACGGGCCCCCGCCGCACGGTTACGGCTCGGGTTCGCCCGACGACCGCACCTGGATCCTGATCGCCCACTTCGGCGGGGCGCTCGGCGCCTTCTTCGGGGGTACGCTGATGGGCTGGATCGCGCCGCTCGTGGCCCTGGTGGCCCGCGGCAACCTGTCGCCGGTGGTCCGCGCCGAGGCGGTCAAGGCGCTCAACTTCCACCTGCTCTGGGGCATCATCGGCCTGGTCGGCAGTGTGCTGATCTGTGTCGGGGTCGGCTTCTTCATCGTCCTCGCGGCCTGGGTGGTCGCCACCGTCGTCGGTGTGATCGCGGGCGTCAAGGCGGCCAACAACGAGCCGTTCAACTATCCGCTCACCGCGCGGTTCATCAGGTAGGCCGGTTCAGAGCACGTCACGGATGACCGCGTCGGCAAGCAACCGGCCCCGCAGGGTCAGCACGAGCCGCCCCTGCTCGTAGGCGTGCGGCTCGAGCAGCCCGTCGGACAGTGCCCGCGCGGCGCCCGTGGCGTCGACCCGGTCCAGCGGGATGCCGTCCCGCAGCCGCACCCGGAGCATCACGTCCTCCATGTGCCGGTCGGCGTCGGTCAGCAGCTCCCGCGCGAGTCCCGGCGAGGCGCCGTCGGCGAGGCGTTTCGCGTACGCCGAAGGGTGTTTGACGTTCCACCACCGCACCCCGCCGACGTGGCTGTGCGCGCCCGGCCCCAGACCCCACCAGTCGGCGCCGGTCCAGTACAGCTGGTTGTGACGGCATTCACCGCCCTTGAGCGCCCAGTTCGACACCTCGTACCACTCGAAACCGGCTTCGCCGAGGGCGGACTCGGCGGCCAGGTAGCGGTCGGCGGCCACGTCGTCGGACGGGTACGGCAGCTCGCCCCGCCGCATCCGGCCGGCCATCCGGGTGCCGTCCTCGACGATCAGCGCGTACGCGCTCACGTGGTCGGCGCCGGCCTCGATGAC
Source organism: Actinoplanes sp. NPDC023801 (assembly GCF_040639655.1). NCBI lineage: Bacteria > Bacillati > Actinomycetota > Actinomycetes > Micromonosporales > Micromonosporaceae > Actinoplanes > Actinoplanes sp. NPDC023801. The sequence continues at coordinate 64,381 of NZ_JBFAAI010000038.1, read as the reverse complement.
AGCCCGCAGCGACCGGTCGAAGTCGTCCGCGTTCTCCCCCGGCGTGCCGTAGATCAGATCGAGGTTGACGTGCTCGAAGCCGGCCTCGCGCGCCTCGGTCGCGGCCTGCGGTGCCCGCCCGGCGGTGTGCCGGCGGTCGAGCACCCGCAACACGTTCGCGGCCGCCGACTGCATGCCGAGCGAGATCCGCGTGAAACCGGCGCCGCGCAGCCGCCGCAGATAGGCCGGGTCCACCGACTCCGGGTTGGCCTCGGTGGTCACCTCGGCGCCCGGCGCCAGCCCCCACGTCCGGTCGATGCCGTCCAGGATCCGGCCCAGGTCGTCGGTGCTGAGCAGGGTGGGCGTGCCGCCGCCGACGAAGACGGTGTCCACCGGCCCGGGTTCGATCACCCGGGCGGCCAGGGCCAGCTCGGCCAGGACCGTGGCGGCGTACTCGTCGCGGCTCGCCCCGCCGCCCAGTTCGCTCGCCGTGTACGTGTTGAAGTCGCAGTAGCCGCAGCGGCTGGCGCAGAACGGCACGTGGACGTAGACGGCGAACCCGTTCGCGCCCACCGCGCGGGTGGCTTCGTCGGGGAGAGACCCGTCACGGGGTACGGGATCACCATCGGGGAGTGCGCCGGCCATCCGACAAGTGTGCACGTCTTACAGTTCCGGCATGGATCTGGTCCGTACCGTCACCGCCGCCGGCGTGACCACTCTGACAATCGACAACCCCGCCAACCGCAACGCGCTGTCCACCGCCCTGCTCGGCGGGATGCTGGACGCACTGGCCGCGTCGGCCGCCGACCCGGACAGCCGGGTGGTCGTCCTCTCGCACAACGGCCCGGTCTTCTCCTCCGGCGTCGACCTCAAGGAGACAGCCGCGGCCGGCCCCGGCGACCGGCTGCCCGCCGAGATGCTCGCCGACGTGCTGGCCGCGCTCTGGGAGTTCCCGAAACCGGTGGTCGCGCGGATCGCCGGACCGGCCCGGGCCGGTGGTCTCGGCCTGATCGGCGCGGCCGACATCGCGGTCTGCGTCCGGTCGGCCACCTTCGCCTTCACCGAGGTACGGCTCGGGGTGATCCCCGCGGTGATCAGTTCCACCGTGCTGCCCCGGCTGGCGCCACGAGCCGCCGCCGAGCTCTATCTGACCGGCGACGTCTTCGACGGGGCGCGGGCGGCCGAGATCGGCCTGGTCACCGCGGCCGTCGACGAGAAGGACCTGGACGACGCGGTGGAACGCTACTGCGCCTCACTCGTCCGCGGCGGTCCGCTCGCCCTCGCCGGCACCAAACAACTTCTCCGCCGTACGCGCGCCGAGACGATCCGTGCCGATCTCGCTGACCTCGCGCACCGCTCGGCCGGGTACTTCAAGTCGGCCGAGGGCCGCGAGGGTGTGGCCGCCGCCCGGGAGAAGCGGGACCCGGAGTGGATTCGATGATCGACCCGGTCGGGTGCGCGGGACCACAGTGACGCCAGGCCCCGAGCGCTCGTTGTCTAGGCTTGGCGTCCGGCCGCAGAGGAGGTGTGGGTGCGCACGAAGCAGATCGTGGGTGTGGTCACGCTGCTCAGCCTCGCCGTCGTGGCGGGTGTGGTCGTCCTGATCAACAGCCTGGCCGGCAGTATCAAGCTGCCCAGCCTCAACCCCGAGTGCACGGTCAGCGCCGACGGTGAGGTGACCCTCGACTCCGCCCAGATGGCCAACGCGGCGACCATAGCCGCGGTGGGCGTCCGGCGCGGCATGCCCGAGCAGGCGATCGTCGTCGCGCTCGCCACCGCTTTCCAGGAATCCAAGCTGGAGAATCTGGACAGCGGCGACCGCGACTCGGTCGGTCTCTTCCAGCAGCGTCCCAGCCAGGGCTGGGGCACGGTCGAGCAGATCAAGGACCCGAGGTATGCCGCGGGCCGGTTCTACTCCGCGCTCAAGAAGGTCAAGGGCTGGCAGGACATGCGGGTCACCGACGCGGCACAGGTGGTGCAGCGGTCGGCCTACCCGGAGGCGTACGAGAAGTGGGCCGACGAGTCCAAGGTTCTCGCCGCCGCGCTGACCGGGCGGGCCACCGGTGCCGTCGAGTGCGTCGTGCCGGACACCCCCGCGATGCGCGGCCCCGAGGCGGCCTCCGTCCTGCTGAACAATCTGCGGCTGGACTGGGGCAAGAAGCTCTCCGGCAACGCCCGCAGCGCCGAGACGGCCGGGCTGACCGTTCAGGTCACCGACCCGAGCGTCGGCTGGCGGTTCGCGCACTGGCTCGTCTCGCACGCCTCGGCCACCGGTCTCGAACGGGTACGTTTCGGCGATCTCGAGTGGCACGCGCCGGAGGGAAAGTGGCAGCCGGTAACCGATGGCCGTACGGGCGATCCGGCACAGGTGGTAGCCGAGGTCTTTCGGTGAGACGCTCCGGAAATATCGGTGACTGCCCGTAATGTATCGCTTGTCCTACCGCCGATTGCTCTGCGTATACATCGACATGGACAGTGCGCAACCGCCCTGGTACTAAGTAGGTCGTGCTGAGGGCGATCGAGTGGATCCTGCTCGGGGCGGGAAGCGTCGGCGCCATTCTCTACGGAGTTCGCCGGCACCGCCCCGGCAGACGCGCTCCCTGGCTGCTCCTGGCCGGAGCGGTCGCGGCCCTCGCCGTCGGCGACGTCTGGTACGCGTACGACCGGATGGCCTTCGCCGACGCCGCCTACCTGGCGATGTTCGTCCTCGTCGCGCTCAGCCTGCTGCAGTTCACCCGCGGCGGCGCGGTGCTCGTCGACCGGGCCCGGCTGATCGACCTGGTCGCGTTCGCCTGCTCCGGCATGCTCGTGGTCTGGGTCTTCATGATCAGCTCGAACGGTCGCTTCCAGACCGTCTCGCCCGTCGACGTGATCGGCGATCTGCTGCTCATCGGCGTCGCCGTGCGCCTGGTGATCGCCGACCACCGCAACGTCGCGGCGATCCTGCTGCTCATCGGCTCGGCGGGCATGCTCACCGGCGACATCTTCTACCCGCTGACCGGCGAGAATCCTCTGGCCGAGTCCGCCTACGTGGTGCTCTACCTGGCCTGGGGACTGTCCGCCCTGCACCCGTCGATGACCCGGCTCACCGAGCCGCGCCCCGCCCACCTCGCGCCGTGGCGGTTCCGCGACACCGTCCTGCTCGCCGCGTCCGCGGCCACCCCGCCGTGCGTGCTGATCATCGAGGCACTCTCCGGGCCGGTCCGGAACGGAGTGGTCATCGCGGTCACCGGAGCGATCACGCTGCTGCTCACCATCACCAGGCTCGCCGACTCGCTCCTGCATCACAGCCAGGCGCTCGCCCGGGAACGGGGGTTGCGGACCGCCAGCACCGCGCTCGTGGCCGCCGCCGACACGACCGAGGTCGAGAGGGCGGTACGGGCCGCGATCCGCCTGCTGCTGCCGGCGAATGCCGTACGCCGGGTGATCCTCGCCACTGATGACGGGCGCCTGTCCCGCGAAGGGATGCCACCGGCGCCGCCCGGAGCCGGCACGCACAGCTGGTGGATCAGTGCCGCCGACCCGGACGAACGCACCCTGATCTGCCCGCTCCGGCTCGAACCGCTCGCCGTCGCCCGGCCCAGCGGCGGGGCCCTGGTCATCACCGGCCGCCGGGAGGCCCTGATCGCCGGCCGCGACGCTCTCGAGGTGCTGGCCGGCGAGACCGCCCTGGCCCTGGACCGGGTCACGCTGGTCGAGGCGGTCGGACGGCGTGACAGCGACCTCTATCTGCGGGCCGTGACCGGGAACACCGCGGAGATCATGGCGGTGGTCGACTCCGACCACCGGATCCGTTACGCCAGCCCTGGGCTGCACCACCTCATCGGTGACACCGAACTGCCGCCGCTCACCGCCTTCGACGACCTCGTTCACCCCGACGACCAGGCTGCGGTACGCCGCGCGTTGCGCTCCGAGGGCCACGGCAAGGTCTACTGCGCCCTGCCCCGGCCGGACGGCACCCAGATGCTGGTCGAGATGGTGTACCGGGACCTGCGGCAGGACCGGCTCGTCCAGGGCCTTGTCGTGACCCTGCGCCCGGTGGGAAGCCGCGGCGACGTGATCGAACCCGCGCCGCACCACGAGCACCTGGGCGAACTGCCCGCCTGGGCCAACCGGCGCAGCGCCCAGCACAAGTTCCGCTACTGAGGCCGGTCGCCTGTACCGGCGTTCCCGTCCCGGATTCCCCCAGTGGTGCCGACGTCCGGGGCAGGGTTCTCATCCGTACCGGCGGTCGATTGCGGAGGTTCTCATCCGCACCGGCCATCCGGATCGGGATTTCCTCCGCGCCCGGTTTCTAATTCGGGAACGCGAAATGCCGGCCCCATCGTTGGGGCCGGCATTGCGCGTTGTGATTCAGATCGCGTTGTGGAGCAGACCGCGCGTCAGCGGGTCAGGTGGCGACGACCACGGGTGCCGGCGACCAGCGCGACACCGATGGCGGCCAGGGCGACCTGGAAGAAGAGCTCGATCCAGTCGAAACCACGGGTGTTCGCGACGCCGAGCGCACGAGCCAGAACGGTGCCCAGCAGCGCGGCGACAACACCGACGACCATGGTCAGCCACAGCGGGATGTTCTGCTTGCCGGGTACCACGAGCCGGCCGAGCGCACCGACGATCAGACCGACGATCAGGGCGATGATGATGCCGGTAAGCGTGAGTTCCATCGAATCCTCCTCGGGGGTGGAGCTTGTTGGTTGCGTCCGTCGAGCCCCTGAGTTCCCGACCCCCCGAGAAATCAAACCGCCCTATTTTTTTGTCGTCCCCTTGGTGTCAGTGCTATCGGATGTCGAGAGCGCGGCGATGAAGGCCTCCTGCGGCACCTCCACGCGACCGACCATCTTCATCCGCTTCTTGCCTTCCTTCTGCTTCTCCAGCAGCTTCCGCTTCCGGCTGATGTCACCGCCGTAGCACTTCGCGAGCACGTCCTTGCGGATGGCGCGGATCGTCTCGCGGGCGATGATCCGGCTGCCGATGGCCGCCTGGATCGGCACCTCGAACTGCTGCCGTGGGATGAGTTTCTGCAGCTTGGCGGCGATGGAGGTGCCATAGGTGTACGCCTTGTCCTTGTGCACGATCGCACTGAACGCGTCCACCGGCTCGCCGTGCAGCAGGATGTCGACCTTCACCAGGTCGGCGGCCTGCTCCCCGGAGGGCTCGTAGTCGAGTGACGCGTAGCCCTTCGTCTTGCTCTTCAACTGGTCGAAGAAGTCGAAGATGATCTCGGCGAGCGGAAGCGTGTAGCGCAGCTCCACCCGTTCGGAGGACAGATACTCCATACCGAGAAGGCTGCCGCGGCGGCTCTGGCACAGCTCCATGACGGCGCCCACGTACTCGTTCGGCACCAGGACTGTGGCTCTCACCACAGGCTCGTGGATCTCCGCGATCTTGCCGCTCGGGAACTCACTCGGGTTCGTGACGATCGAGTCCTTCCCGTCCTCGGTGAACACCTGGTAGACCACGTTCGGCGCGGTCGAGATCAGGTCGAGGCCGAACTCGCGCTCCAGCCGCTCGCCGATGATCTCCAGGTGCAGCAGGCCCAGGTAGCCGACCCGGAACCCGAAACCGAGTGCTGCCGACGTCTCCGGCTCGTAGGTGAGAGCCGCGTCGTTGAGCTTCAGCTTGTCGAGGGCGTCACGCAGCGCCGGATAGTCCGAGCCGTCGATCGGGTACAGGCCCGAGTAGACCATCGGCTTCGGCTCCTTGTAGCCGCCGAGCGCCTCCTTCGCCTGCCGGATGTGGCCGGTGATGGTGTCGCCGACCTTCGACTGGCGGACGTCCTTCACACCGGTGATCAGGTAACCGACCTCGCCGACGCCGAGCGCAGTCGCCTTCTCCATCTCCGGCGAGACGACACCGATCTCCAGCAGCTCGTGCACCGCGCCGGTGGACATCATCTTGATCTTGTCGCGTGCCTCGATCCGGCCGTCGATGACACGGACGTACGTGACGACGCCGCGATACACGTCGTACACCGAGTCGAAGATCATCGCCCGGGCCGGGGCGGCCGCGTCCCCGACCGGTGCCTTGAACTGCCGGACGATCTCGTCGAGCAGGTGCCCCACGCCGACACCGGTCTTGCCGGAGACCCGCAGCACGTCCGACGGCTCGCAGCCGATCAGCTTGGCGAGCTCCTCGGCGTACTTCTCCGGTTGCGCCGCCGGCAGGTCGATCTTGTTGAGCACCGGGATGATGTGGAGGTCGTTCTCCATCGCCAGGTACAGGTTGGCGAGGGTCTGCGCCTCGATCCCCTGCGCGGCGTCGACCAGCAGAACCGCGCCCTCACAAGCGGCCAGGCTCCGCGACACCTCGTAGGTGAAGTCGACGTGCCCGGGGGTGTCGATCATGTTGAGGACGGCGGTGTCACCCTGCTTGTCGCCCTCACGGACGGTCCAGGGCATACGAACGGCCTGCGACTTGATGGTGATGCCGCGCTCGCGTTCGATGTCCATCCGGTCGAGGTACTGCGCGCGCATCTGACGCGGGTCGACCACCCCGGTGATCTGCAGCATCCGGTCGGCCAGCGTCGACTTGCCGTGGTCGATGTGCGCGATGATGCAGAAGTTGCGGATGCGGCTGGGATCGGTCGATCCGATCACGTTCACGCCGGGGTCGAGCGGTCCAGGCACGGTCTTCCGTTCTTCTCGGGCTGGTCTTCTCGGTCTTGCATGTCAACTCGGGCTCGCCGAACCCGGCCTCGGTACGGCTCGGGCTCTCCTGACGCGGTCCGGCCGGGTTCGAGCTCCGTCCGGCTCCGGCTTCATCCGCCCGGGGCCTGCCGGGCTCGGGCCGGCACTCCCTATCGTCCCACGTCCGCGAGGGCAGCTCCGATCACACCCGTTCGACCGCCCGGCCGGCCCTCGTCGGGACCGCCCCGCAGCCTCATGAGCGCCCCTCCCCCCGGCGCCCGGACCCGGTCACACATCGGTCCGGTCGCCGGCCGCTCACACCCGCTCGAGCGGGCCGTGTTCTCCGGGCGGCAACTCGACGGCGATCGGATCACCCGGGCGGATCCGGCCGCCGCGCAGCACGACGCCCATCACCCCGGCCTTACGCACCACACTGCCGTCCTCGGCGCGGCCCAGTACCTCCTTGAGCAGACCGTCCCGGAAGCCGTTGATCTGCGCACACGGATTGCGCAGACCCGCCACGATCACCGCCGGCCGCGGGTCCTGGACACCGTCGGCCGCGTCACGCTCCACAGCGGCGGCCACCGCAGCCGCGGCTCGCGCCGTCGCCTCATCCAGCGTCGCCGACCCGGCCGCCGCGAGCACCGCCCTCACCGGGCTGTCCGCTCCCGTTGACCCATCCGATCCAGCGCCGCCAGCCGGTTCGGGGGAAGACGTCGCCGGCGGGCCGAAACGCAGGATCGTTCCGCGCGGCAGCCCGAGAAGGTCGATCCCACGGGTGGTGACGTTCTCGCCGAGACCACCCGCCGGGACCTGGTAACCCCTGCCGGCGACCTCCTCGAAAAGCTCGCCGTGGATCAGATGGACCTGCCTGAGGTTCGGCTGGTGCGGATCCGCCGCCACCCGGCTCCGATGTCGCACCGTCACCCCGGCATGCACGTCCCCGTCCACTCCCAGGCCCGCGACCAGGACGATCTCGTCCCGGTTGGGTTTCGTGAACGTGTAGGCCTCATTCCGGCTGACCGCGGCAACCGTCCCCGACTCATCACTCATGCCCGTGAGTCTCGCCAACCTCCGACGTCATCCTCGACCCGTTTCCCAACCGGCGAACCCCGGCGCTCCGCCGGCGGCTCCCGCCGGTCACCGGCCTGCCCGAGGCGGCGCCGTCAACCTGCCCAGGGCGCCGTCAACCGGCCCAAGGCGCCGTCAGTCCGGTGGCTCCAGGAACAACGCGGCCAGGCGTGGCAGCCGGCGGTGCATCTCCTCCTCGTTGTCGAAGTCCCACAGATCGCCCACCTCCGGCCGGATCTTCAAGGGCTCGCCGGCCGGGAACGGATTCCCGGTGGCCTGCTCGTAGGCCTGCCGCGCGATGCCGAGCACCTCCTCCGCCGAGCAGGTCGCGCCGGTGTCGGCGACCGCCTTGACCGACGCCACGGTGGCCAGCACGTCCGGAGAGGCCACCACGGCGGCCACGGCTTTGCGGCCGTGGGCGATCAGCCAGCCACGGAAGGCGTCGAACCCGGCCTCGTCGACGCCGCCGTTGATCAGGTAAGCGGCGGCCCAGAGATCCTCCGTGCCCGAGGCGACCATCACCTTGTCGAGGTGACGGCCCCACGCGACGATCTCCTCCGGATCGCGGGAGGCCAGCTCGGCGACGGCGCGCTCGGCCACCACGGCGGGTGTGGCCGGCCGCTCGGCGGTGGCACGGTCGATGACCGCCCAGAAATCGTCGGTTCGCATGCTGCGATCCTGCCAGTGAGGTACGACATTCACGCGAGCGGCAGGATGATGCCCATGCGGCCGATCACTCTGCCCGATGTTCCGTACGACGCGACTGCCGTACGCCCGGATTGGTCTGACCTGCCGGAAACGGTCCGTGACGCGATCGCCGGGCGCCTCGGATCGCCGGTGTCCGCCGCGCGAAGCGCAGGTGGCGGGTTCACCCGGGCCTTCGCGGCCGTGCTGGAGACCGGGGACGGCGAACGCGTCTTCGTGAAGGCGGCGCCGCTCGGTGACCCGGTCTCGCAGTGGTACGCCCGGGAGGCCGCCGTCACCGGCGCCCTTCCCGCGGAGGTGACCGCCGCCCGGCCGCGATGGACCCTGACCGGATCCGGATGGTTCGTGCTGTGCCTGGACGCGATCGACGGGCGTGTTCCGGCGCTGCCGTGGTCACAGGCCGACCTCGACGCGGCCCTGCGGACCTGGTCGGCGGCGGCGACCGCACTCGCCTACCCGTCGCCGCGGCTGGTGGAGGTGGGGGTGCCCACCCTTCCGGAGATTCTTCGCGACGAGATGTCCTGGTGGTCGCTGATCGCCCGGCGCCGTGAGCCGATGCCGGAACCCGCCCGCGAGACCGTCGCCCCGCATCGGCTCGCCGAACTGGCCGGGCTGGAAAGCGCCCTGCCCGATCTGGCGGCCGGTGACGGGCTGTGCCACGGCGATCTGCGTGTCGACAACGTGCTGATCGACCACGACGGGCGGGCGTGGCTCTGCGACTGGACGTGGCCGTGCCTGGGTGCGCCCTGGTTCGACACCGTCACGTTGCTGGTCAGCGCCTATGCCAGCGGGCTGGACACCGATGCGGTGCTGCGGGCCTGGGGCGCGCCGGACGAGGGGGTGGACGGTGCGCTGGCCGCGCTCGCCGGGTACTGGCTGGTCCGGGCCGGGGACGGGCCCAGCAGTGCGTCGCCGCACAGCCGGCAGCATCAGCGGTTCAGCGGGCAGCAGGCGCTGGCCTGGCTGGCCGAACGTCGCGGCTGGACCGGTGCCCCGGAGAAGCGGCGCTGGTTCCGTCGCTGACGCCCGGCGTGTCCTCGGCGGAACGGTGGCCCGGAGCCGTTTTGGCGGCTCCGAGGCGTGCTGGTAGTCTGATTCCTCGCGTGTGGTGACACGCTGTTGTTTCGTGTACCGGCTTGGCCGGGCGGGACGACGGCGCGGTGACCATTCGTTTGAGACCATTTTTCCGAACTAGTCAGGACAAGGCTGTCGCGTGGCGAACATCAAGTCCCAGATCAAGCGCAACCGGCAGAACGAGAAGGCCCGTCTGCGCAACAAGTCGGTCAAGTCTTCGCTGAAGACCGTGATCCGCAAGCTGCACGAGGCGAGTGACTCGGGCAACGTCGAGTCGGCCGGCGCGCTGCTGCGTGACGCTTCGCGTCAGCTGGACAAGGCCGTCAGCAAGGGCGTCATTCACAAGAACCAGGCGGCCAACCGCAAGTCGGCCATCGCCAAGAAGATCGCCTCGCTGTCCGCCTGATCCGCTCACTCCGGATCAGGTCACGGCCGCACTGACGCGGTCGCTGGCGCGCACCACCTTCTGGTGGGGCGGCATGGACAAACCCCGGGCACCGCTGGACCTCAGGGTCCGTGGCGGTGCCCGGTTTCGTTTCCCATGAACGGGCACGCGCGCAGCCGTCGCCTCACACCGTGGATCACCGCCCCACCTCGACGCGGGATCACGAACCGATGGACGCCCGGCCCGGAGCGGTTGCCGTCGGCGGTGACGACCACGCGAGCGGTGTCCCCTCTAGACTGCACCCCCGGCACGCAGAAGCTATGCCAGCGGGGGCGGCGATGATCACCGACGATCGGATCGTACGAGCCAGAGAACTCTATGAGCGAGCGGTGTACACGGGCGACACCAGTGCGCTCGTGGGCGCCGAGGAGGCCTTGAACGCGGTCGAGGCTGATACGGCGCTGGCCCGTGGGAAGATCCTGCACGCGAGATTTCAGAGCGCACCCCGCGAAGCCGGGTCCCTGACCGCCGAGGATCCCGCGGAACTGCCGTTGTTCGAACGCGCCCTGGAGCTGTACCAGGCACTCGGTGACACGCGGGGCGAGGGAGAGGCGCTGTTCTGGATCGGCTGCCTTCACCAGTTCATCCGGCGTGACGACGAGACCGCCGTGCCGCACCTGGAGCGGTCGTACCGGCTGGCGGCCGCGACCGGCGACAAGGCGACGCAGTCCGAGGCGCTGCGGCATCTGGGCATCGCGGCCCACGCCGCCGGCCGGCTCGACGAAGCCCGCGAACAGCTCGAGAAGTCCTCCCGGTTGCGCCGGGAGACCGGGAACCTTCCGGGCGTGGCCGCCAACCTGATCGGGCTGGCTTACATCGCCGCTGCCCAGAACCGTCGCCCGGACGCGCTCGCCACACTCGACCAGGCGCAAGCCATAGCCGACGCCCACGAAGCCGACGCTGTCCTGCGACATATCGAGCAGGCGCGACAAGCGATCTGAGCGGATGTTCGCCCCATTCGGCGCCACCTCCTACTCCCGATCCTGCGGACGTTGCGCCGGGGGCGCGCCCATCGCTGACCATCGGAAGCGGGGCGAGATCTCTGCGTAGACGCCGTCGCCAGGTGCGATTCCCGATGGCCGGAAGCCGTGAAGGCTGCTCGCATGACGACCTCGATCGGTATTCCTGACAGCGATCTCGTCTCGGCGGCGCTGGAGCACGCACGCGCCGGCCTTGGACAGATGCCGGACGACGGGTGGGGGCTGCAGGCGTCCGGTCTGGATTGGACCTGCCGGGAGACGATCGCGCACATCCTGGATGATCTGGGCGCCTATGCGATGCAGCTGTCCGGGACACACCGCCGCGAGGGCTGGACCCCGCTGATGGAGTTCTCACTGGCCCCCGGACGACCCGCGTGTATGTTCTGGCCGGAGGAAGAGGGTGGAACACCAGCGGTGCTCGACTGTCTCGACGCTGTCGGAGGTCTTCTGGTCGCGGTGATCGCCGGCGCGCCCGCCGATCGCACCGGCTGGCATCCGCACGGAAACCCCGACCGCTCGGCTGTGGCCGCGATGGGGATCGTCGAAGTGGTCCTGCACACCCGCGACATCTTGGGCGCGCACCACATCGGCTATCGAGCGCCGGCGCAGCTCGTGGCACCGTGCCTCGATCGAGTCTTGCCCCACGCCGAACGTTCCGATGACCCCTGGCAAGATCTGCTGGCCGCCACCGGCCGTACCCCGGACAGCCGGGGACATGCCTGGCGCTGGGACTTCACAGCCAAGCGTGTTGCCTGATCCACTTGACGGCGACCCATGGCCCGCATCGAGCCGTGGTGCCGTGCGGCCTGATTCGCGCCGCATCTCACCACGCGGTCCGGCTCATTCGTAGCGGCGGGACGCGGCCTGGCGCGCCATCTGCTGCCGCACGTCCAGCTCATCGGCCCACGCCCGCCGGACCGGCGCGTTAACCCCACGCGGCTCCTCCACGGCCGGCTCGGCCGCGGAACGCACCGGATATCCCGCGTCACCGTCGTAGGAGCGGGCAGCGACAGTCGCCGGATAGGCATTTCCGGACAGACCACGGGAGTACGAACCCGGATAGCCGACCGCCGGTACGTCGGACCCGTACCCGGTGGCTGAGGATTCGTGCGAGATGGCCGGCGCGTACCCCGAACCCCCGGCGGCCCACTCACCGTGAGTGGCCCATCCGGGGAACGACGGCGCCTCGTCGGCGAACGGCGCGACAGCCTCGTCGTGGTGGCCACCGAACCGGCCACCGGCACCGAAGGCCGGCGCACCGGTGGCGGAACGGACGGCACCGGAACCCACTTCGGTGACCGCGTCGGAGACGTACGCGACAGAGGATCCGGCGGCACCCGGCGCCCGGGAGGTCCGGCTCATCGCGGCGGGCCGCAGCACGGACGCCCTGGCCGACGCCGCGGTACCGGCTGGGGCGCGGGGAGTGAGTGCCCCGGCGACCAGGTCGTTGAACTTGACCATCAGCGCGACGGTGACCGGCAGCACGATCACGCCCCACCAGCTGACGAGTTCGGCGAGGGCGAGCAGGACACCGAGGACCACCGCGCCCTCCAGGAAGACGAAGCAGAGCAGGCCGCTCGGGGCGAGGTGGCGCAGGCGGAGCACCCGGGCGTAGAGCGGCTGGTGAGGGCGTTCGGCACGGCGCGAACGGACGGTCCTGGTCATCGGGTGCCTCCGTCCCGGCGGGCGGCCGCGATGGCGAAGACGGTCTGTTCGAGGGCGTAGCCACGGTCCTCGGCGCCGCCCTTGACGGCGGCGTTGCAGTCGGCGGCCGCGCGCATGGCATCGACCAGGCCTTCCGGGGTCCAGCCGCGGCTGCGGCCCTGTGCTTTCTCGATCTTCCAGGCCGGCATGCCGAGGGTCCCGGCCAGCTGGTACGGGTTGCCGCGCCCAGCCGAGGCGACCCGCGCCACGGTGCGCACGCCGTCGGCCAGCGCGTCCGCGATCGGCACCGGGTCGACGCCGACGTGCAGCGCCCAGCGGAGGGCCTCGAGCGCCCCGGGCAGGTCGCCGACCATCGCGGCGTCGGCGACGGCGAACCCGGTGACCTCGGCCCGGCCCCGGTAGTAGCGGGCCACCACGGCCTCGGTGATCTTGCCGTCGGTGTCGGCGAGCAGCTGCGAGCAGGCGGCCGCGATCTCACGCAGATCGGTGCCGACCGCCTGGAGCAGCGCGGAAGCGGCCGCGTCGTCGCACCGGACACCGTTGCGGCGGAACTCGTTGCGGACGAACGCGATCCGCTCGGAGTCCTTCTTCATTTTCATGACCGGCACGACGGTGGCACCCGCGGCGCGGAGACCGTCGGCGAAGGCCTTTCCCTTGGCGCCGCCGACGTGGGTGACGATCAGCGTGACGTCGGGGTCGGGGTTCTTCGCATAGGCAAGCAGCGCCGCCGTGAGGTCCTTCCGAGCGTCCTGACCGCTCCGGATCACCAGCGCGCGCCGGCCGCCGAACAGCGACGGGCTCAGCATCTCGGCGACCTCACCGGCCGCGAGCGAGCCGGCGTCGTACTCCCGCACGTCGGCACCCGGGTCGGCGGCCCGCGCGGCCTCGACCGCCTCGGCGACGGCACGGGCGGCGAGAAGCTCCTCATCGCCTTGGACGAGCAGCAACGAGGGGGGTGGCGCGGCATTCACGTGCAACATCGTCGCACGGGCGGCCGACAGTTCTGTGAGTCTCACTCGTTAGCGCAGGCCGCCGATCACCGAATGCGAAACCAGACATATCGACGAACGAAGATGCGGGTACGCCCGTAGAGTCGCCTGCCCAGGCCTGATGCCTCCGTCAACCGACCCGAATGACAACGCACCTATAGAGCTTCATACCGCCATAAACAGGACATAACAATCCCGCTATCCGGGCGTGTCGCAAGCCCGCGCGAGGCGGCGGCAGGGCACCGCGCAAGCCCGGGCAAGGCGAGCCGGCAGGGCACCGGGCGAGCCGGATGGAGTCAGGGTCGCCGCTCGCGGGCCGCAAGGCGGACCGGCGGGGCAACGCGTGAGCCCGGCACCCGGCGGGCCCGGACGAGGACTTCAGCCGGGCGCCTCGCCCTCACCGTGGGCTGCCACCGCCAGCCCTCCGTCGACCACGACTGCCGCCACATCCCCCGATTCATCGGTACGCAGAACGCGCGCCCCGCCCTCCGAGATCCGCCCGAGCAGCACCGCGTTCGGATGCCCGTAGTCGTTGTCCTTGCCCACCGAGACCAGCGCCACCGCCGGATCGACCGCGTCCAGCAACGACGTCGCCTGCAGCGCGCTGCCGTGGTGCGCCACCTTGAGCACGTCCGCCCGCAGCGCGGCCCCTCCGAGCGCGGCCACGAGATCCTCCTGTTCCTCGGTCTCCGCGTCGCCGAGCAGCAGGACGGTCCGGCCGGCGGCAGCGGCCCGGACGATGAGGGAGTTGTTGTTCGGGTCGGAGTTGGTGCCACGCATCGGCGTGACCGGCCCGAGCACGTCCAGCCGCAGGTCGCCGACGGTGGCCGCCCATCCCGGTCCGGCCGCCTGAACGGTGAGGCCCGTCGCGGCGGCGGCCTCCTCGACGGCGGCCCGCCCGCCCGCGGGTTCCGGCCAGTCGGGTCCGATGACCGCGCTGACCTCCCGGCCCCGGAACACCCCGCCGACACCGCCGATGTGGTCGGCGTGGAAGTGGCTCACGACAAGGATCGCGACGTGCCGGATGCCGAGCCGCCGCAGGCACCTGTCGACCGCGTCCGGTTCGGGGCCGGCGTCGACGACCACGGCCCGCCCCGGCCCGGCGGCCAGCACGACGGCGTCGCCCTGACCGACCGCGCACGCCACGACGAGCCATCCGGGCGGCGGCCAGCCGGGGGCGAGCAGCCGCACCGGCAGGGCGCCGAGGATCGCTCCTAGGGCGACCACGGTGGCGAGCCGCCGGACGACCACCCGGCGTGCCGCCACCAGGAAGGCCACCGTGAGCACGGCGAGCAGCACCCCGCCCGGCGCGCCGCCGGGCCAGGGCAGCGCCCCGGCCGGCACGCGTGCTCCGAGGCGCGCCACGAGCACGAGCCACTCGGTGGGCCAGTGCCCGATCCAGGCGGCGAACCCGGCACCGTCCGGCCAGATGGGGGACAGCACCGCCGAGCCGACGCCCAGCAGGGTGGCCGGGGCGATGGCCGGCACCGCGACCAGGTTGGCGGGTACCGCGACGAGGCTGACACTGCCCGAGATGGCGGCGACCACCGGACCGCAGGCGACCTGGGCCGCCGCCGGTACGGCCAGCGCCTCGGCCACCCCGGCCGGGCATCCGCCACGGCGCAACCCGTCCCGCCAGGCCGGGGCGATCAGCAGCAGACCGGCGGTGGCCAGCACGGACAGTGCGAACCCGGGGTCGGCCGCAAGTTCCGGATCGGCGATCAGGAGCACGGCCGCTCCCGCCGCCAGTGCCGGAACCGCGGCCCGGGTCCGTCCGGTGGCCAGTCCGAGCAGTCCGATGGCACCCATGGCCGCGGCACGGATGACGCTCGGTGACGGCCGGGCCAGGATGACGAACCCGGCCAGGGCGACGGCGCACAGCACGGCGCAGAGCAGTGGCCCGGCCCGCGCCCGCCGGACCACGAAGAGCACCACACCCAGGACGATCGCGACATTGGTGCCGGACACCGCGGTCAGATGGGTCATCCCGGTCGTCCGGAAGTCCTCCTCCAGGGCCGGGTCCAGGCGGCTGGTGTCACCCACGACGAGCCCCGGCAGCAGGCCGCCGGAGTCGTCCGGCAGCGGCTCACAGGCGCGCTGGAGCCCGGCCCGCAGTACGCCGGCGCCACGTTGCACCCACGAGGGCCGGCCGGTCAGGCTCGGCGGCTTCCGGGCGGAGAGGACAGCGGCCCGCAGGTCGCCGGGGCGGGGCGGCATGAGCCGGCCGGTCGCCGTGAACCGCTGGCCCGGCAGCAGCGCACGCCACCCCGGATCCGAGCCCAGCACGAGCCCCCGGGCGGAGAGCCGGATCGGCGGCTCCTCCCCCGCGGTGACCGACTCCAGGTCCACGGCGATCAGGTAGGTCGGCGGTCCGGAGGTCGGGGCCAGCGGCCGCGGATCGTCCCGGATCACCGCCTCCACCCGCACGGTCTCCCCCGCCTCGACGAGAGCCGCGAGTGCCGGCGCCTCCCGTACCGACACCTGCGCCGCGGTGGAGACCGCCCCGCACCCCACCCCGAGCGCGACGGCCACCCCGATCCATCGCACCGTTCCACTGCACCACGGGGTGCCGCGACCGGCGGCCGCCGCACCGGGCCGCCCGGCGGCAAGCAACCCGCCCGCGAGGACGAGTCCCGCTCCACCGACCGCGAGACCGGCCGTGGCGGAGAGATGCAGCGAGGCCAGGGCCGCCGCCCAGAGCCCGATGGTGAACCCCGCCAGCCGCAGGTCGGGCACCGCCATCAGACCGTCACCAGCTCTTTGAGCTGCTCGTACCGCGAGTCACCGATCCCCTCGACCTTGCGCAGGTCGCTGATCCCCCGGAAGCCGCCCTGGGCGTCCCGGGCGTCCAGGATCCGCTGGGCCAGGACGGGTCCGACGCCGGGCAGTGTGTCCAGTTCGGCGAGGGTGGCCGTGTTGAGGTTGACCAGCCCGCCGGAGGCACCCGGAGCGGACTGCCCGGAGGGCGCCGCTGCTCCCACCATGATCAGTTCGCCGTCGACGACCTTCCGGGCAAGGTTGAGCATCGCCACGTCCACACCCGGCTCGGCCCCGCCCGCCGCGGTCAGCGCGTCCGCGACGCGTGCCCCGGGAGCCAGACGCACCAGCCCCGGCTTGCGCACCTTGCCACCGACCGCGACGACGATCTCGGCACCGGCGCCCGGCCCGTGCCCGGGACCCGGGCTGGGCGCGACCGACACGGAGCCGGCCGCGATCGGATCGACCCGTGGCCGCGACCTCCACGCCAGGAACGCCGCGACCAGCACGACGACCACCGCCACCGCGGCCATCGCCCGCACGCCGGGCCGCCCGGGGTCGAAGGCCTGCAGCCACTGCCGCCGCGATCCCCCGAAGGCCCCCTCCCCACCGAGTTCAACGCC
Organism: Actinoplanes sp. NPDC023801; assembly: GCF_040639655.1. NCBI lineage: Bacteria > Bacillati > Actinomycetota > Actinomycetes > Micromonosporales > Micromonosporaceae > Actinoplanes > Actinoplanes sp. NPDC023801. The sequence continues at coordinate 47,467 of NZ_JBFAAI010000038.1, read as the reverse complement.
GGCGGAGAGATCGGGAGAGGGACCCGGAGAGCGCCGGGAAGGAGGACCGGAAGACGGATCGGAGGAGGGAGCCGAGTCCCAGGGATATCCCGCGCCGGCCCCCGAAGACCTCCGCGAACCGCCGCCGTCCGTGCCGGGCCCCATAGTGGCGCCGTCCCCTAAAGGGGAGACATCGTCCTCCTCCGCCGACCATGCCGGAATCACGTCCGCCCAGTCCAGCGGCCCTTCGTCGGGAACCGTCCGGCCGGCCGGGCCCCCGTCGAGCACCGCCCGCAGGCGCGCTCCGACGACGTCACCGCTATCCTTCGCCTCTCGCACGGCCCGACCGTAGGAAGCGTTCCGCTCCCCCGCTCGCGGCCCTGTGGACAACTCGTCAGTGTGGACAGGGAGCGGCACGTGACACGAGGCCAGGCGGTAGCCGCGCTGAGGGCCGCGGGCTGCGTGTTCGCCGAGGACGAGGCGGACGTCCTGATCGAGGCGGCGCGCGACGACCGCACGCTCGGTGCGATGGTCGGCCGCCGCGCCGCCGGGGAACCACTGGAGCAGGTCGTCGGTTACGCCGACTTCTGCGGCGTACGGGTCCGGCTCCGCCCGGGGGTCTTCGTCCCACGTGTCCGCAGCGAGCTCCTGGTCCGCCTGGGTACCGCGGAGCTCGGCCCGTACGCGCTGGTGGTGGATCTCTGCTGCGGTTCCGGCGCCCTGGGCCTGGCCGTCCGGCACCGGGTGCCGGGCATCACCCTGTACGCCGCGGATCTGGATCCGGTCGCGGTGGCCTGTGCCCGGGACAACCTGGCCGACCCGGGCCGCGTCCATCAGGGCGATCTCTTCGAGGCACTTCCCGCCGAGCTGTACGGCCGGATCGATCTGCTCCTGGCGAACGTCCCGTACGTGGCGACCCGGCACATCCCGTTCCTGCCGTCCGAAGCTCGCGACCACGAACCGCGGACGGCGCTCGACGGCGGTGACGACGGCCTCACGGTGTTCCGGGCGGTGGCCGCCGGGGCGGCGCGCTGGCTGGCCCCGGGCGGACTGCTCGTCTCGGAGATCACCGAGGCACAGACCGCCGCCGCGACGACGGCAGCCGATGGGAACGGATTGACGGCCACCGTCGTCACGGACGATGATCTCGACGCTCGCGCGATCGTGGCGCGCCGACAGCGATAGAGGACTACCGTGGGCCTGCTGCGAAGGATCGCCCGCGCCCGGCTGGCCGGACAGGTGATCCGGCGTCTGCGCCGGGCCGGCATCCGGGATGCGCGCTACTACCCGGTCCCCTTCGAGGTGCGGTTCACCGTCCCCGGCGACGACGAGCACACGATTCTGCCGCTGGCCCCGCTGTCGGCCGGGCGCAAGGCCGTGGACACGGTCATCGCCGGCCTGTTCCGGGTCCCGCCCGGCTGGGCCGAGGCGGCGCCCCTGCTACGGCCGGTGCTGCGAGGCGCCGCGCCGGGAGCACCGATGTGCCGCCCGGTTCTGCCGTTCCTGTCCGAGTTCGCCGTGATCGATCAACCGAACACCATGACCTATGTGACCCCGGCTCAGGCTGCAGCCTGGAAGGTGCCAACCGATCGGGTCTTCGACACCGCCCGTGCCAATCTCACCGGCGCGGTGCTGCAGGGTGTCGCCACCGGCCCGGTGATCGTCCGTTTCGTCGACGACGGCAACTCGTACTGGACCTCGCACCTGCTGCTGCCGGGCTGGCTCATGAGGCTGGCCGGCCAGGTCGGCGGTGTCCCGGTGGCCTTCGCCCCGGAACGCGGGACCCTGCTGGTGACCGCCGCCGAGAGCCCTCTGGTCGCGGCTCTCTTCGCCGAGGCGGAGACCATCTTCGCGATGTCCCCGCATCCGCTGTCCCCGATGGCCTACCGCAGTGACGACAACGGCTGCACGGTGCCGTACACCGTCGCGCCGGACCATCCCCTGCACCAGACCGTCCGCCGGGCCGAGCGGCTGCTGGCCGTCCACGAGTACTCGCGGCAACCTCCGGACCCGTCCGTGCACTGCGCGCCGATCGAACTGCTCGGTTCCGCCGCGGAGGGCTGGCGCACCCGCGCCGTCTGGCCGGAGAACGTCCCGGCGCTCCTGCCCGAGGCCGACGAGGTCCAGGCCGGCGACCGCACCCTCCCCTGGTCCGCGGTAGCTCCGCGGCTCACCCCCACCACGCACAGCCCGGCACGCTGGCTGGCGACCGCCTGGCCGCCCTGAGAATCGGCGGCACGTCGCGGTTCGTACGGCTCAGGTTCTTCGATGGACGACGACCCCGGCCAGACCGGGGCCGGTATGGGCGGCGACCACCGCACCGACCTCGGTGAGATAGCAGTCGCGCAGGCGATCGCCGAGTCGTTCGCTCAGAGCGTCGACCAGCGCGGACGCCCGGTCCGGAGTGCCCAGGTGGTGAACTGCGACGTCGGCCTCACCGTCGCCGGCCGCCTCGGCCGCGAGGTCGACCAGCCGGGTGAGGGCTCGCCCGGCGGTGCGCACCCGGTCCCGCACGACGACCGCACCGTCCTCGACGTGCAGGATCGGTTTGACCGACAATGCCGTGCCGACCAGGGCGGACGCCGCGCCGATCCGGCCGCCGCGACGCAGGAACTCGAGGGTGTCGACGTAGAAGAGGGTCGTGACGCGGGCCGCGTGCTCGGTGGCCGCACGGGTGACCGTCGCCAGGTCGTGACCCTTGCGAGCGGACGCCGCGGCGGCGAGCGCGGGGAAGCCGAGGCCCATCGCGGTGGTCCCGCTGTCGACGACCCGGACCCGGGAACCGACCTCGGCCGCGGCGAGTTGCGCCGCCTCGTAGGTGCCGGAGAGCTTGGCGGACAGGTGCACCGAGACGACACCGCCGGCGCCCGCATCGAGCAGTCGGCGGTACTCGGAGACGAACTGCGAAGGCGCGGGCCTCGACGTGCTGACGGCGGCCCGGCGCGCGGTGAGCGCGCGGGCCACCTCGGCCGGCGAGACCTCGATGCCCTCCAGGCCGTCCCAGCCGTTGATGACGACGGTGAGCGGCACGATGGTCAGGTCATACGTGCCGTTCAGTTCGGCCGGCAGGTACGCGGTGGAGTCGGTGACGACCGCGATGGTCATGCAGGCAAGGTACTTGATTCAGATGTGTGTCACCCGGCGGCCACCGAGGTGACCACGAACGGCTTCCCCTGCATGCAGGTGGTCATCATGCCTTCGGCGCTCTTTCCGGCCACGGTGACCTCGGCGCCCACCTGGAGTGCCGACTTGAGCTTCTCGTCCTCGACGATCAGCAGATGGTCGCCGGTGCCGTCCTTGAGGAGCAGGCATCTCGGCTCGACACCGGCGGTGACGGTGCCGGTGAGGACGGTCTCGCCGGGGGCCGCGGACAGCGCCGGGACCGGGGAGGCCGTGGCCGGTTCGGGGGCGCCACCGGCAGGTTGGGTGGTGGGGTTGTTGTTCGCGCAACCGGCGGTGAGCGCCAGAAGCAGCGCGGCGGGGACGACGGTCTTACGGATCAGCATGGTGTTCAGACGTTCCCTGAGGGTGGACGGTTCCATCAGACCGGCGGCGGGACCGGACGGTCGCTGAGGACCCCGACGTTGTACGAGGCCATCTGCCAGCCCCGGGCGTCGTCGTGGGTGAGCTCCACCCAGTGGCAGTTCTGCAGAGCCCGCAGCGTGCGCATCTGCTCACGCCGCCAGCCGAGCAGGTGACCGACGCCCTGGCGGGCCGCGGCGCCGTGGGTGGCGACCACCACGACACTGCCGGCCGGGGCGAGCAGAGCCGCGTCCTGGAGCGCCTCGGAGACCCGTTTACCCAGGTCGTCGAGGGTCTCCACGTCGCCGCCGACGACGTCCTCACCGGCGGTCCAGCGGGCGTGCTCCTCGGGGCGCCGGGCGGCGACCTCGGCCATCGTCAGGCCCTGCCACTCGCCGAAGAAGCGCTCACGGAGCCGCTCGTCGGTGGTGACGGTGAGACCGGTACGGCCGGCGAGCGCGGCGGCGGTGTCGGCGGCCCGGCGCAGATCGCTGGCGACGATCGCGGCCGGGCGCAGGCGGACGAGCAGCTCGGCGGCTTCGGCGGCCTGACGGCGGCCGAGGTCGTTGAGCGGCACATCGGTCTGTCCCTGCACGCGGGAGCCCGCGTTCCAGTCGGTGTTGCCGTGCCGCCAGACGATCAGGCGGATCACGGCGCCTCGGCGCCGGCTTCGGCCAGGTCCCGGTCGACGAACGGGATGATGGGGCAGTCCTTCCACAGGCGGTCGAGAGCGTAGAACTCGCGCTCCTCGACGTGCTGGACGTGCACCACGATGTCGACGAAGTCGAGCAGCACCCAGCGGCCCTGGCGCTCTCCCTCCCGGCGGGCGGGTTTCGCCTTCTCCGGCAGGTTGAGCAGCGCTTCCTCGATCGCGTCGACGATCGCGATCACCTGACGCTCGTTCGCTCCGGAGGCGATGACGAAGGCGTCGGTGATGTAGATCTGGTCGCCGACGTCGATGATGGAGATGTCCTGCGCCTTCTTGTCCGCAGCGGCCTGCGCGGCCGCCAGGGCTAGTTCGAGAGCGCGTTCATTGACGGGCAAAAGGAGTCCCCTCGGTAGGGTTTTCAGGACTTCAAGCGTCTCACACCGGCCCGGTAATACCCGAGTCCCGATAGAGGCCCCGCTTGTTGATGTACTGCACAACACCGTCCGGTACCAGGTACCAGACCGGCAGGCCGGCTGCCACCCGATTACGGCAGTCGCTGGAGGAGATGGCCATGGCGGGCACCTCGACCAGGGTCACGCTGTCGGCCGGCAGATGCTTGTTGGTCAGCTCGAAACCCGGCCGGGTCACCCCGATGAAGTGGGCCAGGCCGAGCATGGTGAGCGCGTCCTTCCACGACATGATCCGGGCCAGCGCGTCGGCTCCGGTGATGAAGTAGAGCTCCGCCGACTGGCCGTACACGGCACGCATGTCGCGCAGGGTGTCGACGGTGTAGGTGGGGCCGTCGCGGTCGATGTCGGCGCGGCTGACGTGGAAGCGCGGGTTCGAGGCGGTCGCCACGACGGTCATCAGGTAGCGGTCCTCGGCGGGCGACACACGACCCTTCTCGTACGGCTGGCCGGTCGGCACGAACATGACCTCGTCGAGGTCGAAGCGGGCCTGGACCTCGCTCGCCGCGACCAGGTGACCGTGATGGATGGGGTCGAAGGTGCCACCCATGATCCCGATGCGCCGTGCGGACATCAGAGAAGGATAACCGCGAAGGTCAGCCGTCCAGCCGGCGGCGAACCGCGGTGAGCAGGTCACCCGCGGTGAACGGCTTCTCCAGCAGCGCCACCCCCGGGTCGAGGGTGCCCTGGGAGGCCAGGATCGGCTGGGCGTACCCGGACATGAAGAGCACCCGGGTGCTGGGCCGGGCCACCACCAGCCGCTCGGCCAGTTCTTTGCCGAGCATCCCGGGCATCACCACGTCGCTGACCAGCAGGTCGATCTTGCCCTCATGGCGGGCGGCCAGTTCGAGAGCCTGCGCGCCGCCGTCCGCCAGCAGAACCCGGTACCCGGCGCCGGTGAGGATCCGGCCGGCCACGTGGCGCAGCGCGTCCTCGTCCTCGGCGACGAGCAGGGTCTCGCCCTTGCCGCCGGTGGTGGCGGGCCGGGCGGCGGCCTCGGGGTGATGCGCGACGCTACCGGCGGGCAGCAGCACGGTGATCGTGGTGCCGACGCCCACCTCGCTGGTCAGGGAGACCTCGCCACCGGCCTGCGTGACGATGCCGTAGACGGTGGCCAGGCCCAGTCCGGTGGCCTCGCCGCTGCCCTTGGTGGTGTAGAACGGCTCGAAGGCCCGCTCGGCCACGTCCGCGGGCATGCCCCGGCCGGAGTCGCCGACCCGCAGCCGGACCCGGTTGTCGAGCAACCCGGTGTCGATCACCAGCCGGCCGCCGGACGGCATCGCGTCCCGGGCGTTCAGGGCCAGGTTGACCAGCATCTGCTCGATCTGGCCGGGGTCGCAGAGGACCATCGGCAGGTCCGGACCGGGCCGGAAGATCACATCGATGTGCTCGCCGACGGTACGTCGCAGCAGTTCCTGGACCTCGGTGACGAGTGCGTTGAGATCGATCGTCTGGGGCCGGACCACCTCGCGGCGGGCGAAAGCGAGCAGCTGATGGGTGAGCTCGGTGCCCCGGTTGCCGGCCCGGATCACCTGACGGGCGTCCGAGACGATCATCGCGGTGTCCGGCTCGGGCGACTCCGCCTCCTCGATCACGAAGTTCGCGTAGTTCAGGATGACACCGAGCATGTTGTTGAAGTCGTGCGCGATGCCGCCGGCCAGCTGTCCCAGGCTCTCCAGGCGCTGGCTGCGGTGCGTGTGCGCCTCCGCGCGAAGGCGTTCCTGTTCCTGCTCGGCACGCAGGCGTTCGGAGATGTCCCGGACCACAGCGACGGCGAGCCGGCCATGCGCGGTGTCGACGAGCGTGGTGGACGATTCGACCGGGAAGTCGGTGCCGTCCCTGCGCCGGGCGGTGGTCACGAGCCGGCCGATCTCCCCGGCCGCGCCCTCCGTGATCATCTGCTCGCGTTCCGGGAGGAGGGCTCGGGACTCGTCGGTGACCAGCACCTCGACGGACTGACCCACGAGTTCGGCGATGGACCAGCCGTACATCTGCCCGGCCCGGTCGTTGGCCAGCACGATCCGGCCCCCGTCCAGGACCAGGATCGCGTCCGGCGCCGCCCGCAGCAGGCCACCGGACAGCTCCTCGGACCACTCCACGCATCCACCCCCGTAGCCACAGGCTACGAGTATCCCGAGGTCACGGGGGTGGAGACAGGCGAATCCGATCACCCGCGGGCGGCCAGCGCCCGGCGCATGTCGTCGTCGGAGTCCTGCACCACGCGGCGCAGGATCTGGTTCCGGCCGGGGGTGGCGATCAGGGCGGCGGCCAGCTGCCGGGTGCGCTCCGAGACGGCCACCGACGGGTACGCCATCGTCGCGATGTGCTCGGCACTCATCCCGCTGCGGGTCCGCAGCATCTCCGGCATGTCGGTGAAGTACCGCTCGACGTACGGCTCCAGCAGCTCCAGCTGCTCAGGCTGCCAGAAGCCGCTCGCGGTCCGCTCGGCGAGACGGTTGGAGAGCGTGGAGTCGCCGACGATCGCGGTCCAGGCCGCCTCCTTGGCCGCGGCGTCCGGGCGGGCGGCCCGGCAGGCGGCGGCCCACTGCTCGCCGGAGGCGCTGCGGTCGCGTTCCAGCTCGGCGTCGATCTCTTCGCCCCCTGCCGACCCGAGCACCGACAGCCGGTACAGGATCAGCCAGCGCAGATCGGCGTCGATCGCGAGACCGTCCGGCACGTTGTCGCCGGCGAGCCAGCCGCGCAGCCGGGCCGTGTCGGTGGTGGCGCCGATCAGGCCGCGGGCCGCGGCCAGCTGACGCGAGTCACCGGGCTGCACGGCGGCGAGCAGCCGGTCGGCGGCCTGCGCGAGCAGCTGGAGGGCCGCCGGGCGGGTCTCCGGGCCGGCGTAGCGGTCGACGAGTCCGCGGGTGGCGCGCAGCACGTCCTCGACGACGGCGGTCTCGCTCTCCACCGGCAGGGCGGCCAGGACCAGGGTGACGAGCTCGGCGATCGGGCGTTCGCCGTCGACCACGGCGTCCAGGGTGGCGGCCCAGACGACCGCGCGGGCCAGCGAGTCGTCCAGGCGGGGCAGCAGCACCGGAACGGCGGCGGCCGAGTCCTCGTCGAGACGGATCTTCGCGTACGTCAGATCGCCGTCGTTCAACAGCAGCAGGTCCGCGGCCGGCTTGCCGGTGAGTTCGGTCAGCACCGTACGCCCGACCGCCTCCAGTTCCACATCGAGGCGTTCCCGCAGCACCACGCTGCCGTCCGCGGCCCGGTCGTAGAGGCCGACGCCGATCCGGTGCGGCCGCAGGGTCGGGTGTTCCGCCGGGGCACTCTGCAGCACCGCCACCTCGGCGTAGTTCGCACCGTCCCGGGTGACCTCGGCGCGCAGCGTGTTGACCTGTGCCTGGCGCAGCCACACCTCGGCCCAGCCGGAGAGGTCCCGGCCGCTCGCCTTGGACAGTGCGCCGAGCAGGTCGGCCAGGGTGGCGTTGCCGTAGGCGTGCGCCTCGAAGTGGTCGTTGAGCCCGGCCAGGAACGCGTCGTCGCCCAGCCAGGCGACCAGCTGCTTGAGGACGGCGGCGCCCTTGGCGTACGAGATCCCGTCGAAGTTGAGGAGGGCCTCCTCGGTGTCACCGACCCGCGACGGTGCGACCGGATGGGTCGACGGCCGCTGGTCGGCTCGCAAGCCCCACGCCTTGCGCTGCATCGCGAACGTGGTCCAGGCGTCGGAGAAGCGGGTGGCCTCGGCGGTCACCCGGGAACCGAGGTACTCGGCGAACGACTCGTTCAGCCACAGGTCGTCCCACCAGGCCATGGTGACCAGGTCGCCGAACCACATGTGCGCCATCTCGTGGGCGATGACGTTGGCCCGGCGCTCACGTTCGCTGTCGGTCACCGCCGAGCGCGGGATCATCTCGTCCCGGAAGACGACGAGGCCCGGGTACTCCATGGCACCGAAGTTGAACTCGGGCGCGAACGCCTGCTGGTAGTGCCCGAAGGGATAGCGGATCCGGAACATCTCGTGGAACCGGTCCAGCGACTGCCGGGTCAGCTCGAACAGCTCCGCGGCCTGCGCCTCCAGATGCTCGGCGAGCGCGGCGCGGGCGTACAGCGCCAGCGGGATGCCGTCGTGCTCGGCGGTGACCACGTGGTACGGCCCGGCGATCAGGCTGGCCAGATAGGTGGAGATTCGCTTGGTGGGCGCGAACTCCCAGCGGCCGCCGTCGCGGGAGACGAGGGCCCCGTTGGTGGCGACCAGCCAATCCTCGGGGGCGGTGACGCTGACCCGGAAGACCGCTTTCAGGTCGGGCTGGTCGAAGCTGGGCAGCACCCGGCCCGCGTTGTTGATGAACAGGTGCTGGTAGAGGTACGTGTGCCCGTCCGCCGGGTCGGTGTAGCGGTGCAGACCCTCGCCGTCGTTCGAATACCGCATGTGAGCGTCGACGACCAGCTCGTTGGACTCGGCCAGGCCGGTCAGCTCCAGGCGGGCACCGGTCGAGGCGGAGGGCGGCAAGGGTGTTCCGTTGAGCGTCATCGAGACGACGTCGGCCGGCTCGAACTCGAGGAAGGTCGCTGCTCCGGCCCGGGCGCGGAAACGCACCACCGTGCGGGATCGGAAGGTGTCCCCGGAGGCGGTGAGGTCCAGGTCGACGTGGTAGTCCTCGACATCGACGAGGGATGCTCGTTCGACGGCCTCGGAACGGGTCAGGGTCGGCATGACGACAATCATGCCCGGATGGGAGCGCGGCCCCTGCGACGGGCGGGCTACTCTGCATCTCGTGCGCGTTCTCAGCAACAACTGGTGGCTGCCCTGACCGGGCGGCTACCTCTGCACGCGTGACCACTTCGCGGCCGCCCGACCGGGCGGCCGTTTCTGTTCAGCCGGTCTCCCGGAGTGCGCGGTCTGCCCGTACCCGATCCGAGGAGATGGACATGACGACCACCCGCCGCCTGACCGGCTTCAAGCCCACCGGGCATCTGCATCTCGGCAATCTGCTCGGCGCTCTGCGTCCGCTGATCGCCGCGCAGGCCGCCACCGAGTCGATCGCTCTGATCGCCGACCTGCACGCGCTGACCCTGGAACACGATCCCGAGCGGGTACGCGCACACACGCTCGAACAGGCGACGGTGATGCTGGCCGCCGGCGTGGACCCGGAACGCACACCGATCGTCGTGCAGTCGCACGTCCCCGAGCACACCGGCCTGCACTATCTGCTGGAGTGCGTGACCGGGTTCGGCGAGGCGGCCCGCATGATCCAGTTCAAGGAGAAGTCGGCCGGCCGCGGTCACGTCCGGTTGAGCCTACTCACCTACCCGGTGCTGATGGCGGCCGACATCCTGCTGTACGACATCCAGCAGGTACCGGTCGGTGAGGACCAGAATCAGCATCTCGAACTCGCCCGTACGATCGCCACCAGGTTCAACGGCCGCTACGGCGAGACGTTCACGGTGCCCGAGGGGGTCCGCCCGGACTCCGCGGCCCGGGTGATGGACCTGGCCGACCCCACCGCCAAGATGGGCAAGAGTCAGGGAACCGGGCAGATCGGGCTGCTCGATCCCCCGCAGACGGTACGCCGCACCATCGCGCGGGCCGTCACCGACGAGCTCGCGGTGGTCCGGCGGGACCGGGAACGGCAGCCCGGCGTCACCAATCTGATCGACATCCTGGCCGAGTGCACCGGGCGGGAGCCGTCCGACCCGTACTCCTACGGAGCGCTGAAACGCGAGGCCGCCGACGCGGTGGAGGCACTGCTGACGCCCATCCGGAAACGGCACGCCGAGTTCGCCGCCGATCCCGCGCACGTCCGGAAGATCCTGGCGGACGGCGCGGCGCGGATCCGCCCGAGAGCACAGGCGACGGTACGCCGTACGCGTGCCGCTCTGGGCCTACTGGACTGAGGCCAGCAGCCGCTTCTCGAAACGCACCAGTCCCGAACCGGCCGGCGTCACCTGCCGGTACCCCGACGACTGGTACAGGGCGATCGCCGCGGGCAAGCGAGCCTCCACCTCCAGCCGGAGCAGGGGCCGGCCCGCGGCGAGCGCCTCCTCCTCGACCGCGACGATCATCTGCCGGGCCAGGCCGCGGCCACGGAAGGCGGGGCGGACGTACATCCGGCTCAGCCCGGCGGTTCCCGGCTCGAGCGCCTGCCACGACCCGCAGGCCACCGCCCGGCCGTGCACGGCACCGACCAGATACTCGGCGGCGTCGTCCGGCTCGGCGGTCCGGCTTCCCGCCCGGACCCCGAACTCGGCCAGTTCCCACTGCTGAGCAGCGAGGAGGGCGGCGAGTTCCGGGTCCAGGGAGTCGCGGGTCTCAATCAGCACGGACGTGACCCTAGGTGACGTCCCTTTCCGGCGGGTTGCGTGGATCTGGCCGGTGGCCTATTCCTCGATGTCGTCGTCCTCGTCGTCGCTGACCAGCACCGGCCGGCTCGAGTTCGAGATCGTGCTGACCGTGCCGTCGGCTGCCATGTGCATCAACTCGTCCTCGTTGCGGACCCGGCGGGCCTTGCGGGCCGCGAGCCGCTGCGCCGCGGACGGACGGGTGTCGAGCTCCTCGAGCCGGGAGTCGGTGCCGCGCGGGCCGGAGACGTACTCCCCGGAGTTCGGGTGCCAGTCGAACTCCCGCGTGCCGATCCGGACCGGGTCGCCTGCCTGCGCGCCCTTCTTGGCGAGTTCCGCCTCGACCCCGAGACGTTCCAGCCGGTCACCGAGGTAACCGATGGCCTCGTCGTTGTCGAAGTTCGTCTGCTTGATCCAGCGTTCCACCTGGGTGCCGCGGATCACGAAGACGCCGTCCTCGTCCTGCTCGATGGTGAAGCCGGTGTCGTCGACCGCCCGCGGGCGGATCACGACCCGGGTCGCCTCCTCGACCGGCTTGGCAGCGCGGTGCTCGGCGACCAGCTTGGCCAGGGCGAAGCCGAACTCGCGCAGGCCCTCCCGGGTCATCGCGCTGACCTCGAACACCTGGTAACCGCGGGCCTCCAGGTCCGGCCGGACCATCTCGGCGAGGTCACGCCCGTCCGGGATGTCGATCTTGTTGAGCACCACGATCCGCGGCCGGTTCTCCAGCCCGCCGTAGGCCGCGAGCTCGGCCTCGATCGCCTCGAGGTCGGCCAGCGGGTCGCGCTCGATCTCCGGGGCGGCCGCGTCCAGCACGTGCACCAGCACCGAGGTCCGCTCGATGTGGCGCAGGAACTGCATGCCCAGGCCCTTGCCGGTGGCCGCGCCGGGGATCAGGCCGGGCACGTCGGCGATGGTGTAGGTCACCTCGCCGGCCTGCACCACGCCCAGGTTCGGCACCAGGGTCGTGAACGGGTAGTCGGCGATCTTCGGCTTGGCCGCGGACATCACCGAGATCAGCGACGACTTGCCGGCGGACGGGAAGCCGACCAGGCCCACGTCGGCGACGCTCTTCAGCTCCAGCACGACGTCCAGCTGGTCGCCGGGCTCACCGAGCTCGGCGAAACCGGGCACCTTGCGCCGGGCGTTGGCGAGCGACGCGTTGCCACGGCCGCCCCGGCCACCCCGGGCCACGGTGAACTCGGTGCCGGCGCCGACCATGTCGGCCAGCACCTCGCCGTCCTCGGTCTGCACGACTGTGCCGTTCGGCACCTTGAGGATCAGGTCCCGGCCGGTCGCGCCGTCCCGGTTCGACCCGGCGCCACCGCCACCGTTGTTGGCCTTGATGTGCGGATGGAAGTGGAAGTCCAGCAGGGTGTGCTGCTGCGGGTCCACCACCAGGGTGATGCTCCCGCCGTGCCCGCCGTTACCGCCGTCGGGCCCACCGAGCGGCTTGAACTTCTCCCGGTGCACGGAGGCACAGCCGTGGCCGCCGTCACCCGCCTGCAGGTGCAGCACTACCCGGTCGACGAACGTGGTCACTTGCGACTCCTACAACTGCTGGCTGGCTCCCACCGCTGTCTCAGCTGCGCTGAGACAGCGGTGACGACCAACCGCCGGGTTCGAGAAAAAACGACAGCGGGCCGCGGACCCGAGGGTCCACGGCCCGCTGTAGAGAAAATCTACTCCGCGACCGGCACGATGCTGACGGTCTTGCGACCGCGCGCGGTGCCGAACTGGACGTTGCCGGCAGCGAGCGCGAACAGCGTGTCGTCGCCGCCACGGCCGACCAGGTCGCCGGGGTGGAACTTCGTGCCCCGCTGGCGGATCAGGATCTCGCCCGCGTTGACGAGCTGGCCACCGAACCGCTTGACGCCCAGCCGCTGTGCGGCGGAGTCACGGCCGTTACGCGAGCTGGATGCACCCTTTTTATGAGCCATGTCCGCGCCTACTTCCCGCTCTTGATGCCGGTGACCTTGACGCGGGTCAGCGGCTGACGGTGCCCCTGGCGCTTGTGGTAACCGGTCTTGTTCTTGAACTTGTGGATCCGGATCTTCGGACCCTTGGTGTGCTCGGCGATCTCGCCGGACACCGTAACGTTGGCAAGCTTGGCCGCTTCGGTCACCAGGTTGTCACCGTCGACGAGGAGGACCGCGGCGAGGGTCAGGGCATCGCCGGGCTGACCCGCGAGCTTCTCGACCTCGATCACGTCGCCCTCGGCAACCTTGTACTGCTTGCCGCCGGTCTTGACGATCGCGTACATCGGACGCGGACTCCCTGAGACTTACGCAGCCGCATGGCTGCTGGCGGATGTTGCTGAGAATCCGGCAGGCGCTCAAGTGATCCACTCAGGTGATCCCGGAAGCGCGCACGGAACTCGCGCCGAAAAGGCGCCGTCGGAAAGACTACTTCATCGCAGGGGCGAGACCCAAACCGGGCCGTCACTCCCGGCCGCAGGCCTTGTCCAGGACGCTGTGCAGCCGGGCGAGCTTCTTGTCGTCGACCTTGGAGATGTCGCCCTTGAGAGCCGTCACCTGCGCTCCCATTGTGCTCAGCGCCTTCTTGACCGCCGGATCGGCGACCAGCTTCGACATGTCCAGCAGGGCGAAGGAGAAGTTCTCCAGATCACGGGTGACCTTCTGCTGGGCCCTGGCCTTCGACTCCTTGCCCTCGGCGGCCGCCTTGATCAGCAGCTGGTAGTCCTCGGCGAAGGTCTTGCCGAATTCGTTGCTGGTCCGGCTCGCCTGGGCACAGATGGCCTCGGTGTCCTCGGAGAGCGCGGTGTCGGTCGGCTTCTCGGCCTGCTGCGACGCGGCAGCGGCCTCGCCCGCCACGGCGGCGGCAGGCCCCGGTGCGGCGGGCGCCGCCGGTTCGTCGCCGCCGGAGCAGCCGGTCAGCAGGACAGCGGAGATCGCCACCGCGGCGAGGGCAGGAATACGCATGGAACTCGGTCTCCTCGGGGGACAGGGATCGATCCGCCGAGGGTAACGGAAAACCCGGCCCGGCAGTTAACTTTCTTTACAAGTAACTGCCGGGCCGGGTTCAGGCTGCTCAGGGCCGGGTACGGCGCCTCGCGCCACTCCGCCTCGACCGTCGCCGGGTGCCCGTGCCGGCACCGACCGCGTCGTCTTCCTCGTCCTCTTCCTCGTCGGCCGCATCCGGGTCGTCCGCCCCGGCCAGTCGCAGCGGCTCGACGTCCGCGCCGTTCTGCTCGTACCGGGACAGGTCGTAACCGCTGATGTCGTACTCGTCGTCGCTGTCCGCGGTGGTCAGCGCGGGCTGGGCCCGCCGGACGATGCCGGAACCCGAGACCGGAGCCGGCGGCACCTCAGCGACCTCAGCGGCCGGACCCACGTCCGCCACGGCCTCGACCGGGGACTCCACCGGCGCTTCGGCCACGGCCTCCACGGCCACCGGCTGCACGGCCACCGGCTGCACGGCCTCGACGGCCACCGGTTCCACCGGCTGCACGGCCTCCACGGCCGCCGGTTCCACCGGTGCACTGTCGGCGCCACCCCGGCGCCGTCGCTGGCGGGCCGGAGGCTGCTGGACCGGCGCCTCGGTACGCGCCGCTGCCGCCACCGTCTTCACCTGCGTACTCGCCGCGCCGCCGTTGCCACCGCCGCTGCCGCCGCCGCTGCCGCCGTTCGACCGCTTCTCCGGCACCGGCTCCGGGTGAACCACCAGGCCCCGGCCCTTGCAGTGGTCACAGGTCTCGCTGAAGGCCTCCAGAAGCCCGGCACCGATCCGCTTGCGGGTCATCTGCACCAGGCCGAGCGAGGTGATCTCGGTGACCTGGTGTTTCGTCCGGTCCCGGCCCAGACACTCGGTGAGCCGCCGCAGCACCAGCTCGCGGTTGCTCTCCAGCACCATGTCGATGAAGTCGATCACCACGATGCCACCGAGGTCACGCAGCCGCAGCTGGCGCACGATCTCCTCGGCCGCCTCCAGGTTGTTGCGGGTGACGGTCTCCTCCAGGTTGCCGCCCGCGCCGGTGTACTTACCGGTGTTGACGTCGACCACCGTCATCGCCTCGGTCCGGTCGATGACCAGGTGACCGCCGGACGGCAGGAAGACCTTCCGGTCCAGACCCTTGAGGATCTGCTCGTCGATCCGGTGCTCGGCGAAGACGTCGTTGACGCCGGTGTGCCGGCGCAGACGCTCGACGAGGTCCGGAGAGACCGAGTCGAGGTAGTTCTCCACCTCGGCGTACGCCTGCTCGCCCTGCACCACGAGCTCACGGAAGTCCTCGTTGAAGAGGTCCCGGACCACGCGGATGACCAGGTCGGGCTCCTCGGACAGCGCACGGGGGGCGTTACCCTCGGCGGCTCGCGCCTGGATGTCCTCCCACTGCGCCTGCAGCCGCTTGACGTCCCGGGCCAGCTCGTCCTCGGTGGCGCCCTCGGCCGCGGTACGGACGATCACGCCGGCACCGTCCGGGACCAGCTTCTTCAGGATGTCGCGCAGCCGCTTGCGCTCGTTGTCCGGCAGCTTGCGGCTGATGCCCGAGGCGTTGCCGTTCGGCACATAGACCAGGTGCCGGCCGGAGAGCGCGATGTGGCTGGTCAGCCGGGCGCCCTTGTGACCGATCGGGTCCTTGGTGACCTGCACCAGCACCGAGTCGCCGGAACGCAGCGCCTGCTCGATGGAGCGGGCGCGGCCCTCCAGGCCGGTGGCGTCCCAGTTCACCTCACCGGCGTAGAGGACGGCGTTGCGGCCGCGGCCCACGTCGACGAAGGCGGCCTCCATGCTCGGCAGCACGTTCTGCACCTTGCCGAGGTACACGTTGCCGACCATGGTTCCGGAGGTGGCCCGGGCCACGTAGTGCTCGACCAGGATCCCGTCCTCCATGACGGCGATCTGGGTCCGGTCCTGCTTCTGCCGGACGACCATGACGCGGTCGACGGCCTCACGGCGGGCCAGGAACTCCGACTCGCTCAGGATCGGCGGACGGGTCCGGCGCTGCTCGCGGCCGTCCCGGCGGCGCTGGCGCTTGGCCTCCAGCCGGGTCGAACCGGAGACACCCTGCACCTCGTCGGTACGGCGCGGCTCGCGGACGCGGACCACGGTGTGCACGCCGTCCTCGATGCCGCCGGTCTCGGTGTCACCGGAACCCTTACGGCGACGGCGACGGCGGCGGCGGGTGACACCGTCGCCCTCGTCCTCCGGCTCCTCGTCCTCGGCCTCGTCGGCGGACGCCTCGGCGCCCTCCTCGGCCTCGTCGGACTCGGCATCGGCCTCGTCGGATTCGTCGGCCTCGTCGGTCGGGCCCTTGCCACGGCCACGGCCGCGACGGCCACGACGCCGCCGGCGGCGGGCACTGGCCTCGTCGTCCTCGTCACCGTCGTCGTCGGCGCCGTCCTCGACGTCGTCGGCGCTCTCATCGGTCTCGTCCGGCACGGGTTCGGTCTCGGTGACCGCGACCTCGGCGGGTTCCTCGGCCACGCCCCGGCGACGGCGGCGGCTGCGGCGGGTGCCCTCGGCGGGCTCCTCCACCACCGGCTCGGCGACCGGCTCGGCGACAGCCTCCACAGGCTCGGCTACCACCGGAACCACGGGCGCCTCGGCGGCCGGGCGACGACGACGGCTCACCGGCGCGGGGGGCTCGGTCGCCTCCGGCGGCATGAACAGGACGGCGGGCGGCAGGGCGGCCTTGCGGGCCCGGGCGCGGCCGACCGGCTGTTCCTCCACGAAGTCGTCGTCGAGCGGGAGGATGCCGACCACCGGGGCGCCGGCGGCGCGGGCCGCGGACGCGGCCTCCACAGCGGCTTCCTCGATGAGGGCGGCCTCGTCCTCCTCGGAGAGCTCGGCGGTGGCCGGCTCCGGCTCGGCCGGTGTGACCACCACGTCCGCCGGGACGTCGGCAGGAGTCGGGTCCTCGAGCAGAGTGGGCTGCTCAGCAGCCGGTTCGACCTTCTTGCGACGGGTCCGGGTGGCCTTCTTCACCGGCGCGGGCGGGACCTCCGCGATCTCCTGGTCAGGAGAGACGGCAGCGGCCGGAACCGCGGTCTCCGCAGCCGGAGCTGTCTCCTCCGCCGGGCTGGTTCCCTCGGCGACGGGCTCCACCTTCTTGCGGCGGGCCCGGGTCGCCTTCTTCACCGGCGCGGGTGCGGCCTCGGCCGCATCGGCTGCTGCCGCGGCCTCGATCCCGGCACCCGGCTCGGACCCGGCACCCGGCTCGGTGGCGGCGTCAGTGACCGGCGTGCCGGACTCCGGCGGAGGCGCTGCCGCCTTCCGTCGCGGGGCCCGCGTCCGGCGTGCCGGGGTCGTGGTTGCGGCGGCGTCACCGGGCGGAGTGGTTGCTCCGTCCCGTTCACCGCCCTGATCTCCCAGGTTGGCTGGGGGCTCGTTATCGAGCATGGGGCGCTCTCCAGTTCTCGGCGACCCCGGGCGCGGGTAAGCGCTGCCACGCAGGATCGCTGCAAAGTTTTTCGGGCCCGGCCTTCACAAGTCGGGCTTGCCGAAGTCTGCCAATGAACGCCGACCGAGTTACCGGTCAGTGCTCTCCGATGCCGACGTCAACGCGGTCCGCGTCCAACGGATCGACGATCTCCCCCTGCGCGGTGAGTGTGCCCTGGGCCAGCCGGGTCACCCGTGGGGGCACCGGCGGCTCCAGGCCGGCCACCACGCGCAGGCCGGAGAGGACGTCATCGGGCCGAACGGCGGGCGTCACCTGCCGTACGACAAGGTCGATTATCGCACACGGTACCGCAACAGCCTCGGAAGGTAGGTCCGGCACATCGGCCACCTCACAACGCGTGACCGCCGCACGCGCGTCGAAACTGCGCCGGCCCTGCTTGGTCATGCGTTCTACCAGGACTTCCGAGGAGTCGAGGAACGCGGCGACGGCCTTCTCCGCCACCGCCGGATCGACCTGAGGAAGCTCGATCCGCCACTGAGAGGCATCGATGCGGTCGGCGAGGCTGCCCGCGCCGGCGATCACCGCCTCCAGCACGTCCAGGCCCGGCGAGAGCGCGGAGTCCAGTGCGACCCGCAACTGCTCCGGGTCGACCGGGGCCTGCAGGCCGATCTCGAGGTACTCGGCCTCGCTACCTACACCGGTCGGCGCGGCGCTGGCGTACGAGATCTTCGGGTGCGGGGTGAAGCCCTGTGAGAAGGCGATCGGTACGGCGGCCCGGCGCAGCGCCCGCTCGAAGGCGCGAGCGAAGTCCCGGTGTGACGTGAAGCGCAGCGGGCCGCGCTTGGCGTACCGGAGTCGGACCCGCTGGACGACGGGGGCCTGGCCGCCGACGGGTTGGTTCTTCGGAGGAATCGGAGTCTCCTAAGCCGGAACCCTTTGCGAAGGGCTTTCATTCGAGTTCGGGGCGGCGGGCTGGGCGGTCGGATGGGTGACGGGAGTCAGAGGGAGCAGCTTCTTACCGGTGGGACCGATCTGGATCTCGGTGTCCATCGCCGGGCAGACGCCGCAGTCGAAGCAGGGGGTCCAGCGGCAGTCGTCCTGCTCGTACTCACTGAGCGAGTCCTGCCAGTCCTGCCAGAGCCAGTCCTTGTCGAGGCCGGAGTCGAGGTGGTCCCAGGGCAGGACCTCCAGCTCCTCGCGCTCGCGGGTGGTGAACCAGTCCAGGTCCACGCCGAACTCCGGCAGCACCTCGTCACTGGCCTCGACCCACCGGGAGTACGAGAAGTGCTCGGACCAGCCGTCGAAGCGGCCGCCCTTCTCCCAGACCCGGCGGATGACCTTGCCGACCCGGCGGTCACCGCGGGACAGCAGGCCTTCGATCAGCGAGGGTTCGCCGTCGTGGTACCGGAAACCGATCGCCCGGCCGAGCGAACGGTCACTGTTGATCTCGTTCTTGAGCATCCGGAGGCGGCCGTCGATGACCTCGGGACGCTCCATCGCGGCCCACTGGAACGGGGTGTGCGGCTTCGGCACGAAACCGCCGATCGACACCGTGCAACGGATGTCCTTGGTGCCGGCGGCCTCCCGACCGGCCCGGATCACCTCGTGCGCCATGTGCGCGATCTCGAGGACGTCCTCGTCGGTCTCGGTGGGCAGGCCGCACATGAAGTACAGCTTGACCTGCCGCCAGCCGTTCGAGTACGCCGTCACGACCGTACGGATCAGATCCTCCTTGGTCACCATCTTGTTGATGACCTTGCGGATCCGCTCCGAGCCGCCCTCGGGCGCGAAGGTGAGGCCGGTCCGCCGCCCGTTGCGGGACAGCTCCTGGGCCAGGTCGATGTTGAACGCGTCGACCCGGGTGGACGGCAGCGACAGCGACACGTTGCTGTCGCTGTACTGCTCGGCCAGGCCGGAGCACATGTCGCCGATCTCGGAGTGGTCGGCGCTGGAGAGCGAGAGCAGACCGACCTCGTTGAAGCCGGAGAACTCCAGGCCCTCCTTGACCATCTGGCCGACCGTGGTGATCGATCGCTCCCGGACCGGGCGGGTGATCATGCCGGCCTGGCAGAAGCGGCAACCCCGCGTGCAGCCGCGGAAGATCTCCACCGCATAGCGCTCGTGGACCGTCTCGGCCAACGGGACCAGGGGCTTCTTCGGGTACGGCCACGCGTCCAGATCCATGGTGGTCCGCTTGGCGACCCGGAACGGCACGTCGGGCCGGTTCGGCACGACGCGCTGGATCCGGCCGTCCGGCAGGTAGTCGACGTCGTAGAACCGGGGCACGTAGATGCTCTCCGTGCGCGCCAGGCGCAGCAGCAGCTCATCGCGTCCGCCGGGCCGGCCCTCGGCCTTCCAGTCCCGGATGATCCCGGTGATCTCGAGGACCGCCTCCTCGCCGTCACCGAGCACGGCGGCGTCGATGAAGTCGGCGATCGGCTCCGGGTTGAAGCTGGCGTGCCCACCGGCCAGGACGATCGGGTGGTTCTCGTCACGGTCGGCGCTGTTCAGCGGGATGCCGGCCAGGTCGAGCGCGCTGAGCATGTTGGTGTACCCGAGCTCGGTGGCGAACGAGATCCCGAACACGTCGAACGCCTTCACCGGCCGGTGCGCGTCGACGGTGAACTGCGGGACGCCGTTCTCCTTCATGAGCGCCTCGAGGTCGGGCCACACCGAGTAGGTGCGCTCGGCGAGCACGTCCTCCTGCTCGTTGAGGACCTCGTAGAGGATCTGCACGCCCTGGTTGGGCAGGCCGACCTCGTACGCGTCCGGGTACATCAGTGCCCACCGGACGACCGTGGCGTCCCAGTCCTTGACGACGGCCCCGAGCTCGCCGCCCACATACTGGATCGGTTTGCTGACCCTGGGCAGCAGCTGCTCGAGCTGCGGGAAGACGGAACTCACGCTCATGGGTGTCCAGGGTACGCGGGTCAACCGCCAAGTTCCGCCGCGGCCCGGTCGAGGTCGGTCGCCAACAGGTCGGCGCGGAAGGCGCAGAGCTGCAGCGTCATCCGGGCGGCCCCCCGTTCCCCGACGACCAGGCGGATCGGTTTCCCCCGGTCGTCGAGGTCACCGACGATGAAGTCGAGCAGCCGCACGCCGGCGCTGTCCAGGAACGAGACCGCCGTCAGGTCGATCAGCACGGCGTCGGCCACGGTGGTCCGTGCCACGATCGCCCGGCCGATGTCGTTGGCGTTCGCCAGGTCGATCTCGCCCTTGAGGTGTACGAGCTCGGCCGTACCCCGCCGGGAGAAGCTGACCCACTGATCCGCCGTCACGGTTCCCCCACCCGGGACTCAGGACCGCGATGCCGCCGCATGACCACTGTCGTGCCCTCCGCGTCCCGGTCGAAGGACACGTCGTCCATCGACTCGTAGATCAGCTGCAGCCCCCGGCCGCGCGCCTCGTCGTCGCCGGTCCCCCGCCAGTGACCCCGGTCGCTGACCCGGATCTCCACGGTGTCCGGGCTGATCGTGGCGGCCACATCGACCACCCCGAACGGATCGTCGGAGTAACCGTGCTCTATCGAGTTGGCCACCGCCTCGGAACAGGCCAGCAGCACCGCGTTCAAGCAGTCGGTGTCCACGCCGTGACCGGCCAGCCAGCCACGCATGTCGGCACGGAGCAGGGCGATCTGCAGCGGGTCGGCGCCGATCGAGCGTTCCAGGCGCTCCTCGGTACCCAGGGTGAGGCAGAGCAGGCACACGTCGTCTCCATGGTCCCGGCCGACCAGGATGTCGGCGAGCCCGGCGGTCAGTCCCTTGAGCGGCGCGTCACGCAGCCGCGCGTACTCGCGGGCCAGGATCTCGAAACCGCGGTCGATGCCGCGGCCACGGCGTTCGATGAGGCCGTCGGTGTAGAGCAGCAGCCGGCTGCCCGCGGCCAGCCGCATCCGGTGCTCGGCCCGGCGCACGTCACCGGCTCGCGAACCGAGCGGCGCGGAACGCGCCCGCAGCAGGTACTGCGGGGAACCGGCCGGCTCGTGCAGCAACGGCGGCAGATGGCCGGCGCAGGCGTACGCCATCTCGCTGCTGAGCAGGTCGATCTCGGCGTAGACGACGGTGGCCATCCGGGCCGAGTCGACCCGGTCACAGAACCGGTCCAGCCCCTCGAGCAGCCGGGCCGGCCCCGCCTCGGCCGACGCCAGCGCCCGGATGGCGCTGCGCAGCTGGCCCATCGTGGTGGCCGCCTCGATACCGCGCCCGACCACGTCCCCGACGACCACGGCCAGCTTGTTCGCGGTGATCAGGAAGGCGTCGTACCAGTCGCCGCCGACTTCCATGTCCAGCGCGGCCGCCTGGTAGTAGGTCTCCACCGCGAACCGCGGATCGGTGCCCGGCACGTCCGCGGCGAGCAGGCTGCGCTGCAGGGTCCGGGCGATGGCCCGTTCCTGCTCGTAGAGGCGGGCGTTCTCCAGCGCCAGCGCGGCACGGTCGGCCAGGTCGGTCAGGAACAGTCGCTCGGCCTCGGCGCCGCGGCGGTCCGGGGCCATCCGCACCGCCAGCGTGCCGAGCACCCGGCCGCGGACCGTGAGCGGCAGGACCGTGCAGCCCAGACCGTCGGCGTCGGCGGCGAAGATCGGTGCCGCGGTCTCGATCACCTCGGCCGTACGGGTCTCGAGCCGGTCCGGGTCCGGCGCCGGGCCGCCGTGGTGCTCGACCAGACCGGCCGGGCCCACCTGCAGGCGGACCAGCGCCCAGTCGGCGATCTCCGGCACCACCCGCTCGACCAGCCGGCGGGCCCGCTGCAGCAGCCGGTGCTCCTCGTCGAGCGCCCGGGTCGTCCGGGCCAGGAACGAGGCCCGCTCCTCCCGGCGCCGGGCGTCGTCGTAGAGCCGGGCCCGGTCCAGCGCCTGCCCGGCCTGCTGTCCCAGCAACCGGATCACCCGCAGCTCACTGTCGGTGAGAACGCGCTCGTCACGGAAGCTGAACGCGAGGACGCCCAGCACCGTCACCCCGCCCTGCTCCTCGGACGGGCCGGTGGTCAGCGGCAGCAGCACCACGCTGCGGCGCTCGGACCGGCGCATCGACTCGGCCAGGTCCGGGAAGTGTCCCTCGGCGTCGGCCACGGTGCGGATCACGTGCAGATCGCCGCGCCGGGCCACCTCCGCGACCGCTCGCGTCGACGAGCGCGGCATGTCGTCCCAGTTGCCGGTGGTCGGATCGGTCGAGGCGACCGCCACCAGCTGGTCCCGTTCGGCGTCGACCAGGTAGATGCTGCTGCTCGCGGCCTGGAAGGCGGGTTCCGGAGCGCGGAGCACCGCCTCCGCGACCTCGGCCTCGGTGGGCGCGGCGGCCAGGTCGGCCACTATCTGCTGAAGCACCTGGACGCGCTGCTCGGACGCCTCCGCGGCCCGGCGGGCAGCAAGCAGCTCACGCTCGTAGCTGCGCCGCTCGGTGGCGTCGAACACCATCGTGCGGATGATCCGGGGCGCTCCGGCCGGTCCTTTCTCCAGCACCGAGTTGACCAGGGTGGGCAGCCGCCGGCCGTCGGCCCGGACCACCTCGAGCGCGATCTCGTGCACCTCGCCCTGCATCGCCAGTAACGGCGCGTAGTGCGTCTCGTGGTAGATCTGGTCACCCGGCGTCAGCAGGTCACGGAACCGCCGGTGGCCGATCAGGTCGGCCCGGGTGTACCCGCTCCACGTCAGGAAGGTCTCGTTGACCCGCACGACGGTGCCGTCCGGGAGCGTCGTCAGGTAACCACACGGCGCATGTTCGTACAGGTCCTCGGGATCGTCGTCCCAGGGCAATCGCAGCTCGCTCGTCACGTCCGGCACGCCAGATTCACTCACGCCAATCCGCCGATCATGCCCGCTGTCTACAACCAGGACTTGATCGCGTCAACCGTCTCCTCCGGCGCGCTCAAGTTCGGGCAGTGGCCGGTAGCGTTCAGGGCGACGAACGTACTGTCCCGGGTGTTCTTGTACACGTACTCACCGACCACCTCCGGGGCGATCACGTCGTCCGAGCACTGCAGGATCAGCGACGGAACCCGGAGGTTCGGCAGGTCGGTCCGGTTGTCGGAGAGGAAGGTGACCCGGGCGAACTTCCTGGCGATCTCCGGATCGGTACGGCAGAAACTGTTCGTGAGCTCCGCGCCCAGTTCCGGTCGTTCCGGATTGCCCATGATCACCGGAGCCATCGCGCTCGACCAGCCCAGATAGTTGCTGTCCAGCGACTCCAGCATCTCCTCGATGTCGGAAGCGCCGAATCCGCCGAAATACCCGTCCGTGTCGTCGTTGAGGTAGCGCGGCGACGGGCCGATCATCACGATCCCGCCGAACCGCTCCGGCTCCCGGATCGCTGCCAGCACACCGATCATCGCGCTCACCGAGTGGCCGACGAAGATCACGTCACGCAGGTCGTGCTCGCGAATGATCTCCAGGACGTCCTCGGCGTACCCGTCGAGCCGTCCGTGCCGGGAGTCCCGGTAGGCCGACAGGTCCGAGCGGCCGCTCCCGACGTGGTCGAACAGGACGATCCGGTGGGTGTCCTGGAACGCCGGGGTGACGAACCGCCACATGTTCTGATCGCAGCCGTACCCATGGGCGAACAGCATCGGCCGGCCGGACTCCGGGCCCGAGATCGTTACCGCGTTTCTCACCGTCGTGCTCATGCGATTGCGGCGCACCACCGGGCCGAGGGCCCCGGGGACGCCCCTCCCTTCCCAGCTGCACGCGAATGACGTTTCGCGCCCAGGTGACCCCGGGCACTGTCCGGCACGAACGGCCGGCCCGATTTGGCGGGTCGGGGTAACCATACGACTCCGGAGCGTTTCGCACATCGCCCTCGTTGTCCGGCATCCATGTCCGGCGTCCCGATCCGGCCCTGGAGTCCCATTGGCACAACATGCCTAACCTGGGTGGGAAAGCTCGCCTCCAGGCGTGCGGGAGGAGATCAAATCCATGGCCGACCAGCAGCCGGGTGACACCGCCCCGGCCGCCGGAATGCCCGACCCCACCCGGTTCGCGGGTTCCGGCGAACCGGCGACCGCCGACCTGCCCGGCCGATGGAGCGGTGCCGCGGCGGTTCCGGAGGCGTCGCCCCGGCGATCGTTGTGGTCGCGCATGGCGGACCGGATCAACGGCACCGCACCCGGACCCGATCCCGAGGACGACCGCACCGCCGTCCCCGCCGTCGATCCGTGGGCCGACCAGGACACCCCGGTCTGGCAGGACGCCTACAGCACCCCGGCCGCGACCACGCCGCTGCCGGAGACCCGCCTCGACATCCCCGGCCCCCCGCCGCCCCGCCTCGACGTCCCCGGCTCGCCGCCGACCCGTCTCGACGTTCCCGGCCAGCCGCTGACTCGCCTCGACACGCCGCCGGCCCGCCTCGACACCCCCGCGGTGCCGGAACCGGCAGCGGCCCAGCGCCCGGCCGGCACTCCGGATCCCATGCGCGGGGCGCCGTCCATTCCGGCGCCCGGGACCTACCCGCCTCCGGCTGCCGGTGCCGGCCTGCCGCCCCTGCTGCCGCCGAAGCTCCGTGCCTGGGGCCGCCGCGCCGCGGCGAGGAGTCAGCAGGCCGCCGCGGACGCGCCGGAGAAGCTGCGTGCCCTCGGCCAGCAGGCGGCGGCCAAGGGGCAGCAGGTCGCCGCCGGCGCTCCTGACAAACTCCGCCAGGTCACGGCCGGCGCCCCGGAGAAGCTCCGCCAGGTCACGGGCAGCGCCCCCGACAAGCTCCGCCAGGTGACGGGCAGCGCCCCGGAGAAGCTCCGCCAGGTGACGGGCAGCGCCCCGGAGAAGCTCCGCCCGGCCGCCGCGGGCACCCCGCGGAAGCCCGGTCTCTTCAGCCGCCGCCCGGCCGCGCAGCCGGCCCCGGTCCAGCGGCGCCCATCCGCGGCACCGCCCTGGGCTCCTCCGAAGCCTCGCCGCAAACGGCGCCTGCGCCGGTTCGCCGCACTCGCCGTCATCGGCCTGGCACTCGCCTACTGGTTCGTTCCGGGCGTCCGGCAGTACCCGGTCACCGCGTCCCTCCCGAGTTCCTTCGCCGACCTGGAACTGCGTGACAACGCCTCCGGCAGACGGGCCGCCCAGCGCCTCGCCGAGCAGTTGCAGGAGACCGGCGCGGACGGTGGCGCCTTCGCCGGCATCTACGCCGACGGCCGCGGCAAACGGGTCACCGTCTTCGGCGTGACCGGTCTGCGGCTGACCCCCGGCGCCGACGTGCGAGCCCAGCTGGACCGCCTGACCGACGCGATCGATCTGAAGAACGTCCAGTCGTTCGACATCGGCGGCTTCGCCGGTCTCGGCGCCCAGCAGGAATGCGGCACCGGCCGCCTGGACGGCACCTCGGTCGTGGCCTGCACCTGGGCCGACCACGGCAGCCTGGCCACGGTCCTGCTCACCCGCCGCTCGGTCACTGACAGCGCCGACCTGGTGGCCCGCCTGAGAACCAAGGTCCTCAACCCCACCTGAAACCCTCATCCGGTACGCCCCGGCCGCCCGGGTCCCGTGGTGACCTACGCCCACCACCGCACCGCACATCACCACGCGGGTTTGGGGGTGACCGTGACCATCGGCTTCAGCCCCGGCGGTCGCGTTGGGGCCGCGGGCAGGCAGCCACCTCGCGCGGTGGCCACGGGACGTGCGACTGCGGTTGTGGCCGGTGTAGCGCGTACGAGATCAGTCGGAAGTTTGGTCGTCGCGTTTGGGGGCGTACCGCGGGATGTATTCCTGACCCGTCAGCTTCTGGATCTCGGCCATCACGTGGTCGGTGAGTTCGCGCAGGGCGGTGCGGTCGTCGGAGCGGCCGGCCGTCTCGATCGGCTTGCCGAACTTGACCGTGATCACACCGCGCTCGAGCTTGGGCACCATACGGCCGATCGGCTGGACCTTGTCGGTACCGGAGACACCGACCGGGATGATCGGCACCCCGGCCGCGACGGCGAGGCGGGCGACACCGGTCCGGCCGCGGTAGAGGCGGCCGTCAGGTGACCGGGTGCCCTCGGGGTAGACGGCGATCAGGTCGCCGTCACGCAGGGCCGGGATGGCGGCGTCGAAGGCGGTGAGCGCGGCGCGGCCGCCGGCGCGTTCGACCCGGATGGCGCCGAGGCCGTGCATCAGCTGCCGGCTGAGGAATCCCTTGGCGCCGGTGCCGGTGAAGTAGTCCGACTTGGCCCAGAAAGCCAGGTGCCGGGGCACCACGGTGCCGAGGACGAGCTCGTCAGCGACGGAGAGGTGGTTGCCCGCGAAGATCGCGCCGCCGGTGTGCGGGATGTGCTCGATCCCCTCGACGTGCGGACGCCAGCTGATGCTGAGGGCCGTGCCGAGAGTGGCTTTGGCGATCGAGTAGAGCAGGGGCAACTCGTCCTCCGGGACGCATGGGGCGGGTGGTGCTGTGAGGTTAGCTGACAGTTGGCGGGAAGTACCCAGTGACCTTGGACCGGCCCGGACGTTCGCCGACTGCAGGCGAACATCCGGGCCGATCGGGTGAAATCAGACCGCCGTCACGCTCACGGTGACCTGTTCGCCGTCGCCGACCTCGCCGGCGAACCCGCCGGTCAGATCGGTGAACTCCACTGACGTGGCAAGCGTCTCACCGGCGACGAAGTCCTGGAACGCCTCGACCGCCGCCCGGACCGCCGGCGAGGCCGACAGCACGAGCGCGATCCGGTCGCTGACGTCCAGGTCGGCGTCGCGGCGGGCCTGCTGCACGACGCGGATCACGTCGCGGGCCAGACCCTCGGTGGCCAGTTCCTCGGTGACGACCGTGTCGAGGACCACGACACCGCCGCCGGCCGGCAGCGGCGCGGAGTTCTCCACGTCGGAGGCGACCAGCTTCAGCTCGTACTCCCCCTCGGCGAGGGTCACCCCGGCCGCGACCGGGGCGCCGTCGACGAGCTGCCAGTCGCCGCTCTTCACCGCCTTGATCACCTGCTGGACCTGCTTGCCGACCCGGGGGCCGAGCGCCCGCGGGACGACCGTGAGAACCTGCTGGCAGTACGCGGCCACGTCGTCGGTGAAGACCACGTCCTTGACGTTGACCTCGTCCTTGAGCAGGTCACCGAGCCCGGCGAGCGCGGCGCCGCCGAGGGTGGCGACGGTCGCGGACGCCAGCGGCAGCCGGACCCGCAGCCCCTTGGCCTTGCGCAGCGACAGCGCCGCTGACGCCACGTCCCGGATCGCGTCCATCGACGCGACCAGCTCGTGGTCGGCCGGGAACACGTCCGCCGAGGGCCAGTCGGTGAGGTGCACCGAACGGCCGCCGGTCAGGCCGCGCCAGATCTCCTCGGCGGTCAGCGGCGCGAGCGGCGCCACCACCCGGGTGAGGGTCTCCAGCACGGTGGCCAGGGTGTCGAACGCGTCCTCGTCGCCCTCCCAGAACCGGTCCCGCGAGCGGCGGACGTACCAGTTGGTGAGTGCGTCGAGGTACGACCGGATACTGGCCGCAGCGCCCGAGATGTCGTAGTCGTCCATCTGCCGCTGAACGTCCGCGACCAGCTCACCGGTCTTGGCGAGCACATAGCGGTCGAGCAGGTGCTGCGAGTCGGCGCGGAAACGGGCCTCGTAGCCGGACGCGTTCGCGTACAGGCTGAAGAAGTACCAGACGTTCCACAGCGGCAGCAGGACCTGGCGCACCGAGTCGCGGATCGCCGGCTCGGTGACCGGCATGTCCCCGCCCCGGAGCACCGGCGACGACATCAGCATCCAGCGCATCGCGTCCGAGCCGTACGAGTCGAACACCCGGTACACGTCCGGGTAGTTGCGCAGCGACTTCGACATCTTCCGGCCGTCCTCGCCCAGCAGGATGCCGTGGCTCAGGCAGTTCCGGAACGCGGGCCGGTCGAACAGCGCCGTGGCCAGCACGTGCATCGTGTAGAACCAGCCGCGGGTCTGCCCGATGTACTCGACGATGAAGTCGCCCGGGTAGTGGTGCTCGAACCACTCCTTGTTCTCGAACGGGTAGTGCACCTGCGCGAACGGCATCGACCCGGACTCGAACCAGCAGTCCAGCACCTCGGGCACCCGGCGCATGGTCGACTGCCCGGTCGGGTCGTCCGGGTTCGGCCGGGTCAGCTGGTCCACGTACGGCCGGTGCAGGTCGGTGATCCGGACACCGAAGTCCCGTTCCAGTTCCTCGTAGGACCCGTAGACGTCGACGCGCGGGTACTGCGGGTCGTCCGACTTCCACACCGGGATCGGCGAGCCCCAGAATCGGTTCCGGGAGATCGACCAGTCGCGGGCGTTGGACAGCCACTTGCCGAACGAACCGTCCTTGATGTGCGACGGCGTCCAGCTGATCTCCTGGTTCAGCTCGACCATCCGGTCCCGGAACGTCGTCACCGCGACGAACCAGGACGACACCGCCTTGTAGACGAGCGGGGTGTCACAGCGCCAGCAGTGCGGATACGAGTGGGTGTACCCGTCGTGGCGCAGCACGACGCCGCGCTCCTTCAGCGTGGCGATCACCGGCTTGTTGGCGTCGAAGACCTGCAGGCCCTGGTAGTCCGGGACCAGCGAGGTGAAGCGGGTGTGGTCGTCGACGGTCACCACGGTCGGGATGCCGGCCGCGTTGCAGGCGTTCTGGTCCTCCTCACCGAAGGCCGGGGCCATGTGGACGACACCGGTGCCGTCCTCGGTGGTCACGAAGTCGGCGCTGAGCACCTGGAAGGCATTCTCCCCGCCCGCCTCCAGGAGGAAGTCGAACAGCGGGGTGTAGCGGCGGCCGGCCAGGTCCCGGCCCAGCACGGTCCCGGTCTGCTCGAAACCTTCGAGCTCCTTGGCGTACGCGCTGACGCGCCCCGCACCCACGAGGAGCTTCTGCCCGTCCTTCTCCAGCACCGCATACTCGATGTCCGGCCCGACGGCGAGCGCCAGGTTGGACGGCAACGTCCACGGCGTGGTCGTCCACACCGCGATGTCCGCACCCTCCAGAAGCGCCTCCGGCCCTGGGCCGGCCGCGAGCCGGAACTTCACCGTCAGCGCCGGGTCGGTCCGGTCCCGGTAGACGTCGTCCATCCGGGTCTCGGTGTTGGACAGCGGCGTCTCACAGCGGAAGCAGTACGCCAGGACGCGGAACCCCTCGTACACGAGGCCCTTGTCATGAAGCGTCTTGAACGCCCACATGACCGACTCCATGTACTCCGGGTCGAGGGTCTTGTAGTCGTTCTGGAAGTCCACCCACCGGGCCTGGCGCGTGACGTACCGCTCCCAGTCCTTGGTGTAGGCGAGCACCGACGTCCGGCAGGCCTCGTTGAACTTGTCGAGGCCCAGTTCGACGATCTGCGCCTTGCTGGTGATGCCGAGCTGTTTCTCGGCCTCGACCTCGGCGGGCAGGCCGTGGGTGTCCCAGCCGAACCGCCGCTCGACCCGCCGGCCCCGCATCGTCTGGTAACGCGGGACCAGGTCCTTCACGTAACCGGTGAAGAGGTGCCCGTAGTGCGGCAGGCCGTTGGCGAACGGCGGGCCGTCGTAGAAGACGTACTCGTTCGAGCCGTTCTCGCCGGCCGGGCGCTGGTCGACGGAGGCCTCGAACGTCTTGTCGGCCGCCCAGTGGTCGAGGACGGCACGCTCGACCGCCGGCAGG
The DNA here is from genome assembly GCF_040639655.1 of Actinoplanes sp. NPDC023801. NCBI lineage: Bacteria > Bacillati > Actinomycetota > Actinomycetes > Micromonosporales > Micromonosporaceae > Actinoplanes > Actinoplanes sp. NPDC023801. The sequence goes on along the minus strand of NZ_JBFAAI010000038.1, from coordinate 17,668 downwards.
TCCGGGCTGGCCGGAACGCCGGTGGCGTCGGTGTGTTTCGGGTAGGCCATCTGGTGTTCCCCTCAAGCAGTTCACATGATGTGACTGCGAGGACGAGCTCGTGGAGAGCCCGCGGTACCACCTCGCTTGACGGGATGACCCCGCCCGCTCATTCGCCGGAGGTCCGCACGGTCCGGTGTCCGCCCGGTTCTACTGGGATCCGAGGATCTTTTCTTCCGGAGGCTCCCCGGTGATGGCCGGTTCGCTGCCTGCGTGCGCACAACGATACCGGCCCGCCTCCGATTCCCTCATCCGCATTACCGGTCGGGTCGCAGCGTCCTCGACCAGAGTGCGGCACCGTCCCGATCACGCAGGCAGACCGTGAGGTCGCCGGAGCCGCCGTCGATCTCCACCTCGCCGAAATGCTGGAAACCGGCCGCCGGTGAGGTGTTCGCGACCGGCGGGGCGTTCACGAAGACGGCCTCCGGGCCGAACGTGCCGTCCAGGGCGTTCGGGCCGAAGGCACCGGCGTGCGCCGGGCCGGAGACGAACTCCCAGAACGGGGTGAAGTCCTGCACCGCCGCCCGCGCCGGGTCGTAGTGGTGCGCGGCGGTGTAGTGCACGTCGGCGGTGAGGAAGACGATGTTCGTCACCCGGTGCCGGTGCGCGGCCCGCAGCACCTCGGCGAACTCCAGTTCGCGGCCCTTCGGCGCGCCCGGGTCGCCCTGGGCCACGCCCTCCTGGGCGGCCGCGCCGTCCGGGACGACCAGGCCGAGCGGCAGGTCGGCGGCGATCACCTTCCAGGTGGCGCGACTGCGGCGCAGGCCCTCGATCAGCCATTCGCGCTGCCGGCGGCCGAGCAGGCCCCGGGACGGGTCGGCGTACGTGTTGCCGTCGTTGGGGTCCTTGACGGTGCGCATGTCCAGCACGAAGACGTCGAGCAGCGGACCGTACGGGATCCGCCGGTGGATCGGCGCGGTCGTGTCGCCGAGCGGCAGCCACTCCAGGTAGGCCTGCCGCGCCCGGGCCGCGAGCACGTCCACCCGCTTCTCGGTGTAGCGCGCGTCGGTCAGGATCTCGCCGGGGTACCAGTTGTTGGTCACCTCGTGGTCGTCCCACTGGTTGATCTGCGGCACCTCGGCGGCGAACCGGCGGTAGTGCTCGTCCAGCAGGTTGTAGGCGTACTGCCCGCGGAACTCGTCGAGGGTCTCGGCGACCTTCAGCTTCGCGTCGGTGAGCACGTTGCGCCACACCCGCCCGTCCGGGAGGGGCACGGTCTCGGTGAGCGGGCCGTCGGCGTACACGGTGTCGCCGCTGTGCAGCAGGAAGTCGGGCCGCCGGCGCCGCATGGACTCGAAGATCCGCATTCCGCCGAAGGCGGGGTCGATGCCCCAGCCCTGTCCGGCGACGTCCCCGGTCCAGACGAACCGGATGTCCCGGCGGCGATCCGGTGCGGAGTTCCCCGCGGACCGGGACGCTGAACAGCCCGGGCCGTTCCAGGCTCTCCACCCGCACCCGGTAGTGGATCCGCTCCCCCGCGGGCAGGTTGTGCAGCCGCACCTTGCCGGCGAGATCGGTGGCCGGGGTGACGATCGGGCCGCGCAGGGTCCGTGACCCCCGGAAGTCGGGCCGCCTGCTGGTCTGCACCCAGAGCCGGCCGGGACGGTCCGCCCGGCCCCAGACGACGGCCGAGTCCGCGGTGGCGTCGCCGCTCTGCACGCCGTGGGTGAGCATCGGACGGGAGCCGCCGGCCGAGAACGCGGGGGCTTCCAGGGTCAGGCCGGCGACGCCGCCCGCCACACCGGCCCGCAGCAGGCCACGCCGGGAGATCGAGGTCATGATGTGATGTCTATCGATCGAACATGGCGTTCGGGTGGCCGTTCCCTAAACTCACCGATGTGATCCGGATCGAGCTCGACGAGCCGACGCTGTCGCGCACCCGGATCGCGATCAGCCCGCTGCTGGAGACGGTGAGCAGCCTCTGGCTGGTGGGGCGTGCGCCGGCCGGGCTGTCGTGGCCGTTCACCGACTGGTTCCGGCGGGTCCGGGACATCCCGGTTCCCGAGCCGGCCCGGCTCCATCTCCGGCTGCCCAAGCGGATGCCCGACTTCCTCGCGCCGATGCCGCTCACCGCGGCGCCGACGATCGAGGATCAGCTGGAACTGCTGCGCCGCACCCCGGCCGAGGTGGTCGACGCGCAGCTCGCGATCCACTACCCGGACGACTCTCTGCCGGCGCCCCTGCGCCCGTTCCGGGACGACCCGGGAACCGCGCTGGAGCGCCTCGCCGAAGGACTCGCCATCTGGTGGGACACCGCGCTGGCGCCGCACTGGCCGGCCATGCGGGCCGCGCTGGACGAGGAGGTGCTGCTCCGGGCACGGGCGCTCGCCGCCGACGGCCCGGACGCACTGCTCTCCCGGCTCCATGAGCGGATCATCTGGGAGCGGCCGGTCCTCACCCTGATCAAGCGCCTGGACGTGGGTTTCACGGTGACCGGCAGCCGGATCCTGCTGGTGCCGCTGATCTTCTCGCGGGGCGGTCTGCTGTGTTCCACCGACGACCGCGACACCCAGATGGTGACCTACCAGTCGCGAGGCTCGGCGGTACTGGCCGACCGCCCGGCGCCCGCACCGGACGACCGGCTCACACTGCTCATCGGCCGGGGCCGGGCCGCCGTGCTGCGCGCCCTGGTCACGCCGTCGACCACCACCGGTCTGGCGGCCGTGCTCGGCCTCGCGATGAGCACTGTCTCCGAGCACCTGGCCGGGCTGCAGGCGGCCGGGGTGGTGCACCGGCGGCGGGCCGGGCGGCGGGTCCTCTACGGTCTGGAGCCGGCCGGCCTGGCCCTGGTGAATCTGCTCGGCGAGGATTCGGTCCGCACCGAATCCGTTTCCTGACATCGACGGTGCCCCTAGTTTCCGGGGCATGGAAAGCGACTACGCCATCGAGGCGGAGGGACTGCGCCGCTCCTACCGCTCCCGTACCGGCTGGCTACGGCCACGCCTCACCACGGTCGACGCGGTTCGCGGGGTGGACTTCACGGTCCGCCGCGGTGAGCTGTTCGGCCTGCTCGGGCCGAACGGTGCCGGCAAGACCACCACCATCAAGATGCTCAACACCCTGCTCATCCCGACCGGCGGAACGGCCCGCATCTGCGGCTTCGACGTGGAGAAACAGACCAGGGAGGTACGGCGGCGCATCGGGTACGTCTTCGGCGGCGACCGCGGCCTCTACGACCGCCTCTCCGCGCTTGACAACCTGCGTTACTTCGCCGAGCTGTACGGGGTCCCGGCGCGCGACCAGAAACGGCGCATCGCCGAACTGCTCGACCTGGTCCGGCTCGCCGGCCGCGAACGGGAGCGGGTCGAGGGCTACTCGCGGGGCATGCGGCAGCGCCTGCACATCGCCCGCGGGCTGCTGCACTCCCCGGAGGTGCTGTTCCTCGACGAGCCGTCGATCGGCGTCGACCCGGTGGCCGCCCGCGAGTTGCGCCAGACCGTGGCGAACCTGGCCGCCGCCGGCACCACGGTGCTGCTGACCACGCACTACATGGCCGAGGCGGACGAGCTCTGCGACCGGATCGCGGTGATCGCCGACGGCCGTATCCAGGCCCTCGGCACCCCGGCCGAACTGCGGAGCCGGGCCGACGGGCGGCGGGTCGTCGAGGTGGAGGCGTACGGCGTGCCGGACAACGCCCTGGCCGCGCTGCGGGACCTGCCGGGCGTACGGGAGACGGCGGTGGAGACCCGCGGCGCGCTGCAGGTGCTGACCGTGCAGTCGGACGCGCACGTCGACGTGCAGGGCGACGTGCTGCGGGAGCTGGCCGGGATCCGGCTGGGCCGGGTCGACAGCCGGGAACCCACCCTGGAGGACGCGTACGTGACGATCGTGAGCGCCGCATGAGGGTCCTGCGCATGCTCGTGATCGGCACGCTGATGCACGCGAGGCACCTCAGCCGGTCCCCGCTGGAGATCGCCATCTCGCTTGTCGTGCCGGTGGTGCAGGCCGTGCTCGCCGTGTACCTGTTCCGTTCCGGCGGCGAGCAGGACCGCCTGCTGCAGGCCGCGGTCGGGGCCGGGCTGATGGGCGTCTGGTCGTCGGTCCTGTTCGGCTCCGGCGGCGCGATCCAGAACCAGCGCTGGCAGGGCACACTCGAAATGGTCATGCTGGCGCCGCGGCGGCCGGTCGTGGTGATCCTGCCGCTGACCATCGCCACCGGGATCACCGGCACCTACTCGCTGCTGGCCACCCTGGTCTGGGGCCGGATCCTGTTCGGGATCCGGCTCGACTTCGCACACCCGCTGGCCTTCCCGATCGCCGCGGTCGTCTGCATCGTGGCGCTCGGCATGTTCGGGCTGCTGCTGGCCTCCACGTTCGTGCTGATGCGCAACGCCAACGCCCTGGCCAACGCCCTCGAATACCCGGTGTGGCTGGTCTCCGGCATGCTGGTGCCGCTGACCGTGCTGCCCACCTGGACCGGCGGAATCGCCGCGGTGCTGCCCACCACCTGGGGAGCGCGAGCCCTGCACGAGGCCACCGTCGGCGGGCCGGTCTGGCCGTCGGTGGCGATGTGCCTGACGATCAGCGCCATCTGCCTGGCGCTCGGCGCGGCCGCCCTGACCGTGGTCGAACGGCGTGCCCGTGTCACCGCCACCCTGGCGCTCGCATGAGCGCGCTACGGCTGGTGACGATCGGCGGCGTGATCGCCTACCGGGCTCTGTTCAACTGGACCCGCCCGGCACTGTTCGTCGGCACCCTGCTCGTGGGGCCGCTGTTCCAGCTGCTCTTCTTCGCCTACCTCGGACGGCAGCTGCGAGTCGGCGACGACCAGTTCTTCCTCGTCGGCAACGCCGTCCTGACCGCGTCGCTGGCGTGCGTGTTCGGCGGGACGATGGCGGTCGCCAACGAACGCCGGTTCGGCACCCTGGGACACGTGCTGCTGTCGCCGCGCAGCCGCACTGCCATCTTCTGGGGACGCGTTCTGCCGTACGCCGGGAACGGGCTTCTGATCTCGGTCTTCACCCTGACCGTGGCGTCGCTGCTGCTCGGCCTGCGCATCCCACCGGCCGCCCTGCCCGGTCTCGCGCTGGCGATGGCGGCCGGCTCACTGGCGTGCGGCTTCTTCGGGTTGACGCTCGGCGCGCTGGGGCTGCGGTTCCGTGACGTCTTCGTCATCTCGAACGTGGCGGTGGCCCTGCTCCTGCTGCTCACCGGGGTGAACGTGCCGCCCGGCGGCCTGCCGCGGTGGATGGCGACCGTCGGGCAGGGGCTGCCGGTCACCCATGCGGCGGAGGCGGCCCGGACCCTCGCCGCCGGACGCGGCCTCAGTGCGGCCGCGCCGGCGATCGGGCAGGAAATGCTGGTCGCAGCCGTTTACGCGCTGGTCGCCGCCGTCCTGCTCAAGTTCTTCGAGGCCGAATCCCGGCGCCGGGCCAGCCTCGACACCCTTTAGCCCGGGCTAGAGCTTCGGGAACCAGAGGGCCAGCTCACGCTCGGCGCTCTCCGGTGAGTCGGAGGCGTGCACCAGGTTCTCCCGGTTGGAGAGAGCGAGGTCACCGCGGATCGTGCCGGCGGCCGCCTTGCGGCCGTCGGTCGCGCCGATCATCGCGCGGACCACCTCGATCACCGAGTCGCCGGAGAGCACCAGCGCGGCGAGCGGGCCGCTGGTCATGAAATCCTTCAGCGGCGGGTAGAAAGCCTTGTCGACATGCTCGGCGTAGTGCGCGTCAGCAAGCGACGCGTCCATCGTGCGCAACTCCAGCGCCTCGACGATCAGGCCCTTACGCTCGAAACGGGACAGGATCTCGCCGAGCAGCCCACGGCGGACCGCGTCGGGCTTGATCAGGACGAGCGAACGCTCGGTGGTGCTGGACACGCAGTTTCCTCCGTAGCGACTACAGGCCGGCACATCAGCGCCAAGCCGACACAGCAACGCCGAGACAGCAACGCCGACACAGCAATGCCGACACAGCAAGGCCGACTTGGTGATGACAGGCCGAACACGCGGGAGTTCAGCCTATCGGTACCGCCGACGGGGCGAGCGGCGATGTCCGGACCGGCGCACTTTCGCGGACGCACCGCCGGGTCATAACCTGACGGGAACTACCGGGAGGTCCACAGTGGCGAACCAGACCGGCCGACCCATCGCCCCGGCGCGAAAGCTGGTGGCCTGGATCATCGGCACGATTGCGTTCTTCGTGATCGCACTCGGTCTTGGCATGTCGAGTTCACCTGTCGCGTTCTTCGGCATCGCCGTGCTGGCCATCGCCATAGCGGTGGCCTTCATGCCGGTGCAGCGCCGAGGCGGGCGAGCCACCGTGGCGGGCAACGCCGAGGTGCGGTCGATCACTCCGGCGCCGGTCGCCGGGGCCTACGGCCGCGCCACCCTCCAGCTGATCGTGGTGGCCCCCGGGCTGGGCGCCTTCGAGGCGACGGTCCGCGAGCCGCGGGTCCCGGTCGAGAAGTGGCCGGCGCCCGGCGCCACCGTGCCGATCACGGTCGACGTCGACGACACCCGCCGGGTCCGGGTCAGCTGGCGCGACGCACCGGTCAGCCGGCCCGGCGACGACCTGCCGCCCCCACCGCCCCCGGCCGGCCGCGCCGAGCCGGACGACCTCGACGACGAGGTCTTCGGTGACGTCGACGAGGCGCCCTGGCAGGGCCGTCCGGACGACTGGGACGTCGAGCCCGAGCCGATGCCGGCGTCCACCGGTGCACGCGGCGCCACGACCGGATACGCCCCCCGGACGGGCGGTACCGTCGTGGTCCGCGACACCCCGACCGGCACGATCGTCGAGGGCCAGGTGGTCGGCACCGACGAGGAGCCGGCTCCGCTGCCCCGCCGGGCCGGCAGTGCGCGCCGCTTCAACCAGGACGCCGCTGACCCCGACGCTGCCGATCCTGACGCCACCGACCCTGACGCTGCCGGCCCTGACCCTGCCGGTCGCGACCATGGTGCGGCCGGTCGCGATCAGGACGCCGCCGGTTTCGACCGGGACCGCGTTCGCTTCGACCGGGGCGCCGCCGACCTCGACCGAGCCTCCGCCGACTTCGACCAGGACCGCGCCGACTTCGGCCAGGCCCCCGCCGACCTCGACCAGCCCCCCGTCGACTTCGACCAGGACCGCACCGACTTCGACCAGGCCCGCACCGACGAGCCCGGGCGCGGCCCTGCCGCCGAGCCGGAAGCCGATCCCGGCGACGACCGGCAAGCGCCCCGGCCGGACACCCCGGACGCCTTCTGGCGTTCCGGCGCTTCGGCTCCCGGTCGCGGTCCCGCTCCCGCTCCCGCTCCCGCTCCCGGGAAGTGGCCCGCGAGCCCGGCGCGTGCTTCCCGCGGCACCGCGGAGACGGCCGCCCACAGCGCTGCCGCTCCGGCGGCGGTCGCCACGGACACCGACCCCGGTCCCGGTCCGGCGGGCGGCTCGCGGTTCCCGTCGGCATCAGCCTCCGGACGGCCGCCGGGTTCGCGTCCGAGCCCACGTCCGCGAAGTGGCTCGGCCACCGTGACGGTCGAGAGAGAAACCTCATCCGGTACGCCCCAGGCGTCGCCGACAGTGACCACCGCCCCGCCGCAGGCCGCCACCACGATGCCCCCGGCGCAGCGAACACCACCCGAGTCCCGCCCCGATCCGGCCGCTGACATCGACCTGGATCTGGACGGCCCGCCCACCACGACGACCGCGGTGCCGATTCCGGCCCCGGCACCGTCCGAACCCGAACGGCACTCCCCGCCCGCCGACGACCGCCGCACTTCACCGGTGGAGGCTGCCTTCCCGGCAGACCCGGCCCCGCCCGAGGGGCGCCGCTCCGCAGCGGACTCGGTCTCCCCCGCCGGGCGCCGCTCACCAGCCGACCCAGTTTCTCCCGCCGGCCGCCGGTCACCAGCGGACCCGATCTCGCCTGCCGGGCGCCGCTCACCAGCCGACCCGATCTCCCCTGCCGGGCGCCGCTCACCAGCCGACCCGATCTCCCCTGCCGGGCGCCGCTCACCAGCAGACCCGATCTCCCCGGCCGGGCGCCGCTCACCAGCAGACCCAGTTTCTCCCGCCGGGCGGTCTTCGGACGCCGGGCGGGCCTCGGGGTTGACGCCACCGCCGCCGCCGGCCGCACGCCCGGCCGACGCGCCCATGCCGCCGCCCCCACCGGTCGCCCGGTCCGGCCAGGCGGCCGCCCCACCGCCGCCGGCCCGGCCGGCCCGTCCGGCCCGCCCCGAGGGTGGCTCGCGCGACCAGCAGGTCTGGGCCCGGCCGGCACAGGGCAACCCATCGCCGGATCCGGCCACCCGGCAGACGCCGCCGACGCCAACCGGCCAGCAGGTTCCCGAAGCCCAGCAGAACCCCTCGGCGGAATCCAGCCGGTCGGCCTGGCACGCTCCCGCAGCCCAGCAGAACCCCGCGGCCCCGGCGGCTCAACCGGCTCCGCAGCCTCGGTCTGCTCCATCGGCCCGCCCCGCTCCTGCACCCCAGCCTGATCCTTCAGCCCAGGGCGATCCCTCAGCCCGGCCCGCTCCGTCGCCCCAGCCCGCTCCATCACCCCAGCCCGCTCCATCGCCCCGGACTGCTCCTTCGCCCCGGCCTGCTCCGACGGCTCAGCAGGCCTCGGCGCCCCGGCCCGCTCCGGCCGACGAACGCTGGGCCCCGCCGGCCGGGCATCCCGCGGTCCCGCCGAATGTGGAGACTCGTCCGCTCGGCAGCCGGACCCGCTTCTTCATGCAGCCGGGCGACGACCCCACCGTCATGGAGGAACCCGGCCCCCGCACGCAGCGCACCCCGTCGTCGGCGGCGGCCGCACCGTCACCGGTGTCGGCGCCCCCGGCCGCACCGGAGCCGGACCGGCCGTTTCCGAGCGCACCGCCGCCGGCCACACCACGCACCTCCGCGCCGCGGCCCGGCATCGATCAGATCGACATCCCGCTGGGCCCGGACATCCAGCTGCGTAATCACGGCCTGCCGATCGACGGCAACCCCGAACCCGCGCCGGAGACCGGACCGCAGGCGGCCGCCGCCCGCGCGGACGGCATCATCGCTCCGCCGGCCGGCGAGCCGGAGACCCCCCGCCGGTCCGCTCTGCGCGACGGCATCCTCGGGGTGGCCGTGGGCCGTGCCGCGGTCTCTCCGGACGCCTTCCCCACCCCGCACCTGGACGACGTACCGGCGCCGGGCGAGGAACAGCGACGGGGCGGCCCGTGGGGTGACCTGAGCGCCCGGCCCGACGAGCACGCGGGTGACGTGTTCACCGGATACCCGAGCGCCCGGCCGGCCGCGGCCGGTTCGATCCACGGCGTCGGCATCACGGTGCTGGTCACCGATCTGGAGCGGTCGACCGAGTTCTACCGGGACATCCTCGGGTTCCACGAGATCGACAACGGCGACGGCAGCGCGGTCCTGGCCTCCGGGGACACTCGCCTGGTGCTGCGGACCGTGCACAACCTGTCGGCCGAGGCGGGCCGCCTGATCTACCTGAATCTGGAGGTCGGCGACATCGAGGCGGTCCACTCGGAGTTGCGGGAGAAGGGTGTCAAGTTCGTCCACTCGCCGCGTCCGGTGAACCGCGGCGACAAGCTGGAGTTGTGGTCGGCCACGTTCCGCGACCCGGACAATCACAACATCGCCATCACCCAGTGGCGGGCCATCCGCTGACCCCGCCCGGTCTCAGGAGGGCTCGTACGCGCACCCCGCCCGCGGGCTGGACGTCAACGTGATCAGGGCGTCGAGCCGGTCCCGCGCGTGGGTCAACCCGGCGATCTGGGCCTCGATCCGGTCGCGCTCGGCGACCAGGATGGCGCGTGACTCCGGTGTGCTGACCCCGGCATCCACGCAGGGCAGCAGGTCGGCGATCGTCTTGCTGGTCAGGCCTGCCGCGTAGAGATTCTGGATGAGTTGCACCCGGTCGACGGCCGGCTCGCTGTAGTGGCGCTGGCCGCTGCCGCTGCGCTGGGCGTACAGCAGGCCCTGCTCCTCGTAGTAGCGCAGCGCACGCACGCTGACGCCGGCCCGATCCGCCAGCTCACCGATCCGCATGGTGACCTCCGTCGCACGACTTGCCTCTGACGTCAACGTCAGGTTCTAGCGTAGCCGCATGCAGATCAACGGAGCAGTCGCCCTGGTCACGGGCGCGAATCGCGGCCTCGGCCGCCACTTCACCAAGCAGTTGCTCGAGCGCGGCGCGGCCAAGGTGTACGCCACGGCCCGCCGTCCCGAACTGATTGACATCCCGGGCGCCGAACCCCTGCGCCTGGACATCCTCGACCCGTCCTCGATCGCCGCGGCGGCCGGGATCGCCACCGACGTCACCCTGCTGATCAACAACGCCGGCATCACGACGTACACCAACCTGGTCACCGGTGATCTCGACAAGATCCGGCTCGAGATGGACACCCACTTCTGGGGCACGCTGCGCATGATCCGGGCGTTCGCACCGCGGCTCAGCGGCGGGGCGATCCTCAACGTGCTGTCCGCGTTGTCCTGGTTCAACTACGAGGGTGCGACCGCATACGGCGCCGCGAAGGCCGCCCAATGGAACATGACCAACGGCGTACGCCTCGAACTCGCACCGCAGAAGACTCTGGTGACCGGCCTGCACCTGGGCGCCGCGGACACCGACATGATGGCCGGATACCAGGGGCCGAAGGCAGATCCCGCCGACGTCGTCCGTGCCGCCCTCGACGGGATCGAGGAGAACCGGCTCGAGGTCGTGTTCGACGAGTGGAGCGCCATGGTGAAGGCGTCACTCGCCGAGGACCCGAGCCGGTTCTACAAGCTCACCTGATCAGCCCAGGATGGTCCGGCGGACGTGCATGGCGTACGCCCAGGTCAGCCCGAAGATCACGCCGACCGCCGCGACCGTCCAGTGCAGGAAGCCGCCGAGGAGCAGCAGTCCCTGAAGTACGGCTCCGGCGGTCCAGGCCCAACTGTGCTTCATGCAGCCGGCCAGGCCGATCGCCAGCACCGAAGCGACGAGCACCGCCGTGATCGCCGGCCCCCGACGGTCCCCCGCCAGCACCGCCAGCGGGGCGACCGTCAGGAGCAGCACGATCACCTCGAGTGCCAATGTCCCGGCGCCGAGTCCCCGTACCGCCGCCTGAGGGTTCTTGAGACCGGAAGGCCGTGGCGCGGCAGCCGGTGTGCCCTCCACCGGCATCGCGTCCTCCTCCGGCCCACTCATCGTTTGAGCAGCTTCCGAGCATCGGCGACGGTGACCACCGACCCGGTGATGAGCACGCCGACGCCGCTCAACTCGCCCGACGAGTCCTCCTCGGCCTGAACGACCGCTTCCGCGATGGCGTCCGGCATGTCCGAGGCGACCGTCACGCGGTCCTCACCGAAGACGTCGATCGCCAGCCGGCCGAGCTCGACGGCCGGCATGGCGCGCGGTGAGCTGTTCTGTGTGACCACGAGCCGCGCGACCACCGGTTCCAGCAGTTCGAGCAGGCCGGTCACGTCCTTGTCGCCGAGTACCGACAGCACCGCGACCAGGTGCCGGAAGGTGAACTCCTCCTCCAGCGCCGCGACCGTGGCCGCCATGCCGTGCGGGTTGTGCGCGCCGTCGAGCAGGATGGTCGGCGCGCTGCGGACCCGTTCCAGCCGGCCGGGCGAGTCGACCCGGGCGAATCCTTCCCGGACCAGGTCGGTCTCCAGCTGTTTGCCGGGGCCCGCGCCGAGGAACGCCTCGACGGCCGCGAGCGCGAGGGCGGCGTTCTGTGCCTGGTGGGCGCCGAAGAGCGGCAGGAAGATCTCGTCGTAGACCCCGCCGAGCCCCTGCAGCGTGAGGACCTGCCCGCCGACCGCCTGCGCGCGGTGGACGACACCGAACTCGCTGCCCTCGCGGGCGAGGGTCGCACCCATGTCGGCGCAGCGCTCCAGGATCGGCCGCATGGCCTCCTCGTCCTGCAGCGCGGTGATCACGGTGGCGCCCTGGTGGATGATGCCGACCTTGTGCCAGGCGATGTCCTCGATGGTGTCGCCGAGCCACTCGGTGTGGTCGAGCCCGATCGGGGTGAGCACGCAGACGCCGGCCTCGATGACGTTGGTGGCGTCCTCCTCACCGCCGAGCCCCACCTCGACGACCGCGATGTCGACGGGCGCGTCGGCGAACGCCGCGTACGCCATGGCCGTCGTCATGTCGAAGTAGGTGAGCGGCTCGGCGTTGCGGGCGTCGATCAGCTCGGCCAGCGGCGCCACGTCGTTGTAGGTGGCGACGAAGCGTTCCTCCGAGACCGGCTCCCCGTCCAGGCTGATCCGCTCGCGGACCGTCTCCAGGTGCGGGCTCGTGTAGCGGCCGGTGTGCAGCCCGTGCGCCTGCAGCAGCGCGTCGATCATCCGGGCCGTGCTGGTCTTGCCGTTGGTGCCGGTCAGGTGGATGGCCGGATAGGCCCGCTGCGGGGTGCCCAGCACGTCCACCAGGTCGCGGATCTTCTGCATGTCGAAGACCATGCGGGTGAAGCCGCGCTTGTCGAGCGCGGCTTCCACCTCTGCGTATTCGTTCGTCATGCGGCCGGGAGAGCGTCGAGGGCGGCGGCGATCCGGACCAGGTCCGCCTCGGCGGTCGCGAGCCGGTCCTTGATCTTCGTGACGACGGCTTCCGGAGCCTTGCCGATGAACGCCTCGTTGCCGAGCTTGGCCCGGCACTGGGTGGCCTCCTTCTCGGCCGCGGCCCGGTCCTTCTCCAGACGGGCCCGCTCGGCGGCCACGTCGATGGCGCCGCGGGTGTCCAGGTCGACGGTGATGCCGCCGGTCACCGCAAGGGTCGCGGTGGTGGTGAAGTCGGCGCCGGGCGCGTCGAGCCGGGCCAGCGAGCGGATCAGCGGCTCGTGCGCGTCGATGCCGACGTTGCCGAGGCCGGTAAGCGCGGCGGTGACCCGCTGGCTCGGCTTGAGGCCCTGGTCGGACCGGAACCGGCGGACCTCGGTGACCACCTTCTGCAGGGCGGCCAGCTCCTCCTCGGCGGCGTCGTCGATCAGTGCCTGGTCGACGGCGGGCCACGCGGCGGTCATCACGGTCTCGCCGCCGGTGAGCGCGATCCACAGCTCCTCGGTGACGAACGGGATCACCGGGTGCAGCAGGCGCAGCAGCTGGTCGAGCACATGCCCGAGGACCCGCCTGCTGTTGTCGGCGGCCGTGCCGGTCCCGGCCAGCACCGGCTTGCTGAGCTCCAGATACCAGTCGCACACGTCGTCCCACGCGAAGTGGTAGAGGGCGTCACAGACCTTCGCGTACTCGTACGTCGTGAAGAGCTGATCGACCTCGGCGACGGTGTGCTGCAGCCGGGAGAGGATCCACTTGTCGATCGCGCTGAGCTCGCTCGCCGGCGGCAGGCCGCCCTCGACGGTCGCGCCGTTCATCAGCGCGAACCGGGTCGCGTTCCACAGCTTGTTGCAGAAGTTGCGGGAGCCCTGGCACCACTCCTCGCTGATCGGCACGTCGGAGCCGGGGTTGGCGCCGCGGGCCAGCGTGAAACGGGTGGCGTCGGCGCCGTACCGGTCGATCCAGTCCAGCGGGTCGACGACGTTGCCGAACGACTTCGACATCTTCTTGCCGTACTGGTCACGCACCATGCCGTGCAGGTTGACCACGTCGAACGGCTGCTTGCCGTCCATGGCGTAGAGACCGAACATCATCATCCGGGCGACCCAGAAGAACAGGATGTCGTAGCCGGTGACCAGGACGCTGGTCGGGTAGAACTTCTCCAGGTCGGCGGTCTGCTCCGGCCAGCCCAGCGTGGAGAACGGCCACAGGCCCGACGAGAACCAGGTGTCCAGCACGTCCTCGTCCTGGTGCCAGCCCTCGCCGGCCGGCGGCTGCTCGTCCGGCCCGACGCAGACGATCTGGCCCTCCGGCCCATACCACACCGGGATCCGGTGACCCCACCACAGCTGACGCGAGATGCACCAGTCGTGCATGTTGTCGACCCAGGCGAAGTAGCGCTTGGACAGCTCCGCCGGCTCGATCTTGACCCGGCCGTCGCGCACCGCGTCACCGGCCGCCTTCGCGAGCGGCCCGGTGCTGACGAACCACTGCAGCGACAGCCGCGGCTCGACGGTCGTCTTGCACCGCGAGCAGTGACCCACCGAGTGCAGGTAGGGACGCTTCTCAGCGACGATCCGGCCCTGCTCACGCAGCGCGGCGACAATAGCCGGACGCGCTTCGTAACGATCAAGACCTTGGAACGGGCCGGGTACGGTGATGACCGCCCGCTCATCCATGATCGCCGGACTCGGCAGGTTGTGCCGCTGGCCGATCTCGAAGTCGTTCGGGTCGTGCGCGGGCGTCACCTTCACGGCACCGGTCCCGAAGGCCGGGTCGACGTGCTCGTCGGCCACGATCGGGATGCGCCGCCCGGTCAGCGGCAGCTCCACCTCGGTACCGATCAGGTGCTTGTAGCGCTCGTCGTCGGGGTGCACGGCCACGGCGGTGTCACCGAGCATCGTCTCGGCACGCGTGGTGGCGACGACGATCGCGTTCTCCCCCTCGCCGTACCGGATCGAGACGAGCTCGCCCTCGTCGTCGCTGTGCTCGACCTCGATGTCGCTGAGCGCGGTCAGACAACGCGGGCACCAGTTGATGATCCGATTGGCCCGGTAGATCAGCCCGTCGTCGTACATCCGCTTGAAGATCGTCTGAACCGCGCGGGAGAGGCCCTCGTCCATGGTGAACCGCTCACGGGACCAGTCGGCGGAGTCACCGAGCCGCCTCATCTGGCCCAGGATCGCGCCACCCGACTCGGCCTTCCACTCCCAGACACGCTCGACGAACGCCTCGCGGCCCAGGTCGTGCCGGGACAGCTGCTGCGCGGCGAGCTGCCGCTCCACGACGTTCTGCGTGGCGATGCCGGCGTGGTCCATCCCGGGCAGCCAGAGCACCTCGAAGCCCTGCATCCGCTTGAGCCGGACCAGAGTGTCCTGGATCGTGTGGTCGAGGGCATGGCCCACGTGCAGCGACCCCGTCACGTTCGGCGGCGGGATCACGATGGTGAAGGGCGGCTTGTCACTCTTCGGGTCCGCGGTGAAGTAACCCTCCGATACCCAACGCTCGTACCGCCGCTGCTCTACCTCGCCCGGCTGGTACTGGGCGGAGAGGCCACCGGTGGGCCGGCTGTCGGGGGTACGGGTTTCGGTCGCATCGGTCACCCGACAAGTCTACGGAGTTGTACCGGGCACCCCGAAATCGCACCTCCCACCGACGGCCGACGACGCTCATCCGAAGCTGCGACCGGGCTCACCTCGAGTGGCGGCCGGGCTCATCCCGACTTGCGATCGGGTTCACTTGGAGTGGCGACCGGGCTCACCTTGAGTTGCCGTCGGCGAACCGGCACCGGCGGTCACACCTCCCCGAGATACGCTTTCCTGATGTCGGACCGCGGTCACCACACGCCTTCTTCCGCTTCCCCCGCCCCGGCGGAGGAAGCGCCGGAACTCGACGTTCCGGCCGCGGCCGACCAGTCCGACCGTCAGTCACCGGCCGCGACCGGCACCGAGAGGCCCTTCGAACTCAGCGCTACCGATGACGGTGACAGCGCGTTCAGCCTGACCGGGTCGGACGAGCCGGACTCCGCTGCCCCGCCGGCCCGGACGGCACGCACCATCGTCCTGTCGAGCCTGCTGGTGGTGGCCCTGGCCGGCGCGGGCACCCTGGCCTGGTTCGGCTGGCAGGTGAACTCACAGCGCCAGACCACGCTGTCCACTCCGGCGAAGATCGGCTCGCTCACCCTGGACGACAGCGAGCAGGCCACCTCCACCGCCGACTACCTGCAGTCCGCGCTCAACGCCGAGATCCAGATGGACAAGGCGGTGGGTGCCGTCTACAGCGACAGCGCCGAGAAGTCCGTGCTGTTCTTCGGCGGAACCACGCTGCTCTGGTCCCCGGAGAGCGACCTGGACTCCGCTTTCGAACTGGTCAACGACGAACAGAGCACCGTGACCGGAATCAAGGAGGTCGCGCCCGGCGAGTTCGGCGGCACCATGAAATGCGGTGTCGCCCAGTCCCAGCAGGACGGCGATCTGACGGTCTGCGGCTGGGCCGACCACGGAAGCCTGGCCCTGGCCATGTTCCCCAATCGTTCGGAGTCCGAGGCCGCCCCGCTCATGCGCGAAATCCGAGCCGCCGTTCAGACCCGCCTCTGACAAGTTCGGCAGCTGGCCCGGCCGCCGCCCCCACAGGGCTCCTCCGTGCCTCCCTCTTTGGAGGTCACGGCCCTCGACGACACAACACCTCGGTCCTGACGACACGGTGCTCATGACGGCCTGACATCTCAGTCCTGACGACACGGTGCTCGGTCACGGCCTATCTCCCACAGGACACTCCTGCGCCACACACCTCCTGGGCCATCCGGCCACCGGGTCTGGCGGTCCGGCGTCCGGCGCCTGACGGTCCGGCGGTCCGGCGTTCGGCGGTCTGGCGTTCGGGTCTGGCGGTCCGGCGTCCGGCGCCTGACGGTCCGGCGTTCGGCGGTCTGGCGTTCGGGTCTGGCGGTCCGGCGTTCAGCGGTCCGGCGGTCCGGCGGTCCGGCGGCCGACGTCCCGCTGTCCCCACCATCGGATCACCCTGCGCACAGGTCCTCACCCGCGATCGCCAGCTCGGTGAGCTTGCCGTTCTTGAAACCGAAGAAGTAGTGGACGCCGAGAAACTCGTCGTTGAACCCGGAATACCCGATGCCGGTGCCGGTACCGGTATCCAGTCCGGTGGAATCGTCGCGGGAGACGAAGTCTGGGTAGGCACGCTGCACCTCGTTCGGTGTGCTACCCAACCGAATCCGCTCGGGAGTGGCGATGTCGCCGAAAGCCGGGATGTAAACCAGGCCCTTGGTTCTCGAGAAGACCACCTGATAGGCCTCGGAACCAGCGGCTCTCACATTCGCCGAACGACAGTCACCGTCGGACACGTCTCCGATTTCGCCGGTGGCGACAGCCTTCTTGACCGTCATCCCAATCTTCAGCTTGCCGAGCCCGAAGGGACCCAGCACAAGCCCGGAACCGGGCGACCTACCAGCCGTCGGGTTCGCGCTCGTAGGCGGCCGGCTCGACGGCGGGAGCCGCGGGGAAGGTGACGTTGCGCCCGCAGGCGAAGCCGGGACCGCTGTCGCCGGGGGCTTGGTGGAAGGGGCAAGAACAACGACGCCGTCGGGTGACGCCTGTCCCGGCACCTGCCTGGGAGGACTGGAGCAACTTCCGATCAAGGCAACACAGCAGGTCATCGCAAGAATCATGCGAACGCCACGCATCGCTACCACCTTCGCCGCAGGTCATCCATTCATTGCGATGCCATCGACGACACAGTGGTTCACAACTGACCGTAACGGAACCATAACGGCCTTTACTCAGGCCGCTGGCGCCACATCCGCGCACGCCAGCCTTCGCTTCAGTCCTGGTCCTGGTCCTAGTCCTAGTCCTGGTCGTGGTGGACGTGGGGGTCCGCGGTAGGGAGGTCGCGGTAGGAGGTCCCCGCCGCCGGCCGCCGTCGCCCTCGCCCTCGCCCTCCCGAGAATCAACTTCGCGCACGTCGGCTCTCGCTCTCGGCCGCAGGGGCCGGCACGGGTGTGCCCGCTGCATGGTCCGGGAATGCAGAAAGGCCCACCCGGTCACCCGGGTGGGCCTTTCGTAACGTTGAGTCCGGCGGCGTCCTACTCTCCCACACCCTCCCGAGTGCAGTACCATCGGCGCTGGAGGGCTTAGCTACCGGGTTCGGAATGTAAC
>NZ_JBFAAI010000037.1:0-90361 GCF_040639655.1 Actinoplanes sp. NPDC023801 | reverse complement strand
GCTGTCTCAGGTGGCCTGAGACAGCGGTGCGCGACAGCTGATGTCACCAGCCGCGCTCGGAGAGGCGGTGCGGGACCGGCTCGTCCTCGACGTTGATGCCGACCATGGCCTCGCCGAGACCGCGGGAGACCTTGGCGATCACGTCCGGGTCGTCGTGGAAGGTGGTGGCCTTGACGATGGCGGCGGCACGCTGGGCCGGGTTGCCGGACTTGAAGATCCCGGAGCCGACGAAGACGCCCTCCGCGCCGAGCTGCATCATCATGGCGGCGTCGGCGGGAGTGGCGATACCACCGGCGGTGAACAGCACCACCGGGAGCTTGCCGGCCTCGGCGACCTCTTTGACCAGCTCGTACGGCGCCTGCAGCTCCTTGGCGGCGACGTAGAGCTCGTCCTCCGGAAGCGTCTGCAGGCGGCGGATCTCGGCGCGGATCTTCCGCATGTGGGTGGTGGCGTTGGAGACGTCACCGGTGCCCGCCTCACCCTTCGAGCGGATCATGGCCGCGCCCTCGGTGATCCGGCGCAGCGCCTCGCCCAGGTTGGTGGCGCCGCACACGAACGGCACGGTGAACCGCCACTTGTCGATGTGGTTGGCGAAGTCGGCCGGGGACAGCACCTCGGACTCGTCGACGTAGTCGACGCCGAGCGACTGCAGGACCTGGGCCTCGACGAAGTGACCGATCCGGGCCTTCGCCATCACCGGGATGGAGACCGTGTTGATGATGTTCTCGATCATGTCGGGATCGGACATCCGGGAGATGCCGCCCTGCGCACGGATGTCGGCGGGCACACGCTCCAGGGCCATGACCGCGACGGCGCCCGAGTCCTCGGCGATCTTGGCCTGCTCGGCGTTGACCACGTCCATGATCACGCCACCCTTGAGCATCTCCGCCATGCCGCGCTTGACACGGGCGGTTCCGATGGCGGGCTGGTTCTCAGACATGGGGATTCGGCTCCTCGTGCGGGTTGGCAGATGCTCGCCGATCGTACGAACCGGCGACGTGCGGTCCGATAGCCAATCGGCTCCCCGGTGGCCTGCTTTACCTCGTACGCCCGTCGGATCCGGTCGCGCCTATTGTGGGCCCGTGAACATCGGAGTGCTGGCCCTGCAGGGCGACGTGCGTGAACACCTCTCCGCGCTGGCCGAGTCGGACGTGCTGGCCCGGCCGATCCGTCGTCCCGAGGAGCTGGCCGACGTCGACGGCCTGGTGATCCCGGGTGGCGAGTCCACCGCGATCAGCAACCTCGCGGTCTCCTTCGGTCTCCTCGACCCGATCCGCAAACGGATCGCCGACGGCATGCCGGTGTACGGCTCCTGCGCCGGCATGATCATGCTGGCCGCGAACGTGCTCGACGGCCGCCCGGATCAGGAGTCCTTCCAGGGCATCGAGATGACCGTACGGCGCAACGCGTTCGGCCGGCAGATCGACTCTTTCGAGGCGTCCGTCGAGATCGAGGACATCGAGGGCGGCCCGTTCCACGCTGTCTTCATCCGTGCGCCGTGGGTCGAGGAGACCGGCCGCGACGTGCGGGTGCTGGGGCGCGTGGCCGACGGTGCCGCCGCCGGTAGGATTGTGGCCGTTCGGCAGGGGAACCTGCTCGCCACGGCTTTCCACCCGGAGCTCACCGGCGACCTTCGTGTCCATCGGTACTTCGTCGAGATGGTCCGCCAGGCCCTTTGATCACAGCGGAGGTTACGCATGTCCGGCCACTCCAAGTGGGCGACGACCAAGCACAAGAAGGCCGTCATCGACGCCAAGCGCGGCAAGATGTTCGCCAAACTGATCAAGAACATCGAGGTCGCGGCCCGGACCGGCGGCGGTGACCCGTCGGGTAACCCCACGCTCTACGACGCCATCCAGAAGGCGAAGAAGTCGTCGGTCCCGAACGACAACATCGACCGCGCGGTCAAGCGGGGCTCCGGCCTGGAAGCGGGCGGCGCCGACTGGCAGACGATCATGTACGAGGGTTACGGGCCGAACGGCGTGGCGATCCTGATCGAGTGCCTCACCGACAACCGCAACCGCGCGGCCACCGAGGTGCGCACCCGGCTGACCCGTAACAACGGCACGTTCGCCGACGCGGGCTCGGTCTCCTACCTGTTCAACCGTAAGGGCGTGGTGATCGTCCCGAAGGCCTCGCTCTCCGAGGACGACCTGATGCTCGCCGTCCTCGACGCCGGCGCTGAGGAGATCAACGACCTGGGTGAAGCGTTCGAGGTGGTCAGCGAGCCGACCGACCTGGTCGCGGTGCGTACTGCTCTGCAGAACGCCGGCATCGACTACGACTCGGCCGAGTCGTCGCTGGTGCCGACGATGAGCGTGCCGGTGGACGAGGAGGCGGCGCGCAAGGTGTTCAAGCTCGTCGACGCCCTCGAGGACTGCGACGACGTGCAGAACATCTACTCGAACGCCGATATCTCGGACGAGGTGATGGCCGCTATTGACGAGTGACATGATGTCAAGGGGCTAGTAGAGTGAGGGGGTGTTGACCGCCATGACTGAGTTCAATCCGTCATTGCTCCTCAATCTGTCTTCGATCGAGAATCTGGATGTCGACGACCTCATCTCACTGCCCAAGGGTTTCCGCTACGAGTTGCACAACGGGAACCTCGTCGTCATGACGCCGTCCACCTTCTGGCACAAGGAGATGACGGGTCGCCTCTACTTCATGCTTCGCCTGGCAGGGCTTCGCGTGTTCCAGGATCCTGGAGTGCGCGGAGCCCGGCCCCGTGACCTTCGGCTGCCGGACGTGGGCGTGGTTACGCACTTGCCGGCCGGCATGACGAACTACTCGAACCTGTCGCCATCGGCATACAGCCTCGTCGTCGAGGTCGTTTCAAAGAACTCGCCGAACGGTGAGTTCCTGGAAAAGAAGCTCTGGTATGCCGAGCACGGCATTCCGGAGTACTGGATCGTCGAGGAGACGCCCGACGCCTGCGATGACGACGGGGTGGTCACCATCATGCGGCTGGACGAGACCGGCGATGAGCCGGACTACCCCAAGGAGCGGACTCTTCTGGTCTCCGAGCTGGAAGCCGAGTACCGCGCCGGGCAGGCCTAGACGGGGTCGGCGGCCAGCCAGGACATGTACTGGACGAGTCCGCCGACCAGCAGGACGCCGAAGATCACGTAGCGGAGCAGGCGCCGCCACTGGGACCTCAGGTAGGCGTGCACCCAGGCGATCTCCGCGTCGGCGAGCGCCTCCAGGTCGGCTCTGGCCGTACTCCCGATGATCGAGGCCTTGCGCAGTGCCAGGCTGCCGCCCCGGGTGTACACCGGGGCCACCGGCTCGCGGGGCCGCAGCACCCGCACCTCGACCTCGTAGACCTGATCCTCGCGCCACTGCCCGGTCCGCGCCTGCAGGCGCTGCCGCATGTACGCGTCGGCGTTCCGGAACCAGCGCAGCCGCCGCCAGTGGCCGGCCAGATCGGTGAGCACGGCCAGATAGATCTCCTCCGACACCCGTGCGTCGCCGACCAGGCGGGCGGCCTCGGTGCGCAGCAGGGACGCGTGCGTGGTGACGAAGGCGACGTAGTCGGCCGGCGGCTCGTCGTCCATCGGCGGAATGACGTGCATGACGGACCTCCCAGCCTCCATGGTCGAGGCGTGTCGGCGGAAGCCGCAAGAGGAACGCGTATTAGGGTGTCGAACACACGTACGCGAGGGGGAGGCAGTCTGTGCGGGTTCTCGGCATCGATCCGGGGCTGACGAGATGCGGCGTCGGCGTCGTCGAGGGGATGCCGGGGCGGCCGGGCAAGCTGATCGGCTACACCGTGGTGCGCAGCGAGCCGGACGAGGACATCTCGCAGCGTCTGCTGCACCTGGACCGTACTCTGGCCGAGCTGGTCGCCGCCTACAAGCCGGAGAGCGTCGCCGTCGAGCGGGTGTTCTCGCAGCACAACGCACGGACGGTGATGGGCACCGCGCAGGCGAGCGGGGTCGCGATCCTGGCCGGCGCGCGGGCCGGGCTGCCGGTCCAGATGTACACCCCGAGCGAGGTGAAGGCGGCCGTCACCGGGTCCGGCACCGCCGACAAGGCGCAGGTCACCGCCATGGTGACCAGGTTGCTGAAACTGTCCGCACCGCCGAAGCCGGCCGACGCGGCGGACGCCATCGCCATCGCCATCTGCCACATCTGGCGTGGCGGGACCCGTATGAAGATCGAAGCCGCAGCCCGCAGGAGCCTGTAGATGATCGCCAGCGTGCGCGGTGTGGTCACCGCGATCCTCCACGACAGCGCCGTGGTCGAGGTGGGTGGTGTCGGAATGCGCGTCCTCTGCGCACCGAACACGCTCGCCGGGCTGCGCACCGGCGCCGAGGCGCGGCTCGCGACCACGCTCATCGTCCGGGAGGACTCGCTCACCCTCTTCGGCTTCGCCGACGATGACGAGAAACAGCTCTTCGAGCTGCTGCTGACGGCCAACGGCGTCGGTCCACGCATCGCGCAGGCGGTGCTCGCGGTTCATCAGCCCGATGTCGTACGCCGCGCGCTCGCCGGTGGTGACGTCGCGGTCCTGACCGCGGTTCCGGGTATCGGCAAACGCGGCGCGGAGAAGATGATCGTCGAGCTCAAGGACAAGATCGGTCCCGTCGGGCCGGCCGGTACCGGTTCGGCCGGCCTGCTGAACGGCGCCTGGCAGGAACAGGTCCGGCAGGGCGTCCTCGCGCTCGGCTGGACGGCGACGCAGGCGGACCAGGCGGTGGCCGCGGTCGCCGAGACGATCGACGGCGAGACGCCGCCGGTGCCGGTCCTGCTGCGTCAGGCGATCCGCCTGCTGGGCAAGACCCGATGAACGCCTCGCGGAGTGCGCCGTCGGGCCGTGGTGCGGCGGAGGTGACGCGATGACCGAGGATCTCGTCTCGCCGGACCCGTTCGACGAGGACCTGGACGCCGAGGCGAGCGTCCGCCCGCGCCGGCTCGCCGACTTCATCGCCCAGCACCGGGTCCGTGACCAGCTGGAGCTGCTGCTCAAGGCCTCGATGGGCCGTGGCACACCGCCCGATCACATCCTGCTGTCCGGCCCGCCGGGCCTCGGAAAGACCACCCTGGCCAACATCGTGGCGGCCGAACTGGGCACCGGGATCCGGACGACGAGCGGCCCGGTGATCGAGCGGTCCGGCGATCTGGCCGCGATCCTGACCGGCCTGGCGCCCGGCGACGTGCTCTTCATCGACGAGATCCACCGGATCGCGAAACCGGCGGAGGAGTTGCTCTACAGCGCCATGGAGGACTTCCGGGTCGACGTGGTGGTCGGCAAGGGGCCGGGTGCGACCGCGATCCCGCTCGACGTGGAGCCGTTCACGCTGGTCGGCGCGACCACCCGGGCCGGTCTGCTGTCCGGGCCGATGCGTGACCGGTTCGGTTTCGTCGCGCATCTGGACTTCTACTCGCACGCGGACCTGGACGCGCTGCTGCACCGCTCGGCACGCATCCTCGGCGTGCGGATCACTCCGGAGGGCTCGGCGGAGATCGCCCGGCGCTCACGTGGCACACCGCGTATCGCGAACCGGCTGCTGCGCCGGGTGCGCGACTTCGCCGAGGTGCGTGCGGACGGCGTGGTCACCGAGGCGGTGTCGAAGGCGGCGCTGCAGGTCTACGACGTCGACGCGCTGGGACTGGACCGGCTGGACCGGGCGGTGCTGCGTGCCCTGATCGAGTCGTTCAAGGGCGGCCCGGTCGGTCTGTCCACCCTGGCCGTGGCGGTGGGGGAGCAGTCCGACACGGTCGAGGAGGTGTGCGAGCCGTTCCTGGTCCGAGCGGGTCTGCTGGCCCGGACCCCGCGGGGCCGGGTGGCCACCGAGGCGGGCTGGGCGCATCTGGGGAAGGTTCCGCCGGCGGATGGGCGATCCGGGGTGTTTCAGGGTGACCTGTTCGCCCGGGACACGTGATGAGGGCAACTTATCCCCCGTGATGTGAACGTGACGTGTGCCGCATTCGTTATCTCCAGGTTGACCTATTAGACTCGCCGCCGTTCCATCCGGATTCACATATCGCCGCGGCGCCCGCCCACCCCGTTGCGCCGGCGGCTGACGGAAGGCATTTTTTCGTGCGCGAGGCAAGTTATGCCCAGGCCGCCGGCGGCGGCGGTGATCTCTCGTTTTTCCTGATCATCGCCCTGTTCTTCGCCGTCTTCTACTTCTTCATGATCCGGCCGCAGCAGAAGCGGCGCCGCGAGGCGCAGGACATGCAGAACACGCTCGGTCCGGGGGACCAGATCGTGACGATCGGCGGCCTTCACGGCACCGTCACCGGTGTCGCCGACGGCGAGGTCCTTCTGGAGATCTCACCCGGCGTCGAGGTGCGGTTCGCGCGTCCGGCGATCGCCAAGGTCGTTCAGAAGTCCGGCGAGGTCATCCCCGAGCCGGACGTCGACACGCCCGACGCGGAGCCGTTCGCCCGTTCGGCGGACGACCAGGCGGAGCCGGAGAGCCCCGTCACCGAAACGCGTAAGCAGGACTGACCCGCATTTCCCGAACGCACCGGCCCGGGTTGAGCTAGACGGGCCGGTGCGTCAGCCCGCCGTTCGACAGTCGACGGCCGGTCACAGACAGATGGTGCCGCGCCGTGCGCGGCCGGAACACAGGGAGACCAAAAGCCGTGGCACGACCACCACAGGGACAAATGCATCCTGGACGCCAACTCGGCGTGCTCGGTCTGGTCTTCGTCGTCCTCTATCTGTGCGTCTTCTTCGCCGCCGGTGCCTCCGGCGGATGGAAGCAGCGCCTGGAGCCGAAGCTGGGCCTCGACCTCGTCGGTGGCACGCAGGCCACCTACATTGCCTCCCAGCAGGGCGGACAGCCCACCCCGGAGGCCATGGAGCGGGCTCGCGAGATCATCGAGAACCGCGTCAACGCGCTCGGTGTCTCCGAGGCCGAGGTGGTCATCCAGGGCAACAACACCATCGTCGTCTCGCTCGCCGGTGAGGCCAAGGAGCAGCTGAAGAGCCTCGGGCAGGCCGCGAACATGCGGTTCCGCCTGCTCACCGCGGTCACCGGGGACGTCGCCGCGTCCGCGCTGAACCCGGCGAGCCCGACGCCCAGCGCGTCGGCGAGCGGCAGCGCGAACCCGTCCGCTCCCGCGGCGCCCGGGGCCACCCCCTCGGCGGGCGCGAAGAGCGGGGCCCCGGCCGCCTCGTCGTCGACCGGCGGCCAGGGCGGTGGCGAGGCCGCTCCGGCCCCCAGCACCGCCCCGTCGGCGGCTCCGTCCGCCCCCGCGGCTGCTCCGTCCGCGTCGGCCTCCGCCGCGGCTCCGGCTCCGGTCACCGCGGACGTGAAGGAACAGCGCGCCGCCGTCGCGAAGAAGGTCGGCGCCGAGGCCTGGGCCGCGGCCGAGAAGCTGACCGCGCCGGTCGACCTCAGCACCGACCCGAAGGCCGGCCTGCCGTTCAAGGCGTTCGCCGGCCTCTCCGGCGACGAGGTGAACGCGCTCGACCCGAAGATGCAGTTCAACGTCCCGACGATCAGCTGCGACCAGCTGAACAAGCGGCCGGACGGCGCGATCGACGACGTCAACATCGAGGTGGTGGCCTGCTACAACGGCGCCAAGGTCGTGCTGGACAAGGCCGAGGTCGTCGGTGACGACATCAGCAGCGCCTCCCCGCAGATCGACCAGCAGAGCCGCTGGGTCGTCTCGCTGGACTTCGACACCGAGGGCCAGAAGAAGTGGGCCGCGCTGACCCGCAAGGCGTTCGAGGCCGGCACCACCGAGCCCTGCTACATCGCGGCGAGCGCGTTCGGCCCGTCCTCCGACGGTCAGACGCACTGCGCGGTGGCCGTTGTCCTGGACAAGGAGGTCATCTCCGCGCCGCAGATCCAGGGTGTGCTCACCGGCCAGTCCCAGATCACCGGCGACTTCACCCCGGCGACCGCCAAGGAACTCGCCGACCAGCTGAAGTTCGGTGCCATCCCGGTGACCTTCCAGGCCGGCCCGGCGCAGACCGTCACCGCGACCGTCGGCAGTCAGCAGCTCGAGGCGGGTCTGCTCGCCGCCGCGATCGGTCTCGGCCTGGTGGCGGTCTACTCGTTCTTCTACTACCGCCTGCTCGGCCTGGTGATCTTCCTGAGCCTGGGCCTCTCCGCCCTGCTCACCTTCGGTGCGCTGGTCTTCCTGGGCCGCTCGATCGGCTTCACCCTGACGCTGGCCGGCATCGTGGGCTTCATCGTCTCGCTCGGTGTGGCGGCGGACTCGTTCATCATCTACTTCGAGCGACTCAAGGACGAGATCCACGAAGGCCGCAGCCCACGCAGCGCGGTGCCCCGGGCGTGGCAACGGGCCAAGCGTACGATCATCTCAGCGAACGCCATCACGATCATGTGTGCCGTGGTTCTCTACATCGTGTCGATCGGCCAGGTGCAGGGCCTCGCCTTCGCCCTCGGCCTCTCGACCGTGCTGGACCTGCTCGTGGTGTTCCTCTTCCGGCACCCGATCATGACCGTGCTCGCCAGCACCAAGGCGTTCATGTCGCCCACCGTCAGTGGCCTTGGCCGTGTTCTGCGCCGCAGCCAGACTGAGGAGCCCGTCTCCTCGCGCGTGAAGGAGGCCTGAGATGGCCCGGAACAGTCTCGCGTCACGCCTTTATCAGGGCGAGGCGAACCTCCGTATCGTCGGCCGCCGCAAGATGTGGTTCGCCGTCGTCGCCGCCATGGTGGTGATCGCACTCAGCAGCATCATCTTCCGTGGCTTCCACCTCGGTATCGAATTCGCCGGCGGTAGCGAGTTCATCGTCCCGGCCCAGGTCTCCGGGAAGACCCTGACCCAGGAAGAGATCCAGGAGGCGGTTTCCCAGGCCGTCGATAAGGTGTCCCCGGACGCCGAGGTCAAGGCCGCGCAGCAGGTCGGCGACGGAGCGGAGGCCAGCTTCAAGATCCGTTCGACGGAGCTGTCCGCGGCGGACATGCAGGAGGCCAAGGCCGGCCTCGCCGCGGATCTCGGCGTCGACGTGACGCAGATCAGCGACAGTCAGGTCTCCTCCGCATGGGGCGGCACGGTCATCA
The DNA here is from genome assembly GCF_040639655.1 of Actinoplanes sp. NPDC023801. Classification (NCBI taxonomy): domain Bacteria; kingdom Bacillati; phylum Actinomycetota; class Actinomycetes; order Micromonosporales; family Micromonosporaceae; genus Actinoplanes; species Actinoplanes sp. NPDC023801. Next base: position 81,368 of record NZ_JBFAAI010000037.1, on the reverse strand, counting down.
ACAAGGCCGTGCTGGGTCTGGTGATCTTCCTGCTGCTGGTCACGGCGTACCTGGTCGTCCTGTTCGAGTGGCGGATGGCACTGGCGGCGTTCGCCTCGCTGCTTGTCGACCTGACGTTCACGGCGGGTGTCTACTCGCTTGTCGGGTTCGAGCTCACGCCGTACACGGTGATCGGCTTCTTGACGATCCTGGGTTACTCGCTCTACGACGTGGTCGTGGTGTTCGACAAGGTGCAGGAGAACACGCGTGGCATCACCGGGGGGAGCACGCGCACCTACGGTGAGGCCACCAACCTGGCCATCAACCAGACCCTGATGCGTTCGCTGAACACCAGCCTGGTGGCGATGCTGCCGGTCGGTGGGGTGCTCTTCATCGGCGCCGGTCTGCTGGGGGCGGGCACCCTGAAGGACCTCGGTCTCGTGCTCTTCGTGGGTATGGGCATCGGTGTCTACTCGTCGATCTTCTTCGCCGCCCCGCTGCTCAGCTGGCTCAAGGACCGGGAGCCGCGGATCAAGGCGCACAACGCCCGCGTGCTGGCCCGGCGGGCCCAGCGCTCGGACGACGTGGCGAGCGGCGAGCGCCGTCCCGCCGGCCGTCCCGCCACGGACGAGGTGCCCGCGTTCGCCGGTGGCACCACCCCGCGGCCGGGCGCCCGCCCGGCCGGCAAGCGCGGCACCGGCGGTGCCGGCAACCGTCCCGGCGGCAAGCGCCGCTGACATTCACGCAGAGCTACGGCCCGCTACCCCTCGGGGTGGTGGGCCGTCTCTCGTCTAGGCTGTCCGCCGTGAGTAGCGAGAACCCCGCGGTTACCGGCGACAGCGGTCCGGAACTGGCGGCCCTGGTCGCCGGCGGCACCGTCGACGTGCCGGACTTTCCCCAGCCGGGCATCGTCTTCAAGGATCTGATGCCGTTCTTCGGTGACGGCCCGACGTTCCGCAAGGTCGTCGACGGCATCGTCGCCCACTACGGCGCCGGTGCGTTCGACGTGGTGGCCGGGGTCGAGGCGCGAGGTTTCGTGGTGGCGGCGGCGGTCGCCTACGCGACCGGCACTGGCGTCGTCCCGGTCCGCAAGGCCGGGAAGCTGCCGCGACCGGCCTTCTCCGCGTCGTACGCGCTCGAGTACGGCGAAGCCACCCTCGAGCTCACCGAGGGCGCCTTCGTGCCCGGACAGCGCGTCCTGGTGGTCGACGACGTGCTGGCGACCGGTGGCACCGCCGCGGCGACCATGGATCTGGTGGAGCAGGCCGGCGGCGTGGTCGTGGGGTTCACCGTGCTGATGGAACTGGGCTTCCTCAACGGCCGGGGACGGCTCGGGTCACGCAAGGTACACGCCTTGTTGACCGTTTGATCCGTCTTCGATGTTCTTCGCCCGGCCGGGCCCGCTCTATTCGTAGGTTCGGCCGGGGTATTCGGTGAGGCGGTGCGGGTAGGATGGGCGTTCCGAACAGACCAGTTGATCCCGGCGAACGTGTGAGGAGGCCGGTGTCCAGCGACGTCGCCCCTCCGGCGGAGGGCACGGTGCAACCGACCCAGAACTCGGGCGATGGCACGCCCGGCGACAAGGTGGCCGCTGGCGATCTGGAGAACACCCAGCCGCTCGCGCCCGCGGACGAGCCGAGCAGCGGGTTCGGTGGTCTTGCCAGCGCACCCACCGGGCGGCGGGTGCGCGCCCGGCTCGCCCGGTTCAACGCCCCATGGCAGAGCACGCAGGTCAGTGAGGTCCTGGAGCCGCTGATCGCGACGCACCGGGCCAGCCATCCCAAGGCCGATGCCCGGGCGCTGCAGAAGGCGTTCGACGTCGCGGCCCGCTGGCACTCGGGGCAGTATCGCAAGTCCGGCGACCCGTACATCACTCATCCGCTCGCGGTCGCGACGATCCTGGCCAACCTGGGCATGGACACCACGACGCTGGTGGCCGCCCTGCTGCACGACACCATCGAGGACACCGACTACTCGCTCGAGAGCATGCGCAACGACTTCGGTGCCGAGGTGGCGCTGCTCGTCGACGGCGTGACGAAACTCGACCGGGTCAAGCTCGGTGACGCGGCCAAGGCCGAGACGATCCGCAAGATGGTCGTGGCGATGGCCAAGGACCCGCGGGTGCTGGTCATCAAGCTCGCCGACCGGCTGCACAACATGCGCACCCTGACCTTCCTGCCCCGCGCCAAGCAGGAGCAGAAGGCCAAGGAGACGCTCGAGATCCTGGCACCGCTGGCCCACCGCCTCGGCATGAACACGATCAAGTGGGAGCTGGAGGACCTCGCCTTCGGCACCCTCTTCCCCAAGCGGTTCGAGGAGATCAACCGCCTGATCGGGGAGCACCAGCCGCAGCGTGAGGCGCTGCTGCGCCAGGTGACCAACCGGGTCCAGCTCGACCTCAAGTCGGCGAAGATCAAGGCCGAGGTGACCGGCCGGCCCAAGCACCTCTACTCGATCTATCAGAAGATGATCGTGCGGGGCCGTGACTTCAACGACATCTACGACCTGGTCGGTGTCCGGATCCTGGTCGACACGGTCCGCGACTGCTATGCGGCGCTCGGTGTGATCCACGCGAACTGGCAGCCGGTTCCCGGCCGGTTCAAGGACTACATCGCGATGCCGAAATTCAACATGTACCAGTCGTTGCACACGACGGTCATCGGCCCGACCGGCAAGCCGGTCGAGATGCAGATCCGCACGTTCGCGATGCACCGCACCGCCGAGTTCGGCATCGCCGCCCACTGGAAGTACAAGGAGCAGAAGGGCGCGACGATCGTCGGCCCGCCGGCGCACATCGACGAGATGACCTGGCTGCGGCAGCTGCTCGACTGGCAGCGGGAGGCCAGCGACCCGTCCGAGTTCCTGGACGCGTTGCGGTTCGACCTGTCGAGCCAGGAGGTCTACGTCTTCACGCCGAAGGGCGACGTGATCCCCCTGCCGACCGGCTCGACCCCGGTCGACTTCGCCTACGCGGTGCACACCGAGGTCGGCCACAAGTGCATCGGCGCCCGGGTGAACGGCAAGCTCGTGCCGCTGGAGTCCCCGCTGTCGAACGGCGACGTGATCGAGATCTTCACGTCGAAGTCGGCGACGGCCGGCCCCACGCAGGACTGGCTCGGCTTCGTGAAGAGCCCGCGCGCCCGGACGAAGATCAGGCAGTACTTCAACAAGGAGCGCCGCGAGGAGGCGATCGAGGACGGCAAGGAGGCGATCGTCAAGGCGATGCGCAAGCAGGGCCTGCCCCTGCAGCGCATGCTGACCAGCGAGAACCTCATGACGATCGCCCGCGACCTGCACCTGGCGGACGTCGCGTCGCTCTATGCCGCGGTCGGGGAGAACGCCGTCTCCGCCCAGTCGGTGGTCCAGAAGCTGGTCGCCGGTTTCGGTGGCGAGGAGGGCGCGGTCGAGGACATCGCCGAGACCGCCGTCGCGACCCGGCCGCCGCGCAACCGCAGCTCCGCCCAGGATCCCGGCGTCGTGGTGAAGGGTGTCTCGGACGTCTGGGTGAAACTGGCCCGCTGCTGCACGCCGGTTCCCGGTGACGCCGTCTTCGGGTTCGTCACCCGTTCCGGCGGTGTGAGCGTGCACCGCGACGACTGCGCCAACGCCCAGGATCTGCGTGACCAGTCCGAGCGGATGGTCGAGGTCAGCTGGAAACCGACGTCGGCGTCCACGTTCCTGGTGGCGATCCAGGTGGAGGCCCTCGACCGGCACAAGCTGCTGGCCGACGTGACCCGGGTCCTGTCGGAGGAGCGGGTGAACATCCTCTCCGCCACGGTGACGACGACCCGCGACCGGGTGGCGGTGAGCCGGTTCACCTTCGAGATGGCCGACCCCAAGCACCTGGGCCACCTGGTCGCCGCGGTCCGCAAGGTGGACGGCGTGTTCGACGCCTACCGGGTGACCTCCGGCGCGTGATCTGACCGCTTGATCTGACGAAGTGACGAAGAAGGGCGGTCCCGCTGGGGACCGCCCTTCTTCGTGTGCCGATGGATCAGGCGACCGTCATCTTCTTGATGACTACCTCGGTCTTCGGGTGGCCGCCACCGGGCGACGGCTCGAAGGCCTTGTCGTCGCCGGCCTTGACCACGTTCCGGACGATGTCGAGGCCGTTGTCGATGACACCGAGCAGCGTGTAGTTCGGCGGCAGGACGGTGTCCTCGGAGCAGATGAAGAACTGGCTGCCGGTGCTGCCGGGCGCGCCGGTGTTGGCCATCGCGATCGAGCCCGCCGGGTACGGCTTCTTGGTGTCGGTCGGGAGGTTCTCCTCGACCATGGTGTAGCTCGGCCCGCCGGTGCCGTCGGTGTCGCGGTATCCCGCGCCGACCGCGAACGGGTCACCGCACTGGAGCACCTTGAAGCCGTCCTGGTTCACCATGCGGTGGCACTTCGAGTTCTCGAAGAAGTTCTTCGCCGCCAGGTGCTTGAAGCTGGCGCCGGTGCACGGGGCCTTCGAGAGGTCGACCTGCGCCGAGATGACACCGAGGTTGGTGTCGAAGGAGACGGTCGCCTTGCCGGTGTTCGGCACGTTGACCGGCGGAAGGCCGACGTCCTTGACCTTGTTGCCACCGGTCTCCTCGGACGGGGTCCAGAGGCAGTTGACCGTGCCGGGACCGGCCGGGGGAGCGCTCGGCGTCGGGGCCGCGGCGCTGGGCTCGGCGCTGGCCGAGGGGGCGCCCGCGGCCTCCGTGCTGTCCTTCTTCGTGGCCTGCACGATAAACCAGGCCGCACCGGCGATCACCACGACGGCGAGTGCCGAGCCGATGATGGCCTGGCGCTGCCTGCGCTTGCGCGCGGCTGTGGCCCGTTCGGCCATCTCCTTCTCGAGCCGGGCCCGCGCCGCGGCGCGCTGCCGGTCCTTGATCGACGACACGGTCTCCTCCATGCTGCTGTCTCTGCCTTCAGAAGTCACGATTGGGCACCTGTCGAGGGGGCGGCGCTGGCAGCGGCCGAGGCGGCCGTGCCGGCGGATGCGGGGCCGACGGTCAAGGTCTTGATGGTGATCTTGTCCTTCGGCTTGACCTTGTCACCGGTGCTGTTGGCGACCGTCTCGGTCTTGGCGATCGCGGCGAGCGTGTCCAGCCCGCCGGTCACCTTCCCGAGGATCGAGTAGCCCGGCGTGGCGGTGGCGAAGTCCTTGTGGAAGATCAGGAACTGGCTCCCGTTGACACCCTGCGGGTTGCCGAGCACGGCGACCGTCCCCTTCGGGTAGAGGACCGGGGCCGGCGTGGAGGGCGCGGCACTGGCGCTGGGCGCCGGCGACGGCTGCTCCGGCGCGACCGGCAGGTTCTCGTCGTAGTAGCTGTACGTCGGCCCGCCCTGCCCGGAGCCGGCCGGGTCACCGCAGCGCAGGGCGCCCTCGGCGGTCAGCTCGTGGCACTCGGTGTTGTCGAAGAACTGCTTGCCGGCCAGGTACGAGAAGCTGGTCGCCGCACACGGCGAGCTGGCCACGTCGACCTCGACCACGATCGGTGCGCCCTTGTCGGTGCTGATCGTCATGGTCGAGGTGCCGGAATCGGGAATGTCCTTCGTGGGCGGCGTGCCGACATCCTTGAGATCGGGGTTGCTCGCCGTGCCGAGCGGCGTCCACAGGCAGACGTCGGTGGCGGTGGTCTCGGTGGACTCCTCGGGGTCGAAGACACCACCGATCCAGGCGCCGCCGGCAGCGACGAGCAGGACGGCGAGGGTGGTGCCGACGCCCGCCGTGATCCGGCGACGGCGGCCCTCACGCTCGGCCCGGCGGGCCTGCTGCCGGTCGAATTTGGCCCGCGCGAGCTTGCGCTGCCGGTCCTTGCTGGAAGCCACCGAACGCTGTCCTTCCCTGCCTCGGATCACAGGAACGCCTGTGTATATGTCAAGGGGTGCGGCACGCCACACGCCCGCAAGAGTGTACGGGTACCTCCTGAGAAAGTGGCGTGCGCCCGTCCGGCTACTCTCGTTACGATTCGCATTCGTTCCCGAGAGGCTGCCACCGTGCTCGTCACCGGCTTTCCCGCCCAGGCCTTCGGCACCAATTGCTATGTGGTCGCCGCCGGTCCGGGTGAGCAGTGCCTGGTGGTCGATCCGGGCATCGGTGTGCTCGATCAGCTCGAGGAGACGCTCGCGAAGCACCGGTTGTCGCCGGCCGCCGTGCTGCTCACCCACGGGCACCTGGACCACACCTTCTCGGTGGCCCCGGTCTGCGGCGCGCGCGGCATCACGGCCTACGTGCACCCCGCTGACCTGGAGATGCTCGCCGATCCGGCCAAGGGGCTGAGCGCCGACCTGACTGCGATGTTCGGTGGCCGGCTGCCCTACACCGAGCCGGAGGACGTGGCCGAGCTGACCGACGGCGCGGTCCTCACCATCGCGGGCATCGAGGTGACTGTCGACCATGCGCCCGGCCATACCGGCGGGTCGGTGCTGTTCCGCCTGCCCGGAGCAACCTCCTCGTGGGACGCTGAGGAGATCTGTCTCTCCGGGGACGTGCTCTTCGCGGGCTCGATCGGACGCACCGACCTGCCGGGTGGCAGCACCCCGACGATGATGGCCAGCCTGCGGGACAAGATCCTGCCGCTGGCCGACGACACCGTCGTGCTGCCCGGCCACGGACCGGCCACCACCATCGGCCGTGAGCGCGCGTCGAACCCGTACCTGCGGGAGCTGACCGCCGCGCCCGGCCGCTTCCTCTAGGAGACACGCACGTGCCCATTTCCGGCTTTCCCGAGTGGCTGCCGCCCCAGCGCATCATCGAGCAGCAGGTGCTCGACAAGATCCGATCCACCTTCGAGCTGTACGGCTACGCGTCCCTCGAGACCCGCGCCGTCGAGCCGCTGGACACCCTGCTCAGCAAGGGCGAGACCTCCAAGGAGGTCTACCTGCTGCGCCGTCTGCAGGAGGACGACCCCACCGCGCGGTCCGACGACCAGCTGGGCCTGCACTTCGACCTGACCGTCCCGTTCGCACGGTTCGTCACCGAGAACAACGGCAAGCTGCAGTTCCCGTTCAAGCGCTACCAGATCCAGAAGGTGTGGCGCGGTGAGCGCCCGCAGGAGGGCCGCTACCGCGAGTTCCTGCAGGCCGACATCGACGTGGTGAACCGGGACACGCTGCCGTTCCACTTCGACACCGAGATGCCGCTGGTGATCGGTGACGTCTTCAAGTCGCTGCCCATCCCGGACGCGGTGATCCTGGTCAACAACCGCAAGGTGTGCGAGGGCTTCTACCGCGGCCTGGGCCTCGAGGACACGGCGCAGGTCCTGCGTACGGTGGACAAGCTCGACAAGATCGGCCCGGAGAAGGTGGCGGCCGCCCTCGTGGAGACGGCCGGGGCCACCGACGCGCAGGCCGCGGCCTGTCTCGCGCTGGCGGAGATCTCGGCCGCCGACGGTTCGTTCGTCGACCGGGTCCGTGCTCTCGGGGTGTCCGACCCGCTGCTCGACGAGGGGCTCGGCGAGTTGCTCCAGGTCGTCGAGACCGCCGGCGAGCACGCGCCGGGCCTGGTCCGGGCCGAGCTGAAGATCGCCCGTGGTCTCGACTATTACACCGGCACGGTGTACGAGACGATGCTGAAGGGCTACGAGCGGTTCGGCTCGATCACCTCGGGCGGCCGGTACGACAACCTGGCGTCGGTCGGCAACACCCGCTTCCCGGGCGTCGGCATCTCGATCGGGGTGTCGCGCCTGCTGGGCCTGCTCTTCGGCCAGGACGCGCTGACCGTCTCCCGCTCGGTGCCGACCTGCGTCGTGATCGCCCTGGCCAGTGAGGACAGACGGGCCGAGAGCGAGCGGATCGCGTCGGCCCTGCGCCGGCGGGGGATCGCGACCGAGGTGGCGCCGGCCGCGGCGAAGTTCGGCAAGCAGATCCAGTACGCGGATCGGCGCGGTGTCCCGTTCGTCTGGTTCCCGGGTGAGCCGGACACGGTGAAGGACATCCGTTCCGGCGAGCAGGTGGAGGCGGACGCGGCGACCTGGCAGCCGCCGGCCACCGATCTGTACCCGAACGTGTCCGCGCGCTGACGCTGCGTGATTTTGGTCCAGCGGCTACGGTGAGCGGATGCCGCTGGACCAGACCGCGCTGCTGATCGAGCTCGAGCCTGTCGTGGCCACCAACCTCGACCGGCACCTGGCGCTTGCCAAGGAGTGGTTCCCGCACGAGTACGTGCCGTGGAGCGAGGGCCGGACCTTCGACGGTCTGCTCGGCGGCGAGCAGTGGCGCCCCGACGACTCGAAACTGCCGGACGTGGCGCGGACCGCGCTGATCGTCAATCTGCTCACCGAGGACAACCTGCCCTCGTACCACCACGAGATCGCCAGCCTTTTCGGCCGGGACGGCGCGTGGGGTACCTGGGTGCACCGCTGGACCGCGGAGGAGGGGCGGCACGGGATCGCCATCCGCGACTACCTGACCGTCACCCGCGCCGTGGACCCGGTCGAGCTGGAGCGGGCCCGGATGGCCCACATGCAGTCCGGCTACGTCAACGACCACAACGACGAGATGCTGCACACCGTCGCGTATGTGGCGTTCCAGGAGCTGGCGACCCGGATCTCGCACCGCAACACCGGGCGGGCCACCGGCGACCCGATCGCCGAGCAGCTGCTGGCCCGGGTGGCGGCCGACGAGAACCTGCACATGGTCTTCTACCGCAACCTGCTGGCCGGGGCGTTCGAGCTGGCGCCGGATCAGGCGATGCGGGCGGTCACGGACGTGGTGGCGGCTTTCGAGATGCCCGGCGCGAACATCGAGGGCTTCGGCCGCAAGGCGCTGTCGATCGCGCTGGCCGGCATCTACGACCTGCGTCAGCACCGCGACGAGGTGCTCAGCCCGGTTCTGCGGCAGTGGGACGTCTGGGACCGTACCGACCTGCGCGGTGACGGCGAGCGGGCGCGTGAGGAGCTCGCCGCGCACATGGAGACGCTGGAGACGCAGGCGGCGAGGTTCGAGGAGAGGCGCGAGGCCCGCAAGAAGCGGCGCGGGGAAAGCTGAGCCGCATTCGAATTAGCCCGATGTTTCGGTTTTGTTCCGATTAACCTCAGCAGTGTGGAGGGGACCAGCCGACTCTTGATCATGGGCGGAGCCGTGGGGTCCGACCTGCTGCGCCGGTTCGTCGAACTCTCCGGAGCGGATGCTGCCCGCATCGTGGTCATCGCGACGGCCAGCGAGACCCCGGAGGCGACGGAGGCCGCGTACATCGGGGAGTTCGAGGCATTGGGTGCCGGCTCCGTCCGCGCCCTGCGGATCTCCTCACGGGTCGAGGCGAACGCTCCCGGCGCCGAGCCGGTCCTGCGCGCGGCCACCGGAATCTTCTTCACCGGTGGCGACCAGGAACGCATCACGGGGGTGCTGGGCGGCACCGCCGTCGACACACTCCTGCACGAACTGGTCGCCGCCGGCCGGGTGGTGCTCGCGGGGACCAGCGCGGGCGCGGCGATGATGTCCGCCACGATGATCACCGGGGGCGACCGCCCCGGTGTGGCCGCGGACAGCGTACGCACCGGCCCGGGGCTCGAGTTCCTGCCGTGCGTGGTGATCGACCAGCACTTCGCCGAGCGCGGCCGCCTCAACCGCCTGCTCAGCGCGGTCGCCCGCTACCCCCACGAGCTGGGCGTGGGCATCGACGAGGACACCGCCATCCTGACCGGAGGCGACAGTTTCGAGGTCCTCGGCAGCGGGGCGGTGACGGTGGTCGACGCCGGCGCCGCGACCGACATCCGGGTTCCACCGTCCGGGCCGATCACGCTCGCCGGGGCCCGCATCCACGTGCTGCCGGCCGGCTGCACCTTCCACCTCACGGGCCGCCGACCCGTCACCGGCCCGCCCTCCCGAGAACGGGAACGAGCCGCATGAAGATCGAGAGCCTGCGCCGCCTGCGCGGCCCCAACGTCTACCTCTCCCGGCCTGCCGTGGTGGCCCGGCTGCGGCTGGAAGACCTGGCCGGTGTGGAGACCACCGACTGCACCGGTTTCACCGAGCGCCTGCTGCGGGTGGTGCCGGGCCTGGCCGAGCACCATTGCGCGGCCGGTGCTCCAGGCGGATTCGTCAGCCGGCTGCGCAACGGCACCTACTTCGGGCACGTCAGTGAGCACGTCTGCATCGAGCTGTCGCAGCTGATCGGCCGGGACGTGACCTTCGGCCGGACCGTGGGCACCGGCGAGCCCGGAATCTACGACGTCATCATGGAGTGCCCGATCGACGAGTCCAGCGAGTCGCCGGTGCCCCGCGAACTGCTCGTCGCCGCGATCGACCTGGTCCGGGAGGTGCACGGCGGGGCCGTTCCGCCGGCGCGGGCGCTCGAGGACCGCCTGTCCGGGCTGGCCGCATTGGCCGAGCGCGAAGCCACCGGCCCGAGCACCCGGTCGATCATCACGGCCGCCCGGCGGCGCGGCATACCGGTGGAGCGGTTCGACGACCTCAGCCTGCTGCGGCTCGGGTGGGGACACCGGCGCCGGCTCGCCTGGGCGGCGATGACCGATCGGACCAGCGCCGTCGGCGTCGACATCGCCGGGGACAAGCACGTCACCCGGAGGCTGCTCGACGAGGCCGGCATCCCGGTCGCGGCCGGTGGCGCCGCCGCCACCGCCGAGGACGCGGTCCGGCTGCTGGGCGAGCTGGGCGGACCGGTGGTGGTGAAGCCACGGCACGGCCGGCAGGGACGGGATGTCACCCTGCATCTGGTCACCCCGGACGAGGTGGCCCGCGCCTTCCGCGCGGTGGATGGCGAGGCGGTGGTGGAACGGCAGCTCGACGGCCGGGACTACCGGGTCCTGGTGGTGGCCGGTGAGGTGGTGGCGGCTGCCGAACGGGTCGCCCCGCACGTCACCGGCGACGGCCGGGCCACCGTCGCGGATCTGGTCGAGCGGGTGAACGCCGACCCGCGGCGGGGTCACGGGCACTCCCGGGTGCTCACCCGCATCGAGTGGGACGAGACCATCGACCGGGTGCTGGACCGTCAGGGCCGTACCCGGCAGAGTGTCCCGGCGGACGGCGAGACGGTCCAGCTGCGCGACACCGCCAACCTCTCCACCGGCGGCACCAGCCGGGACGTCACCGACCAGGTGCATCCCGACGTGACCCGGCTCTGCCAGCGGGTCGCCGCGCTGATCGGCCTGGACATCGCCGGCATCGACCTGCGCCTGGCGGACATCGCCGTCGCGTTGCCGCCCGGCGACGAGCCGGCCGCCTCCGGGGTGATCGAGGTCAACGCCGTGCCGGGCCTGCGCATGCACCTTGCCCCGGTGCACGGCCGGCCCCGCGACGTCGGTGACGCGATCGTGCGGGCGATGTTCCCCGGCGGGTCCGACGGGCGTATCCCGGCCGTCGCGATCACCGGCACCAACGGCAAGACCACGGTGGCCCGGCTGATCTCCCACCTGCTCAGCGGCAGCGGCATGCGAACCGGGATGACCAGCACCGACGGCGTGGTCATCGACGGCCGGACGGTCCAGGTCGCCGACGCCACCGGGCCGCGGTCGGCGCAGATGGTCCTCGGTGACCCGCAGGTCGAGGTGGCGGTGCTGGAGACGGCCCGTGGCGGCCTGCTGCGGTGCGGTCTCGGTTACGACTGGACCGACGTCGGGGTGATCACCAACATCACCGCCGACCACCTGGGTCAGGACGGACTCGACTCGATCGAGGATCTGGCGCACGTCAAGGCGGTCGTGGCCGAGCGGGTCCGGGACGGCGGGACGCTCGTCCTCAACGTCGACGATCCATGGGTGCGCAGCCTGGTCGACCGTCCGCGGGTACGCGCCGACCGTAAACGGCTGGTGTGGTTCGGGCTGGATCCGGCCAACCCCGTGCTCACCGAGCATCTGGCGCGGGGCGGGGCGGCGTACGTGCTGCACGACGGCTGGCTGGTGCAGGCGACCGGGGCCCGTCGCACTCCGCTGGTGCGGCTGGCCGAGGTGCCCGGGACGTACGGCGGCGCGGCCCTGCACGTGGCGGCGAACGCCCTGGCCGCGATCGCCGCCGCCCGCGCGCTGGGCGCCCGCCCGGAGCATCTGGTCGACCGGCTCGCCGAGTTCGACCCCAGCGTGGAGAACCCGGGGCGGGGCACCCTGTTCCGGCTCGGTGACGTCGCGGTGTTCGTGGACTACGCGCACAACCCGGCCGCGCTGGCCGCGACGCTGCGGACGCTGCACCGGCTGTGGGGTGCCGAACGCTGTGTGGCGGCGGTGACGCTGCCCGGGGACCGGCGCGACGACCTGCTGGCCGCCTCGGCGCAGGTGCTCGCGGACGGGCTGACCCGGGTGGTGCTCTACGAGGACGCCGACCTGCGGGGCCGGGCCCCCGGTGAGGTCTCCGGGCTGGTGGAGCGGGAGATGCGGGCACGCCGCCCGCAGCTCACGGCGGTCCGGGCGGACGGCTACCGGGACGCCGTGACCGCGGCGCTGCGGATGGCCGGGCCGGGCGAGGTGGTCCTGGTGATCTACGAGAAGTGGGCGCCGATGCGAGCCTGGCTGGCCGAGCTGGGCGTGGCACCGGCCGGTGGGGCGCCGGTGTCGGCCGGGTTCGTGGCGCTGCCGTCGTCAGCGCCCGGGGCGGCGCCTCAGGTGGGACGGCGGCTCACCGGCACGCGGGCACGCGGATGACACAGTTGACAGATCATGGACAAAATTGATCTCCCTGCGTAGCTGAACGCTCACCTATGGTGAACGTTTCCGTCGTTGGCTTCCCCGGACGGTGGAGAGCGGAAGTTCCGACTAACCGGGCAAACCGGAGCCATTGTCGTGGCGCTACGTGCTGCGGCGGTGGCCGCGCGCGTACGGCGTACCCCTTCCGGGTGTCTCACCGGTGCCAACACACGGTGATGATGCGCAGGTAGATCGGCCTTGGGGTGGGTCGAACTGGTGACCGATAGGGACTAACATCCTCGCCGTCGATGGGGGATGCTCGGAGTCCGATGAACGGGCCCGACTCGCCCGGCGTCTGACGGCATGGCGGTGCGGTCCGGCGTTCACCTCGAAGCGCGCATGTGGGGGCACATGAGCACGACGGACCTGCCCGGCGCGGGCCTGCTCGCTGGTCGCTACCGACTGGTCGAGCGGCTCGGTGCCGGCGGGATGTCAGTGGTTTGGCGAGGGTTCGACGAAGTCCTGGGCCGGCAGGTCGCGGTCAAGGTCCTGCCGCCGTCCACCAGCGCCGACCCCTCGTTCCGGCGCCGGTTGCGCGCGGAGGCGCAGGCAGCTGCGCGCCTCACGCACCCGCACATCACGAACGTCTACGACTACGGCGAGGCGACCACCGTCGACGGTGAGCCGGTGCCGTACGTCGTGATGGAGCTCGTCGACGGGGAGTCCCTGGCCGCGGTCCTGGCCCGGGTGCGGATGCTGCCGTGGCCCACCGCGGTGCGGATCAGCGCCGAGGTGGCGGCCGCGCTGGCCTCCGCGCACGCTCGCGGCATCGTGCACCGGGACGTCACCCCGGCCAACGTGATGCTCACCCCGGCCGGTGCCAAGGTCGTCGACTTCGGCATCTCGGCCCTGATCGGGGAGAACGACACCGACCCCGACGGCAGCCTGATGGGCACCCCGGCCTACCTCGCGCCCGAGCGGCTGGAGGGCGGCCAGGTCAGCCCGGCCACCGACGTGTACGCGGTCGGCCTGCTGATCTACCGCATGCTGATCGGCCAGCTCCCCTGGGACGTGGGTACCACCACCGCCCTGCTCCGCGCCCACCAGTACGTCGAGCCCGAGCCCCTGCCGCCGGTGGAGGGCCTGCCCCACTCCGTCGAGGCCCTGATCGCCCGCTGCCTGGAGAAGCATCCGGTCGACCGGCCGTCCAGCGCCGAGCTGGCGAGCGTGCTGGCCGGCATCTCGGCCGGGGCGCCACTGGTCACCTCCGGCTTCGACGCGGACTGGGAGGACGGCGAGGACACCTTCATCCTTCCCTCCGGGTATCCGTACTCGGGCTTCGGTCCGGCGGCTGCCGCGGCGGGTGACCGGCCCACCGTGGACGCGCCGGGGCCGACGGATCCGGACGCGGTGCACCCGATCGTCGCCGCGGCGGCGACCGATCCCTCCGCGGCCGGTAATGCCGCCGCACGTACTCCCTCGCAGGCTCCTCCGCTGCGTCCCGGCGCCGGTGCCCCGCCGCCGGCCCCACCGGCCGGCCGGCCGCCGAACCGTACGCAGGTACGGGTCCGCCGGATCGTGGTCGTCGCCGGTACGGTCGCGGTGCTGAGCGGTCTGACCTACGGCTGGACGGCTCTCGGGCAGTCGGGCCGGGACCCCGCCACCGCCGCCGGGAGCGGTGCGACACCGGGGCCGAGTGTCGTCCCGGCGTCCGGCGAGTGTGTGGTCAGCTACGCGGTCTGGTCGGACGCCGACGGCCGGTTCAAGGCGCAGGTGACCCTGGCCAACCGCGCCGACGTCCCGGTCGACGGATGGAACCTGTGGTTCCTGATGCCGGGTGACCAGGTGCTCAAGGGCACGGGCAAGGTCGCGCTGACCCAGCAGGACCGCCAGGTCCGGGTGACGTCGAAGGCGGCGATCGAACCGCAGCGCACCACCACCGTGCAGATCACCGGGCGGTACATCGAGAGCAACTTGGCCCCGATGGTCTTCAAACTCAACGACCAGACCTGCGAGACGTACGTCTCCGCGGAGCCGGGCCAGCCGTCCCTGCCGGTCGAGCACCTGGACAACGGCCAGGTGCGCTTCGGTAACCCGACCACGTCCCCGGGCATCTCGATCGGCCCGAGCGGCAGCGTGCACATCACGCCGACGCCGACGACCCCGGGCACGACGAAGCCGACCGGCAAGCCGAACCCCGGCACCGGTACACCGTCCACCGGGTCGAGCGGTGGAGGGCCGACGATCTCTGTGGAGCCGTCGGTGCCACCGTCGGTGGGTCCGTCGACCGTTCCGGTGGTCGAGACGACGACCCCGACCAACTCGCCGCCGCCGGTGCTGCCGGCCGACGACTGTGACGTCGACTTCGACGACTGTCCGACAACCGGTGACTGACAGTACGTGGTTCTGCATCCGTTCGGCCACGGAAAACCGAAGGCCGAACGGTGTACCACCGCGTTACGGTGAACTCAGACCGACAGGCGCTTCTGCTCCGATCCGGGTGTCCGGGTCGCGGCATTTGGGCACGGCGTGGCTGCCGGCCTGCGCGACACCCGAGTGGATGATGGGCGAGGACCCGGGTACATCGTGGTGTCAGCCGAGTTAAAGCAGGTCGTCGACATCGGGGAGTTCGACAGATGATCAGCACAGCAGTGAAGGACCTGGCCGCCGAGGCGCTTTTCGTCTCGCACCTGCAGCCGTCCCAGAGTCCCACCCGGGTGGCCGTGCAGGAGGCGATCACGTCCATGATCCTGCGGTACGGCAGTGACGGTTGCGCAGCCGGTGTGGCGGAGGAGTTCGGTGACCACCCGGACGTCGCGGTGCGGCGGATGGCATGGGTGCACGCCGAGTTGGCCCAGGTGTTGCAGATGCGCGCACCCGTACTGCACTGACGTCCCTGCCTCTTACGGACCCGGCCGTGAACTACGGCCGGGTCCGGTGTTTAAACCTCATGGGTCCGTGGTGGTCCCCCCGATCCTGAGGTTTTTCATGAAAAAACTCCACAAAAGCAACCGATTTCGGCTCCCGCTGCACCCGACGGCCATCACTGTTCTTCTCGTAAGCCGGTTTCACCAGCCGGTTAGTACCAGCGAGGAGGACATACGTGACCACCACGACCGAACTCCCCGCCGCCATCGGCACGATCCACGACGCGCCGTCCGCGCGTGACATCGAGGACCTGATTCGCGAGAACATGCCGATGGTCGGCCACCTGGTCCGGGAACTGCTCAACCGGGTGCCGGGCCATGTCCACGCGGATGACCTCTCGTCGGCCGGTTTTGCGGCTCTGCTCGGCGCGGCCCGTTCTTTCGACGTGACCCGCGGCATCCCCTTCCACCGTTTCGCCGCCGTCCGGATCCGCGGCGCCCTGCTTGACGAACTGCGCGGCCAGGACTGGGCGAGCCGATCGGTGCGGGCCCGGGCCCGCCGCGCCGCCACCGCACGTCAGGAGCTGACCGCAGCGCTCGGCCGTACGCCCAGTGACGCCGAGGTGGCCGAGATGCTCGGCATCGGCGTCTCCGAACTCGCCAGTGTCGAGGACGACGTCCAGAAGGCCTCCCTGCTCAGCCTTCAGGGATTCCCCACCGGAGCGGCCGAGGAGATGGTGCCCGAGACGTCGGAGGGGCCCGAGGACCTGCTGCTCAAGCGAGAACGACTCGGCTATCTGCATCAGGCCATCCAGGCGCTGCCGGAACGCCTGCGGCAGGTGGTGGAGGAATCGTTCCTCCAGGAGCAACCACTCAGCGAGGTGGCGGCCCGGCTCGGCGTGACCGAGTCCCGGATCTCCCAGCTGCGGACCGAGGCGCTGCGCCTGCTGCGTGAAGGACTGAACTCGTCGCTCGCGCCGGAACTGCTCACCGTGGCGGCGGGCGGCCCCCGTACCCGCAAGGGGTGCCTGCAGCGACGGCGGTCGGAGTACTTCGCGAAGGTGGCCCAGCAGGGCAGCCTGCACACCAGGCTGGCACTCACCGACAGCCACGGCGTGCCGATCGCCGTCGCTGCCTGAGGCGGGCGGAACAACGGGAGGGCGGCCGGCGGGCCGCCCTCCCGGCGTCACCGGCCAGGCACCGCCGAGGCGGGGCGCCAAGCCGTGGGCAGGGGAGCGCGCTGCTCGCACAGCGGGTTGAGGGCGGCGGCCACCGAACGGATGTCGGCGCCGACCGCGCTGGCAAGCGTTCCCCCACCGGCCAGCGGCATCACCGCGGCGTCCGGGCCGGCCGTACCCAGGGGCAGCTCCGTACCGACCGCCACCAGCGTGCCGACGGCACGACCGCCGAGCACCGCGGCGCCCTCCCATCCGGGTGCCCCGGGACCGACAGAAAGCT
This sequence comes from Actinoplanes sp. NPDC023801, assembly GCF_040639655.1. Taxonomy (NCBI): domain Bacteria; kingdom Bacillati; phylum Actinomycetota; class Actinomycetes; order Micromonosporales; family Micromonosporaceae; genus Actinoplanes; species Actinoplanes sp. NPDC023801. The sequence continues at coordinate 64,513 of NZ_JBFAAI010000037.1, read as the reverse complement.
CGTGCCGGTAGAGCGTGACTCCGCCGTACCGGATCATGGTGTCCTGCCGGACCGTGCCGGACCGCTCCTCGTGCCGCCCGCAGACCAGATCGTCACGCCACAGCAACGTGCCGCCCTCCGCCACGTCGACCCTGGTCACCGCGATGTGGTCGCAGCCGGCCGCGGCGATCAGCGGCTCCGGCAGCCAGCGGAGCATGCCGCCGGCCGCCACCGAGGCGGTGATCGTCAGCCGCGACGGCGGCGCCGGACGCCCCGGCAGAGCCAGCGACGCCGCCACACTGCGCATCTCCAGGCGGGCTCCCGGACCGACCTCGAGGTTCAGCCGCAACTCGTCGCCGCGCAGCGGCCCGGCCGCCCCGCCGACCAGGTGAACCGTCACCCATCCGTCCACCGGCTGCCCGGTCCGCCGCAGCAGCAGCGGCGACTCCCCGCGCAGCACGACGAGCCGGGTACCGCCCCGACCATCACCCGCCGCGACGACCCCAGCGTCCGCCCGCACCTTCAGACCCGGGCCGCGACCAGGCCACGGATCCAGTCGGCGACCGGCGTGGCCTGCTTGTCCTCGGCCAGGGACAGGAAGACCGTCGGCAGCTCGTGCCGCCGTGCCCGCGCGTCCCGGTCCATCACCGACAGGTCCGCGCCGACAAGCGGCGCCAGGTCCGTCTTGTTGATCACGAGCAGGTCGGCGGCCGTCACACCGGGGCCACCCTTGCGGGGCACCTTGTCCCCGCCGGACACGTCGACCACGAAGATCTGCTGGTCGATGAGCCCCTTGCTGAACGTCGCGGTCAGGTTGTCACCGCCGCTCTCCACCAGGACCAGATCCAGCGGCCCGAGCTTCTCCTCGAGGTCCTCGACGGCATCCAGGTTCGCCGAGATGTCGTCGCGGATCGCGGTGTGCGGGCAGCAGCCGGTCTCCACCGCACGGATCCGCTCCTCCGGCAGTACGCCGTTACGCAGCAGGAAGTCGGCGTCCTCGGTGGTGTAGATGTCGTTCGTCACGACCGCGAGCCGCAACTCGTCGCCGAGCGCCCGGCACAGAGCCGCGACCAGTGCCGTCTTGCCCGACCCGACCGGGCCGCCGATACCGATGCGCAGAGCCCGCGGCCCGCCGTCGAGCGGCTGATGCGGATCGACACCGGGTTCCGGGTGCGTGTGCGGAACCACGTCGGGCCCGTGCTCGTGCAGTTCCGGATGCATTTTTTCCTGCCCTTCACGATGCGTTCGGTGCGGCTCTTCAGGGTGGCCTCTCAGGAGGCAGGGAACCGCACCTCGTACGGCTCCTCACCTCGTACGGCTCCTCAGGAGGCGAAGAGCCGCACCTCCCAGGTGGCGTGGTGCTCGGCGCCGATGTCGAGCAGTGGAGCGCCCGCGGCCGGCAGATCGTCGACCGGGACGCCGGACCGTGCCGCGGCCTCCGCCGCGATCCGGTCACACTCAGGGGCGAGCCGCGCCAGGAGCGCGTGCACCGCGTACGGATCAAGGCCGAGAAGCCGGACCGCCGCACTCGCCGAGCCGGTCACCAGACCGTGCGCCGCAGCAATCGCGGCATCGGCGGGCGTCAGCCCGGCAGCCGCGGCCAGAACACCCAGCGCGACCGGCTGATGCGGCTCCCGGCCGATCGGAGCCAGCCGCCACATCGCCCGCCCGGCCCGCAGCAGTGCGCGACCTTGCGCCCGCGAGGCCTTGCGCAGCGCCGGCGACGGGGTGCGCGCGTCCAGACCGGCGTCGAGTTCGGCGCTCCGGGCGACATCGGCGCAGGCCGCCGCCGCGAAGGCCGCCGACACCAGACCGCCGGTGGCCAGCTTGCCGCGCAGGAAACCGTCCAGGCCGTGGAGGTCGCGTACCCGCCCCGCGGCGATCTGCGGCTCGAGCCCGCCGGAGTGCGCATGCCCGCCCGACGGCAGCCGCCCGTCCGCCAGCAGCAGCAACGTGGCAACACTCATGCCGGCACTCCCGTCCCCGCGCCTGCCGCCTCCGCCGCGCCCGCGGCCTCCGCACTGCCTGCCGCGCATGCCTTCCTGGCGATCGTGTGAGGTTCGGGTGGGACGTCCGACCTGAAACTCACCAGTTGGGCGGAGGGGGAGCGGTGGCGGAGGGCAGCCATGGCGCCGGGGCGGGGTGGCATGTCAGAAGAGGAAGTAGCGCTGGGCCATCGGGAGCACGTCGACCGGGTCGGGTTCGATGACCTGGCCGTCGATGCGCACCTCGAAGGTGTCAGCCTTCACCTCGATGCGCGGCATGGCGTTGTTGAGCGGCATGTCCGCCTTGCCGACCGAGCGGGTGTCGCTGACCGGGACCAGCGCCCGCCGGACACCGATCCGGTCGTTGAGCAGCGCGTCGATGGCTGCGGGAGCGACGAAGGCCAGTGACGTCTGTGCCGGGACGACACCGTAGGAGCCGAACATCGGGCGGGGCAGCATGGGCTGCGGCGTGGGGATGGAGGCGTTCGCGTCGCCCATCTGCGCGTAGGCGATCATGCCGCCCTTGATGACGAGCGCCGGCCGTACGCCGAAGAACGCCGGGTCCCAGAGGACGAGGTCGGCCAGTTTGCCGGGTTCGATCGAGCCGACCTGTTCGGCCATGCCGTGTGCGACAGCGGGGCAGATCGTGTACTTGGCGACGTACCGTTTGGCGCGGTTGTTGTCGGCGGCGCCGTCGCCGGGCAGGGCCCCGACGCGTGCCTTCATGACGTGCGCGGTCTGCCAGGTACGGGTGACGACCTCACCGACCCGCCCCATGGCCTGGGAGTCGGAGCCGATCATGCTGATCGCGCCGAGGTCGTGCAGGTAGTCCTCGGCCGCCATGGTCGAGGGCCGGATGCGGCTCTCGGCGAACGCCAGGTCCTCGGGGACCGCCGAGTTCAGGTGGTGGCAGACCATCAGCATGTCGAGGTGCTCGCTGAGGGTGTTGCGGGTGTACGGCCGGGTCGGGTTGGTCGACGACGGCAGGATGTTCGGTTGCGACGCGACCGTGATGATGTCCGGCGCGTGCCCGCCGCCCGCGCCTTCGGTGTGATAGGCGTGGATCGACCGGCCGGCGATGGCCCGCAGTGTCTCCTCGACGAATCCGGCCTCGTTGAGGGTGTCGGTGTGGATGGCGATCTGCACCCCGGAGGCGTCGGCCACGGTGAGGCAGGCGTCGATGGCGGCGGGTGTGGTGCCCCAGTCCTCGTGCAGTTTGAAGCCACCGGCGCCGCCACGCAGTTGTTCCCACAGGGAATCGGCGGACATCGTGTTGCCCTTGCCGAGCAGCAGCACGTTGATCGGCCAGGTGTCCAGCGATTCCAGCATCCGGGCCAGGTGCCAGGCGTTCGGGGTGACCGTGGTGGCCTTGGTGCCCTCGTCCGGGCCGGTGCCACCGCCGATGATGGTGGTGATGCCGGCGGCCAGGGCAGTGTCCAGGATGGTCGGGCTGATCAGGTGCACGTGGCTGTCGATCGCGCCGGCCGTGAGGATCTTGCCGTTGCCGGCCAGGATCTGGGTGCCGGGGCCGATGACCAGGTCGGGGTGCACGCCGTCCATGGTGTCCGGGTTGCCGGCCTTGCCGAGTGCGACGATCAGGCCGTCGCGGATGCCGACGTCGGCCTTGACGATGCCCCAGTGGTCGAGCACCACGACGCCGGTGATGACGGTGTCGGGGGCGCCCTCGGCGCGAGTGGCCCGGCCCTGGCCCATCGACTCACGGATCACCTTGCCGCCGCCGAAGACGACCTCGTCGCCGGGGACCGGCCCGGAGCTGCGGTCCTCTTCGATCTCGATCAGCAGGTCGGTGTCGGCGAGCCGGATCCGGTCGCCCTTGGTCGGGCCGAGCAGTGCCGCGTAGCGGCGACGGTCCAGTGTGCTCACCGGGGGCTCCCGTTGTGCTCGCCGGTACCTTCGTCCTCGTAGAGGGAACCGGCCGGCTCGATGTCGGTAAGGTCGGGTTCGGGTGGCGGCGGAGCCTGATCGAGCGGGCCGCCGGCCAGACCGCGCAGGCCGGGCACGATGCGGTTGCCGCCGAGCGCCACCAGGGTGACGTCGCGCGGGATGCCGGGCTCGAACCGGACCGACGTGCCGGCCGGGATGTTCAGCCGGTGCCCCCAGGCGGCCGTCCGGTCGAAATCCAGGGCCGCGTTCGACTCGGCGAAGTGGAAGTGCGATCCGACCTGCACCGGCCGGTCGCCGGTGTTGCGTACGGTCATGGCGATCGTGGCTTTCCCGGGGTTGATCTCGATGTCCCCGTCGCCGAAAAGGATCTCGCCGGGGATCGTCATGAGATCGGCCCGTGCACGGTGACGAGCTTGGTGCCGTCCGGGAACGTGGCCTCCACCTGCACCTCGGCCAGCATCTCGGGCACACCCTCCATGACGTCCCCGCGGGTGAGCACCCGCCGGCCGGCGTCCATCAGCTCGGCGACGGTCCGGCCGTCGCGCGCTCCTTCCAGGAGGAAGGCGGTGATGATGGCGGTGGCCTCCGGATAGTTGAGCTTCAAGCCGCGGTCGCGGCGACGCTGGGCGACGTCAGCCGCGACGTGGATGAGCAGTCGTTCCTGCTCGTGCTGGCTGAGGAACAAAGGGAACCTCCTGATCGCGCCCCGGAATGCTCGCAGGTGGAAGTTTCGGACATGTAACCGTCAGGTGCTGCCTGCCTGATCAAAACACGCCAACGGCCACGCCTCCATGTCCTTCGACGCGGTGGCGTGGCCGTTTCCGTTGTTCACCTGGGCAGGCGCGTTCTTCACCTGGGCAGCCGGGCGTTCCTCACCTGGGCAGTCGCGCGGAGAGCAGCGGGATCAGCATCGAGGCGTATTTCGTGGTGATGTGGTCGTCGTCGCGCCAGACCAGGATGTTGCCGACCACCGCGGGACAGGAATCCTCGGTGCAGAACCACGGCACCGGGTCGACCACCCGGACGCCGTGGGTGCGAGCGGTACGGTCGACGAGCACCTGCCGGGCGGGCAGCGCCACCGACTCGGCGGCCGGTGCCACGCACCGGGAGATCCGGCGGGAGTGTTCGGCGATGCATTCCGGCGCGTCGTGCCCCGGCCACGGCGTGTCCCGGATCTGCACCAGGGTGGTCTTCGGGCCCTTGACGGCGCGGAAGGTGGTGTCCCAGCCGGCCGCCCACAGCGGGTCGACGGTCGCGGCCGGGGCCGTGAGCCGGTTGCCGGCGTCGTTCAGCAGCGGGTTGCCGTCGTTGCCGCTGGACGAGACCACCACCAGGTACGGCTTGGCCTGCTTGATCTCGGCGAGGACCTGCTCGCGCCAGACCGGGCATTCGGTGTAGGCGCGCTTGAGGGCGGTGCTGAAGGTGCGCACCGACGCCGCGTGGCAGGCGCTCTTGGTGCGGACCATCAGCTTCCAGCCGCGCTGCCGGGCGATGGCGTCCATGGCCGGGAACCAGTGCGCCGCGTGCGAGTCGCCGAAGAGGTAGACGGTCCGTCTGCCGGCCGGGTCGCCGAAGGCGCAGGGGCCGGGCGCGACTGTCTCGAGGTACTCCAGGTGGCAGTTGACGGCGTAGTAGTCGGGTTTGTCCCGGCGCGCGGTCTCCACCTTGGGCGTGATGTTGACGGGCAGTTCGCCGGTGCCGACCGAGGCCGCGATGATCCGCTGGAGTTCGGCCTCCGGGCCGCCCGACGTGGCCACGATCCGCGCCGTGTCGACCGCCGGGGCGCCCTTGGCCAGCTGCGGCGGATTCATGATGCCGGCCTGCGCGACCAGTGCGGCCAGCGAGGAGAGCGCCAGGCCGGCGGCCAGACCGCGCCGGGCACGCGCCTTGACCCACGCCTGGTTCCGGGCCGGGTTCTCCACCAGGTGGTACGAGCCGATCGCCAGCAGCAGGGCGCCGGCAGCCAGGCCCAGGTTGAGAGGCACGTTCGGCTCGGTGTCCAGCATGTGCGGGACGATCATGAGGACCGGCCAGTGCCACAGATACCAGCTGTACGAGTACTTGCCGATCTGCTGGAACGGCCACGTGCCGAGGATCGCCACGGCGCCGCCGCGCGGGGCGGAGGTGCCACCCGCGATGATCGCGGCCGAGCCGAGCACCGGCAGCATCGCGGCGTAGCCGGGGAAGGCCGTCTCCTCGGTGTAGAGGAACGCCGAGACGACGACGGCTGCGAGACCACCCCACGTCAAACCCGCGGCCACGGTACGGGGGAGCGCGGCCAGCCGTACCGCGGCCACCGCGATCAGCGCGCCGACAGCGAGTTCCCAGGCGCGGGTGTGCGCCCCGAAGTAGGCCCACGGCGCCGACGACGCGGTCTGCAGGACGCTCACCGTCAGTGACACGGCGACGACCAGCACCAGGGTGATCACGACGGGCGCGCGCCGTTGGCCCCAGAGCAGCGCGAAGATCAGCAACAGGAGCGGCCAGACCAGGTAGAACTGCTCCTCGACGGCGAGCGACCAGAAGTGTTGCAGCGGGGACGGCTCGGCGTCGGCGTTCATGTACTGGACGCCCTCGTTCGCCAGGCGCCAGTTGATGCCGTAGAAGGTCGCGTAGATCGCGTCGGCGGCGATCGACTTGAACCGGGTGGCCGGGATCCACAGCCAGCTCGCGATCACCGTGACCAGCAGGACGACGGTGGACGCGGGCAGCAACCGGGTGGCGCGACGGGCATAGAAGGTGGCCAGGGACACGCGTCCCGTCCTGGTCAGCTCCTTGAGCAGCAGCGTGGTGATCAGAAACCCGGAGATGACGAAGAACACGTCGACGCCGACGTAGCCGCCCTCGAGGGCGCCGATGCCGGCGTGCGAAAGGACGACGAGTGTCACAGCGACCGCTCGCATACCTTCGATATCCGGTCGGAAACCTAGGTGTGCGGGCGCACTCGGCGGGCCGGATGCCGGCCGCGCACTGTGGAGTTGGGTGTCGTATGTGACCGACATGTCCTACCTAGTGATGAGTGACCGGCCGGGATCGGGGGCCGAGCTTACCTGCGCGGACACGCGTCTTCCACAGCCGGTTCATCACGACTTAATGGTGAGTTCGTCTCATTCCCGCGAGGCCACGCCGGCTGTCGATAGCTCGACCGCCACCGCGAAACCCGCGTCGTCGGCCTGACCGGAACCGATCAGTCTTCGCATCGTCCCGTTGACCTCGGTGTGCAGTAGTCCGCCGACCGGTGCGGCCGGGACGGCACCGGTGCGCTCGCCCTCGGTCGCGAGCGGGCCGGCGCCGCGCGGAACGGTGCAGAGGTGCGCTGGCCCGCCCCGTCGCGCTGGATGAAGTCGTCACCGATCAGGTGGCGCTGAGCGCGCGGAACTCGGACGCCGGATGTCGCCGTTGTTCGAGACGGGTCGTTACCCGCGCGACGTCCTCGCCTGATCTGCCGAACGGTGTGCGCCGTGTGCCCGGTTGCGTGCCTTTCCTTGCGGCCGGCCTTTGTTCTCGACCAGCTTCGCTCAGGTCAGCCGGCCTCGTTCTCGTCCGTTTCGTTCTCGTTCTCGTCCGGTGCCTCGGTTTCGGGCGGACTCGTAGTGGTCTGCTCCGGGGTGGGGGTCGTACCGGTTGTCGCCTCGCCGGCCGGCTCGGTGGTGGCCGGGGTCTCCTGGGCCGGCCGGGTAGCCGCCGGACTGGGTGACCGTGTGCCCGCATCCTGATTCCGCTCGGTCTTCTCCGGCTTGTCGGCGACCTCCCCGGCATTTGCGCCACCGGTCTTGGCCGACGACGAACGGCCGGCCGAAGTCGGCGGAGCTGCCGGCGCGTTCAATGTCGGTTTCAGATCGTTCACGAAAAGCTTGAAAGGGTCGGCGATCAGCAGCGTTCCCACGGCACCGAACAGGACGACGGCAGCAAGAACCAGAACCGGCAGAAGCCGCCGCTTCCGGGCGCCGGAGCCGGTGCCCGCGTCCGGAAGTGGCGAGTGCGGGCGGTCATCCGCCGCACTCGCCGCTGCCGGGATCACCGGCGTGGCCGGCCGGGCCCCTCTCGTTCCGTCACCAGTCCGTCCGCTGCCGGACTTGAAGGGGCCGGCTGTCGCGGTTCCCGGCACGGCTGCCATGGCTGATCTGTCGGGACGGACCTGCTGGGGTGCGGTTTCCGCTCCTGGACGGCCCGCAACGCTGCCGTCCGGCGTGCCGGTCCCGGTGGTCTCGGCGATCTCGGCCGCGTAGCCGCCGGCGCCGATACGTTGTGCGGTTGCGGGCAGTACTTCCGCGCCGCGAAATGCGTCGATCTGTGTGCCGGTCCCATCCCCGTCGATCTGTGTGCCGGTCCCATCACCGGGGTCGCGCGCATTGCCGGGGTCGCGCGCGTCGTCGTAGTTCTGCGCGTCCTCGTGGTGCGCGTCGCCGTGGTGGTGCCCGTCGTCGTAGGTCTGCGAGTCGTCGTCGTAGTCGCCCTCGTCCGAGGTGGCGTCGAGCACACTCATGCCCACCACGCCGATCCAGGGAGCACCAGCTTTGGTGGCGGCGAGCCCGTACCTGTCCCCGATCACGCCACTGCCGGACCGGGCATCCGATCCGGTCGTGCCGTCCACCGGGATGCCCAGCCGGGCGTTCCCGGCGTCCGATCCGGTCGTGGCCCGCACCGGGATGTCCGGGGCGGTGGCGTCGGGTTCCGGGATGCCCGCTCGGGTGTTCCCGTTTGCCGGATCGCCGGTTCCGGCGTCCGATCCGGTTGTGCCGTGCACCGGGATGTCCGGGGCGGTGGCGTCAAGTTCCGGGGTGTCCGGCCGGGCGTTCCCGTTCGCCGGATCGCCGGTTCCGGCCGCCCCAGCCGGTTGCCGGGTCATGCCGGTCGCCGCTGAGGTTGCCACCTGTGCCATGGAGCCCGCGGACGGGAAACGGTTCGCGGGGTTCTTGGCCATGGCGGTCCGTACCACCGCGCACACGTCGGCCGGGATGTCGTCCGGCAGCGGCGGCGGGTCCTCGTCCAGATGCTGCAGGGCGATGGCGATCGGGTTCGTGCCCTGGAACGGTGGGTGCCCGGCCAGGCAGTGATAGGCGAGGGCGCCCAGTGCGTAGACGTCCGCGGCCGGGCCGGTCTCCTGCCGGGCCACCTGCTCGGGAGCGATGTAGAGGGCGGTGCCCACGACCTCACCGGCGCCCGTGACGGTTCCGGAATGCGCGGACCGTGCCACCCCGAAGTCGACGAGCACCACCGTGCCGTCCGGTTCGACAAGGAGGTTGCCGGGCTTGACATCGCGGTGCACGATCCCGGCCTTGTGCGCTGCCTCCAACGCCTGGGCCGCCTGGGCGACGACGGACATCGTCTCGGACGGTGTCAGACGCCCACGCCGGGCGAGCATCCGGTTCAGCGGCTCTCCGTCGACGCGGGCCATGACCAGATAGGCGTCCTCGGCTTCGGTGCTGCCGAAGTCGTACACCGTGACGACACCCGGATGCCGTAGCGCCGCAAGGGCCCGCGCCTCATGCTGGAAGCGCCGTTGGAAGCCACGATCGGCCGCCCGGTCGGCGAGGAGAGTCTTGACCGCGACACCCCGCTTGAGGACGGTGTCGGTCGCCTGCCAGACCTCTCCCATGCCACCGGCGGCGATGCGATCGTCCAACCGGTAACGTCCGCCGAGCAACTCTCCGGGTTGAGGCATGGATCTCCCTCTACCCAGGAGAGCGCCCGGCTACCCGTGGCCACTCAGGCGCCGTGTCGAGGCGTGGTCGCTCAGGCGCCCGTGTACAGAACAGCGTCGATCTCGATGTCGAACCCCACGAGGGGAACCGGCAGTGTGGTGCGGACCGGCCGGTGCTCGCCCTTGATGTACTCCTGGTAGATCTCGTTCATCTCCGGGAAGTCGGCGAAGTCACGCAGATAGACGCCCACCCGGACGGCGTCGTCGAGGCTTGAGCCGGCCGCCTCCGCCACGGCGGCCAGGTTACGGAAGGCGGCGTGTGCCTGTTCGGCGAAGCTGCCGGTCACCCGAGTGCCGTCCGGCAGGGCCGGGATGGCGCCGGCGAGGTAGATCGTGTCGCCGGCAACTACGGCGTGCGAGTACGGGCCACCGGCCGGCGCCGCCTTGTCGGTCATCACAGCGCGCTTGGGCATCAGGAACTCCTCGGTTTCGTTCTCGGGAACTGTTCAGCCAGCCCGTCCACATCCACGAGTGGTGTGGCGAGCAGGGCACGGATATCGCGTTCGCGGCGGGACAGCGCCGCATGCTGGGCCTCGGTGAGCGGGATCCAGGGCGCTGGTGGGGCCGGCAGCCGTGCCGTGAGCAGGCGACCGCCCACATAGGTGGCCTCGTTCACCAGTCGCACCGGTGACACACGGACCTGCCGGTGGGCATCGACGACGGGGAACGGCTCGTCCCGTACCTCGAAGATCGCGATGTCGGCGGGGCCGCCGACCGTAAGGGTTCCGCCGGGCAGGCCCAAAGCTCGTGCGGGATGCGTGGTGACCGCCTCGACGACCTCAGGCAACGGGACTCCGGTGGCGAGAAGCTTCGCCATCGTGGTGGGCAGGTCGAAGACCGGACCGTGCAAGGAACGCGCGTGCAGGTCTGTGGAGACGGTGAACGGGCGCAGCCCGGCATCAAGTTGAGCCTCGAGCACGTCGAAGGCGAACCCTCCGGAACCGTGGCCCAGATCCAGCAGCACCCCTCGGCCGGCGGCTGCGCGCACTGCCGGGCCGAGCGGCGCGGCGATACCGCTCGCGCAGTGCGTCACGATGTCGCCGGGCCGGAGCAGGTCGAGAACCTCATCAAGGGCGGGTGGTGAACTACCGATGTGGACCATCACCGGCACGCCGCACGCCTCGGCCGCCGCCAGGCCGCGGCGCAGCGGCTCCACCCCGTTGGGGCCGACGGTCTCCGCGTCGATGCGCACCTTGATGCCGTGGATGAGATCCCGGTTGGCGCGGATCGTGTCGATCGCGAGTGCGGTGTCACAGTTCGCCAGGTCACGGCTCTCGCCGGTGCGCCCGGCGAGGCCGACCGCGGAGATGTTGAGCAGCGCCGGAACCCGCACCGCGGCAGCCGCGGCGACGTGCCGGAGGCCGGCCAGTGTGAAGGCGCCCGCCGATCCGGCGTCCACCCAGGTGGTGACACCGGAATACCAGGCGATCGGGTCGGGGTCGATGCCCCAGTAGCCGGGGCCCACGTGGGTGTGCAGATCGATCAGCCCCGGTGTGACCAGACGCCCGGAGACGTCGACGACCCGCTGCGCATGGGATCGGAGACCGGACCCGATCGCGGCGATGCGGCCGCCGGACACCGCGATGTCACCCTGTTCGGCGCCCGCCAGCACCAGGTCGTAGGTGATCCCGCCGGTGGTGGTGGGGTCCGGTTCCTGACTCATCGGGGTGTGCCGCCTTCCGGGGCGGACTGCGGGCCGGCAGCGAGGGTCGCCGCGATGGCCAGCCGGTAGAGGCGCGCCGGCCGGCCCTTCTGATGCGGCTGTGTGCTGCCGTCCCCGACGACCAGACCGGCGTCGGCAAGCTTGCGGATGAGCCGACGCCCGCTCGGATCGGTGATACCCAGTGAGTCGGCCAGCTCGCCGGGGGAGACCGGGCGGCCGCCCAATGATCTCTCCAGCGCGGAGAGCCGGGACAGCGTGGCCGGGCTCAGACCGGCCCGGCCGGCGAGTTGCTCAAGCCCGCCGTGCTGCCGATACGTATAGGTGAGCGGCGGGCCGGCGGCACCCATCGGGCCGATCATCACCCCGTCGTCGGTGATCAGGTATGCGGTGGCGGAGCCGTCCTGCTCGGCACGGTCGGCGGCCTGCTCGGCCAGAGCGACGCTGCGACGCGCGGACGGCCCGATGCCGAACCCGGCGAACGCCCCGGCGATCCGGCCGGTTCCCGCCGCCGTGGTGTCGGCCGGGATGGCGTCAGCCGGGACGGCGTCATCCGGAGCGGTGTCTGACGGAGCGATGTCTGACGGAGCGGTGCTTGCTCGAATGGTGCCTGCTGGAACGGCGTCTGACGGAACGATGCTGTCCGGGTCGGCAGCGGGATCGCTTCCGGCCCGGGTGTGCCAGGGACCGGGAGCCTTGACCCAGTGCCCGGTGATCTTCTCGAAGACGGCCGCCGGCGCGAATGCCACCACATCCCGGTCGCCGTGCTCCTCCACCCATGCGTCGGCCAGCTCGGGAACCTCCCGCAGCATCCTGCGCAGCGCGGCTCGGGTACCTGTGGCGGGGGACCGGAAGACCGCCGCCGCGAACCGCTGTTCGTCGGCGCGCTGCCGCCGGATCCGCAGGACCAGTTCATGCAGGTCAGCGCGGATCGTGCCGGGTGTGGCCAGGGCGTGCAGGACGGCGGCGCGGCCGTCGAGCGCAGAGGCGACACCGGTGCGCACGGTGATGACGTAAGGCGCGCCGGTACGGCAGAGGTGGTCACGATGGAAGGCGACCACCTCGTCGAGAGACTGGTCAGGGTCGAAGGGCATCGTCGCGATCGCCGGGCGATCGAGGTCAAGTGCCGCGGCGACCTCGTCGACCGTCTCGATGGCGAAGGTGTCGATGCTGACGGGTGTGGCCGGCCATCCGTTTCCACGTGCCCGCGCCCATGCCAGTGCCAGGTCGAGAGCTGCGGACCGGGTGACCGAGACCGGCAGGCCGGCCGGAATCAGATCACGTGCCCGCGACCATGGAACGAGCCCAAGCAGCAGACCGTCGACGTCGCCGGCCGCCAGGAGCTCGCTGACGCGGTCGCGGATCTGATCCTCCCGCTCGTAGACCGCCCACGCGAACGAGACGCCGGTGAGCGTGCGCGCCGCCTCGGCGAAACGCTCGCGGTGGCCGGTCTGGACCACCAATCCGATGACCATCCCGTCTCCTCCGGCGCCGGTTGCACTTCTGGATCGTGTCACTTGTGGTTCGAGCACTTGTGGTTCGTAAGTGGCTCGTATTAGCGTCCTCCATAACGCTCACCGGGTCAAGGAGGCGTCATGAACGAGCTACTTACGAGCATCGTGCCGCTTCCCCGGTCGATCACCGCGTCGAGCGGCGTGTTCACGTTCGACGCGACGACGGCCCTGACACCCGGTCCCGGCACCGAGCGGGTGGCCGACTGGTTGCGCGGCGCCCTCGGGCCCGCCACCGGTGCCTCGCTGATGCCCGGTGCCGGCGGTATCCGGCTCCGGATCGATCCCGGGTTGCCGGCCGAGGGATACACGCTCGAGATCAGCACATCCGGGGCCGGCATCGCGGGCGGTTCCGCCTCCGGCGTCTTCTACGGCGCTCAGACACTGCGCCAGCTGCTCCCGCCGGCGACGTTGCGCCGGGGCCGTGTGACCTCCGGCCCGTGGGAGGTGCCCGCCCTGCTGATCGTCGACGAGCCGCGGTTCACCTGGCGCGGCGTCCTTCTCGACGTGGCCCGCCACTTCATGCCGCTGCCCGACGTGTTGCGGCTCATCGACCTGGCCGCGTTCCACAAGCTCAACGTGCTCCACCTGCACCTCACCGACGACCAGGGCTGGCGGTTCGAGGTTCCGGGCCGGCCCCGTCTCACCGAGGTGGGCGCCTGGCGGCCGACGACCATGCTCGGCTCACGCGGTCACGAGCGTTACGACGGGCGCCCGCACGGTGGCTTCTACACCACCGACGACCTGCGCGAGATCGTCGCCTATGCGGCCGACCGGCACATCACCGTGATCCCCGAGGCCGACATGCCCGGCCACATGCAGGCCGCCATCGCCGCCTATCCGGAGCTCGGCAACGGCTTCGACGGGCCGGTCCGGACCGCCTGGGGCATCTCCGAGCACGTCCTCCAGCTCGGCCCCGAGGGACTCGACTTCTGCCGCGCGGTCCTCGACCACCTCTGTGACATCTTCCCCGGCGAGCTGATCGGCATCGGCGGCGACGAGTGCCCGGCCACCGAGTGGGAGACGAGCCCGTCCGCGCTGGAGCGGGTCCGTTCCGAGGGCCTGGCCGGCGCGCACGAGCTGCAGCGCTGGTTCACCGGCCGGATGGCCGAGCACCTGGCCGGTCGTGGCCGGCGACTCTTCGGCTGGGACGAGATCCTCGCCGGCGGTGCGCCACCCGGGGCGGTGGTGGCGGCCTGGCGCGGCCACGAGCCGGCCGGGCACGCAATCCGGGCCGGTCACCAGGTGGTCGCCTGCCCTGACATCACGGTTTACCTCGACTACCGGCAGTCCGACGATCCGGGCGAGCCGACACCGGTCGGCACCAGGCTCACTCTCGCCGACGTGCATGCCTTCGAGCCGGTCCCGCCCGGGCTCGGCGCGGCCGAGATGGGCCTGGTCCTCGGTGGCCAGGCCAACATCTGGACCGAACACCTGGAGTCCGCCCGCCGGGTCGACTATCAGGCGTTCCCGCGACTGTGCGCGTTCGCCGAAGCGGTCTGGGGCCCGGCCGAGCGTGATTTCGCGGGCTTCTCCGCACGGCTGCCCGGCCACCTGGCCCGGCTCGACGCGCTCGGGGTCAACTATCGACCGCTGACCGGACCGCGGCCATGGGATGCCAGGCCCGACGCACCCGGCAACCCCCGGACCCTTCCCGACCGCCTCGCCGAACTGCACGAGATGACCGCTGACCTGCGTCGGGAGCGGCGGTGACGGCAGCGGCAGCCCGGGGCGCCGGAGTGACGGGCGTGGCAGCCGGAGTGACGGCCGGACGGTCAGGGCAGGGCCGGCAGAAGTCGCCGGGCCAGGCGCAACGGCCGCGTCGTCCGGCCGCCATCGCCCTCGAAGCTCCACACCTCCGACAGGACCGCCTGGACGAAACCCCACGCGACCACCCGCTCGAGCGGCATGCCGAGGCCGTCGGCGATTTGCTCCGTGCGAGGCTCCACCATGTCCAGAACGGTGTCGTCGGTGTCAGCGGGGTCCGGGTTGTAAAGCAGCGCCCCGATCTCGTAACCCGGGTCGCCCACGACGCCGTGCGGGTCGATGGCCAGCCACGGCTCACGATCGGCGGCCAGCACGTTGTCGTGGTGCAGGTCGCCGTGCAGCACGACCCGTCCGGTCGCGGTGGCGCACAACTCTTCGAAGAGGCGTCCCGCTCGTTCGACCAGGTTCCGGGGCAGCGGATCGTCTCCCGGGAAACGGCGCAGGTGCCGGTCGAAGGACGCGCTGCGCCGGCTCAGTTCGGGCAGTGTCACCCCGGCCGGAGCCGGCCGGTGCAGCCGCCTCACCATCTCGATGAGAATGGCCGTGGCCTCCTCGTCCCGGTGCGGCACGAGCTCCCGGAGCGGGGTGCCGGGACGGGCCTCCTCCAACAGGAGTGCACCCCGGGCGTCGTCGCGGGCCAGGACGGTGATCGCGCCCTGCCCGGCGAAGCACTCGAGGGCGGTCGCCTCGTCGGCGAGGTGGCCACTGTCCGGCAGGCCGAGCTTGAGTACCGCCCCGGTCCCGTCCGCCCGGCGGACCCGGCCGACCCAGTTGATACTCAGCGGAAGCGGCCCGGCGAGATCCAGATCCCATTCCCGCAGCAATCCGCCGGCCAGTCCGGGCAGTTCGGCCAGCCATCGCCGTCCGGTGCTGCCCCAGATCCGCTCGACATTGCGGGTGAAGCCGGTGGACATCGCGATATCGACCATGACGAGCAGTCTGACAACGGCCGGCAACGGACAGCTGTGGCAGGAGGCGGGACGACATGACGATCGACTGGCGGAGCAAGGGTTTCTGGCAGCCGGACGGAGCGATCGAGCCGGAGCGGATCGCCGCTGCCCGGCCGAGCATCTTCGGCGGCGGGTTCACCTGGCCGCTGCTGGTGGTACGCCGCGCCGCGATCGAGGCGAACATCGCGACGATGGCGGAGTACTGCCGCAGGCACGGCTTCGACTTCGCGCCCCACGCCAAGACCACGATGGCGCCCGGCCTGCTGGAGGCCCAGATGCGGGCCGGAGCGTGGGCACTGACCGTGGCCACACCCAACCAGGCTCTCGTGCTGCGGCGGCTCGGCATCGACCGGGTGCTGATCGCCAACGAGGTCCTCGACCCGGTCGCGTTGCGCTGGCTGGCCGCCGGGAGTACGGCCGGCTGGGAGGCGTACATCCAGGTCGACTCGATCGCCGGAGTCGCGGCCGCCGCTTCGGCCGTCGCGTCCTCCGGCGCGGGTGAGGGCGGCGTGATCCGGGTGCTCGTCGAGCTCGGGCACGTGGGCGGGCGTACCGGCGTCCGCGATCTCGACGAGTTGGCGACGGTCGCCCGGGCGGCCGCCGAAGCACCGGGTGTCGAACTGGCCGGAGTCGCCGGCTACGAGGGCCAGCTGGCGGATCAGAGCGGTGTGGACGCGTTCCTCGAGCAGCTGGCCGCGAGTGTGAGCCGCCTGCGGTCAGGTGCCCTGCTGCCCGATCAGCCGATCGTCGCCGCGGGCGGAAGTGCCTGGTTCGACCGTGTGACCGAGGGACTCGGCGGTCTGCGGGGGTCGGCGCGGCTGGTTCTGCGCAGCGGCGCGTCGGTCACCCACGACGACGGGTTCTATCGGGAACGGACGCCGTTCGTCCGCGTGCCGGAGGAGGGCCCGCTCTCCGCCGCTCTGGAGATCTGGGCGCAGGTCATCTCCGTCCCGGAGCCGGGGCTCGCCATCGCCGGCATGGGCAAGCGGGACGCCCCGTTCGACGAGGGACTCCCGGTGCCCATGGAGATCCGCCGGGTGGACGGGGCGGCGGCGCCCGCCGGAGGACTGCGGGTGACCAGACTGAACGATCACCACACGTACCTCGCCGTCGACGACGGTGACCTGGTTCCGGGCGATCTCGTCCGGTTCGGGCTGTCCCATCCGTGCACCGCGTTCGACAAGTGGCGTGACATCCCGGTCGTCGACGAGGACCGGCGCGTCGTGGATGTGCTGCACACCTATTTCTGAGGAGGAGCCATGCTCGGGTTTCGGCTGGAGAGATGGGATGAGCGTGCGCCGGCCCTGCAACGGCGTGCCAACACCGCGCAGATGCAGGCCTTCCTGGCCGGGGTGGAACCAGAGGAGGCGCTGACCGCCCGGCATCAGCGGATCCTCGACGGGATGCGGGACGGCAACACCGAGATGTTCCTGATCGTGCTGGACGAGGCGGGCCCGGTCGGTTCGGTCGGCTACTGGGAGAAGGAGTGGGGCGGCGAGACCGTCTACGAGCTCGGCTGGAAGGTGCTGCCCGAGTTCCAGGGACGGGGCCTCGCCGGTCAGGCGCTCGCCCGGGCCCTGGCGCACGCCGCCGGACGGGGCGGGATCCGCTGGGCGCACGCGTTCCCGAGGATCGACAACGCGGCGTCGAACGGTCTGTGCCGCAGAGCCGGGTTCGAACTTCTCGGCGAGGTCGACTTCGAGTTTCCGAAAGGCAACCCGCTGCGGTGCAACGACTGGCGTCACGACCTGTCGGCGATCGGCGGGAATGGAGACGGGCCGGACGATCCGGCATGCCATGCACCTCGACCGTGACGCTATGACGTCGATGACGCTGTGGAGGCCTACCGGACGACCACAACTTCGGCACGATCGATGTGATCGTCGAGTTCACCGGTGCGGCGTCCGGGTGAATCGGGAGCGCGACCGCCGTACTCATGAATGTCGGTCCCCTCGTGGGGGATGGCTTGCCTGATCGATGGTGTTTACGGTGGTTGAGCGTCGAACGAGCGCTTTAACCCACTGCGCGTCAGGAGTCCGTCATGCCCGTATTCCGCGCAGCCGCTGACGAACCTGCCGTCCACCGTCCGCAGATCGGTGGTCCGTACGCCGCGAGTGCGATGCCGCAGCGTCACCCCCTTCCGCCCGGGTCCTGGGTTCCACCTCAGCGCACGCAGGACTCCGCATACCCGGACGGTCCCACCGAGCCGCTGGGAGCGGTACGGGACGCCGCGTCCCGGGAGATCGCGACGCGGGAAGCGCAGGTGAGGGACGCCGCCGCGCGCGAGATCGCGATGCGGGAGGCGCAGGCGAGAGAAGCCGCAGCCCGCGAGATCGCGATGCGGCAGGCCGAGGCCAGAGACGCCGCGGCGCGGGAGATCGCGGTGCGGGAGGCGGAGCTCAGACAAGCGGCCGCGAGGGAAGCCTCCATCCGGGAGGCGGGGGCGCGGCAGGCGGCGGCGCGGGAGGCCGCGTTCCGGGACGCGGATGCAAGGGACGCGGATGCAAGGGACGCGGATACGAGAGACGCGGATACGAGAGACGCGGATACGAGGGATGCCGAAGCGTGGGCTGCCGGAGCTCGTAGCGCTGAGAGCCGAGGCGGAGTCGAGAGCGGTCGCGCTGAGAGCCGAGGCGGAGTCGAGAGCGGTCGCGCTGAGAGCGGCCGCGCCGAGAGCGGCGGCACTGAGAGACGCGGTGCCGGGACGCGGAACGGCGAAGCCTTCGGCGGCGAAGCGAGGGACACCGGGGCAGCCGATGCGAACCCGGGGAATGCGGGCTCGAGGAAGGCCAAGCTACGCGCCGCCGCAACCGCCAGGAAGAACGTCGCTGCAACCAGGAAGAACGTCGCCGCGGACCCGGTGGATCACGCATCGACGGCGTCCCGGACAGGTGGCAGACCGCGCCGGCGTCCCGGCGTCGTCGTGGCCGTACTGCTCAGCCTGCTCGCCCTGCTGATCTCCGGCGCCGCGGGTTTCCTCTCGTGGCGGACCTTGGAGTCGGCCAAATCGGCGGCCGCGCCCACGCCGCCGGTTTCCTCCGTGGTGGCCTCGGCACGGGCCGACAACCGGCCGCCGCGCCCGGAGTCGTACCCGGTGGCGTACGCCAAGGAGCCGTTACGCCTCCCGCTCGACTGCGCCGCGGTGTTGTTCCTGGACCTCGACGAGCCCCGGGCCGATGCCCCCGAGGCGCTGGGCGATCTGCGCTACGAGAGCCGATGCGGCAGCCGGCCGGCCCAGCTCAGCCTGGGCGCGGGGGCGGCCGGTGGCAGCCGTCAGGCCAGCGCCGACACCGACGCCGCCGGATGCGACCGGGCGATCCGGACCAGCCCGCTCGGCCGTGGCCTGCCGGTCGAGGTCAGGAGGGGCACGGCGCTCTGTGTCCTCACCGCGGCGATTCCCGCCGCACTCGTACTCGTGGAGATCATCGACGTCGGCGGCTCCGGCACCGCCGGCCTGCGTGCCACCTCGTGGCAGGTTCCGTCGTAGGCGGTTGACCGGCCCGTGGCACGCGGCGCGGGGCGCTCCTGACAGAATGTCGGGTGCGCCCCGCGAACTCTGTTAGGAGACGTTTCCGTGATCCGTACCCATGACGCCGGCACTCTGCGCGCGAGCGACGCCGGCACGACGGTGACGCTCGCCGGGTGGGTGGCCCGTCGGCGTGACCACGGCGGTGTCATCTTCGTCGACCTCCGCGACGCCTCCGGCGTGGTGCAGGTCGTGTTCCGCGAGGAGGACGCGCACGCGCTGCGTAACGAGTTCTGTGTCAAGGTCGTCGGCGAGGTCAGCGCCCGCCCGGCCGGCAACGAGAACCCGGAGCTGGCCACCGGCGAGATCGAGGTGGTCGCGAGCGAGCTGACCGTGCTCTCCGAGGCGGCTCCGCTGCCGCTGCCGGTCGACGACACGATCACCGCCTCCGACGACCTCCGCCTCAAGTACCGGTACCTGGACCTGCGCCGGTCGGGTCCGGCGAAGGCGCTGCGCCTGCGCAGCCGCGCCAACCAGATCGCCCGCGAGGTGCTGCACGCCCGCGACTTCAACGAGATCGAGACGCCGACGCTGACGCGTTCGACGCCGGAGGGCGCCCGCGACTTCCTGGTCCCGGTCCGCCTGCAGCCCGGCACGTGGTACGCGTTGCCGCAGTCCCCGCAGCTGTTCAAGCAGCTGCTGATGGTCGCCGGCATGGAGCGGTACTACCAGATCGCCCGCTGCTACCGCGACGAGGACTTCCGCGCCGACCGCCAGCCGGAGTTCACCCAGCTGGACATCGAGATGTCCTTCGTCACGCAGGAGGACATCATCGAGCTCGGCGAGGAGATCGTCTCCCGTCTGTGGAGCGAGCTCGCCGGCTACCAGGTGCAGTTGCCGATCCCGCGGATCACCTGGACCGATGCGATGAACCGCTACGGTTCGGACAAGCCCGACCTGCGGTACGGCGTCGAGCTGGTCGAGCTGACCGAGTACCTGCGTGGCACCGCGTTCCGGGTGTTCGCGGGCGCGATCGACGCCGGTGGTTACGTCGGTGCGGTGGTCATGCCGGGCGGCGCCTCGCAGACGCGTAAGGAGCTGGACGGCTGGCAGGATTGGGCGAAGGCCCGCGGCGCCCGTGGCCTGGCGTACGTGGTGCTCGACGCCGAGACCGGCGAGCCGAAGGGCCCGGTCGCCAAGAACCTGTCGCCCGAGCACCTGTCCGGCCTGGCCGACCAGGTCGGCGCGAAGCCGGGTGACGCGGTGTTCTTCGCCGCGGCGACCGAGCGTCGTGAGGCGCAGGAGCTGCTCGGCGCGGCCCGGATCGAGATCGCGAAGCGGGCCGGCCTGATCGACGAGTCCGCCTGGGCGTTCTGCTGGGTGGTCGACGCGCCGATGTTCGAGAAGACGGACGACGGTGGCTGGACCGCGGTGCACCACCCGTTCACCTCGCCGAACGAGGAGTGGATCGACAACTTCGAGTCGGCTCCGGACCGGGCGCTCGCTTACGCGTACGACATCGTGGTGAACGGCAACGAGATCGGCGGTGGCTCCGTCCGTATCCACCGGGCCGATGTGCAGAGCCGGGTCTTCGATCTTCTCGGCATCACGCCGGAGGAGGCCGCGGACAAGTTCGGCTTCCTGCTGGAGGCGTTCAAGTACGGCCCGCCGCCGCACGCCGGTATCGCTCTCGGCTGGGACCGGACCTGCATGCTGCTCAGCGGCAACGACTCGATCCGCGAGGTGATCGCCTTCCCGAAGACGCGCGGCGGCTTCGACCCGCTGACCACCGCGCCGACGCCGATCACCGCGCAGCAGCGCCTCGAGGCCGGCATCGACGCGAAGCCGAAGGCGGCTGCGGGCACGCCGGGCACCGACGGCCAGGCCGCGCCGGTTCAGCACTCCAACTGACGTTCACGGGCCGCCGCCGGGATACGCCCGGCGGCCGGCCCTGTGCGGCCGGCGGTGTGCTGCCGACCAGCTGTTCAAGCTCACAGACTTAAAAACTTTGCCCGGGTACGCCGTACGCGTACCCGGGTTTTCTTGTGTCCGACGCGTGCAAAGAACTTGTGCATAGAATCTGTGCACATTTATTGTGGATACATGACGAGTAACGACGCGACCGGCGAAGCGGAGCGGATGACCGAGGTGCACCTGAGCGCCCGCCAGATCCAGGTGCTCGCCCACCCCCTGCGCATCCGCCTGCTCGGCCAGTTGCGGCTCGGCGGCCCGGCGACCGCCACCGGGCTGGCCGAGGCGCTCGCCACCAATACCGGTGCCACGAGCTACCACCTGCGCCAGCTCGCCGACGCCGGCCTGGTCGTCGAGGAGGACCGGCCGGGCAGCGGGCGGCAGCGCTGGTGGCGGGCACTGCACGAGCTGTCCAGCTGGCAGCGCAGTGACTACGCCGACGACCCGGCCGCCGCCGCTGCCGTGGACTGGCTGGAGGCGTACCAGCTGAATCTGCTCGTCCAGAGGATCGAGGGCTGGCGCCTGGTCGCCCCCGGTGAGCCGGTCGAGTGGCGTGACGTCGCCGGTCTGGGCGACTACGCGCTCACCATGAACCCGGCACAGTTGGGTGACCTCCAGTCCGACCTCGAGGAGCTGGTGGAACGCCACCGGGCCCGGGCCGAGGCCGACCCGCAGCCGGATGCCCGTCAGGTGCTGTTCTTCTACGCCGGCGTGCCCGATGTGGGGGAGGAACGATGACCGTCGCCCAGATCCGCAGCCGGTACGTGTTCCTGATCGCGATGCGATGGCTGCCGGCCGGGCTGCTCATCCCGATCGTGGTGCTGCTTCCGCTCGAGCGCGGGCTCAACATCGCGCAGATCGGTTCCGTGGTGGCGATCCAGGGCATCGTCGTGCTGCTGCTGGAGTTGCCGACCGGCGGGCTGGCCGACGCTGTCGGCCGCCGTCCGGTGCTGCTCATTGCCGGGGCGATCAACCTGGGCTCACTGGCGCTGCTCGCGTTCGCCGACACGGTGGCACTGCTCGGCATGGCGTACCTGCTGCAGGGTGTCTACCGGGCACTGGACAGCGGGCCGCTCGAGTCCTGGTTCGTCGACCAGGCACTGGCTGCCGACCCGGACGCCGACATCGAGACGGGACTCAGCCGTGGCGGCACGGCATCAAGCCTGGCCATCGCCGGGACGGCTCTGCTCAGTGGCGCGCTGATCTGGCTCGGCCCGATCGGCCCGGTGAGCGCGCTGACCGTACCCGTCCTGGTTGCTCTTGGCCTTAGTGCCCTCAGCACGCTGGCCGTGGCACTGCTGATGACCGAGGAGAGGTCGTCGCGGGGAAGGGCAGCGTTCGCGGCTTCGCTGCGTGGGGTGCCCACGGCAATCGGTGGAGCCCTGCGGCTGGCCCGCGGCTCCCGTGTGGTGCTCGCCCTGATCAGCGTCGAGTTCCTCTGGAGCTTCGGCATGGTCACCTTCGAGCAGTTGATGCCGGTCCGGCTCAGCGAGGTGACCACTGCGGCCGGTCCGCTGATGGGGCCGGTCAGCTCGATCGCCTGGGGTGCCTCGGCGGCCGGGGCCGCGCTGGTCCCGCTGCTCAGCCGGCGGCTCGGTGCCCGCTGGACCGGCTTCACTCTGCGGATCGTCCAAGGGCTGACAATCATCGGGATGGGCCTGCTGGCCGGGCCGATCGGGGTGATCGGCGCGTTTCTGCTCTGCTATCTCGTGCACGGTGCCGCCAACCCGGTGCATGCCGGGCTGCTGCACCGGCAGGTCGAAGGGGAGTCGCGGACGAGTCTGCTGTCGCTCAACTCGATGGTGGGTCAGCCGGGCTTCGCCATCGGATCGATCGTCCTCACCGTGGTGGCCGCCGGGGCCGGTACGCCGGTGGCGATCGTGGCCGGTGCCGTGGTGCTCGCCGCAGCGGCGCCGCTCTATCTCGTGAAAGCGCGGCCGGGAAGGTCCGTGATGGAGTTTCGGGAGCACTCCCATCCGGGTACCAGCGAGTCACAGGCTCTCTGACCCCCCCGGAGGAAATCCGATGCTCGCCATTGCCGCCGCCGTAGTCTTCGGCATCTACCTGCTCGCTGACCTTCTCGACACCAACTTCGGCGCCCCCGATCTGTTCAACTTCCCGACCGTGGCGTCGCTGGGTCTGCTGCTGCTCTCCCTCTACCTGGCCGGTATCGGCAGCGGCCCGCGCGCCAGCTCGGGCACGGGCTCCGGCCGCCGCTTCTACGGCCGCCGCCCGGGACGCGGCTGACCTGCGCGGCCGACCGGCCGCCAGCCCTCCGGCTACTCCGGCCCGTCCTTCCCCCGGGCGGGCCGGAGGTCTGTCCCGGACACTCTCCGTGAAGGCGTCGTGGCTGCTCGGGATGGTTGTCCACAGGCGGCCGGTGGAGTTTCGGATCGGCCCGCTCCGGCCGGTACTGTCGGTTGTGATGGACACGGATGGGCTCTTCTCACTCGCACCGCCGGACCCGCGACCCGCGGACCCGGCCGGCGCCGCGACCGCCGGATTCGGGCGGCCCGCAGGTGACGCGCCGCTGCCGGTGCGGATGCGGCCCGCGTCCCTCGACGAGCTGATCGGCCAGGAGCACCTGCTCGCCCCCGGTGCGCCGCTGCGCCAGCTGGTCACCGGGGCCAGTCCGATGTCGGTGATCCTCTGGGGGCCGCCGGGCACCGGCAAGACCACCATCGCGCACCTGGTGGCCAACGCCACCGACCGCAAGTTCGTCGCCATGTCCGCGCTGACCGCCGGCGTCAAGGACGTGCGCGCGGTGATCGACACGGCGCGGCGGGAGCGGCGCTACGGCGGACCGCCGACCGTCCTGTTCATCGACGAGGTGCACCGCTTCAGCAAGACCCAGCAGGACTCACTGCTCGCGGCCGTCGAGGATCGCACGGTCACCCTGCTCGCGGCGACCACCGAGAACCCGTACTTCTCGGTCATCTCGCCCTTGCTCTCCCGGTGTGTCCTGCTCACCCTTCAATCCCTCGGCGAGGACGACGTCCGCCGCCTCCTCCGGCGTGCGATCACCGACGAGCGCGGCCTGGGCGGCGCGGTCACCCTGGCCGCCGACGCCGAGGACCATCTGGTACGGCTGGCGAACGGTGACGTCCGCAAGGCACTGACCGCGCTGGAGGCCGCCGCGGGGTCCGCGCTCGCTCAGGACGCGGCAGAGATCGACCTCGCCACCGCGGAGAAGGCGGTCGACGTGGCGGCCGTCCGCTACGACCGGGACGGCGACGCTCACTACGACGTGATCAGCGCGTTCATCAAGAGCATGCGCGGCAGTGACCCGGACGCGGCCCTGCACTACCTGGCCCGGATGCTCGTCGCCGGTGAGGACCCGCGGTTCATCGCCCGGCGCATCGTCATCTTCGCCAGCGAGGACGTCGGCATGGCCGACCCGCAGGCACTGCTCGTCGCGACCGCGGCGGCCCAGGCCGTGCAGAACGTCGGGCTGCCCGAGGCCGGCCTCAACCTGGCCCACGCCGTCGTGCACCTGGCCACCGCGCCCAAATCGAACAGCGTCACCGTGGCACTCGGCGAGGCGATGGCCGATGTCCGCGCCGGTCGCGGCGGACCGGTGCCACCGCACCTGCGGGACGCGCACTATCCGGGCTCGCGCGGGCTCGGTCACGGCCGCGGCTACCGCTATCCGCACGACGATCCGCGTGGCGTCGTCCGTCAGCAGTACGTCCCCGACGATCTCGTCGGAACCGACTACTATCGGCCGACCGATCACGGCGCCGAACGCGCGGTCGGGGAACGGGTGCCGCGACTTCGCCGGATCGTGCGGGGTCCCGGACCCACGGCGCGACCTACCGGTGGTGACTCCGCCGCCGGGCCGGTGAGCAGCACGGTCACCGCTTCGGCCAGGACCGTGGACCGCGCGGCGGGTGGTGCACAGGCCGCCGATGAGTCACAGTCTTCGGCGGACTCGCCATCGGTGGCCACACCACCGGAGGCGGTCACCGGGAGGGACGGCGTCGCTGGCAGTGACGTTCCGGCCGGGAGCGGTGCCGACACTGCCGACGGCGGGACACGTGACGTCGCCGGGGCCGACGGCGTTGGTGCTGTCGCCGGTGTCAACCAAAACGTGGGTGGTGACGGTGACGGTGCAGCCGCCGACGACGGGCGCACCGCCGGCGGCGGCAGTGGCAAGGGAGCCGCTGTTTCCGGGGAGGATGCTGCCGGTAGCGGTGGCGGTAACGGTGCCGCTGATGGCGCTGAGGGCAGTGACGACAGCGGCGACAGTGCCGGGAAGGAACAGCGGTGACAGGGCGGGGTGCCGAACGGCCCGACGATGACGCCGGCCAGGGTGGTAAGAACCGCCGGCGCTTCGGGCGAGGCAGCCGTGCCGAGCAGCCGGCCGTTCCCCAGGAGGTCCCGCGCGAGGAGACCGGCTGGCTCGACGACCTGCGTACGGCCAAGGAGGAAGGC
Organism: Actinoplanes sp. NPDC023801; assembly: GCF_040639655.1. Lineage (NCBI taxonomy): Bacteria > Bacillati > Actinomycetota > Actinomycetes > Micromonosporales > Micromonosporaceae > Actinoplanes > Actinoplanes sp. NPDC023801. The sequence continues at coordinate 39,181 of NZ_JBFAAI010000037.1, read as the reverse complement.
GGGGCGATCGGGCCCGGCGTCTCTCCCGGCGAGGCGCGGATCAGCAAGTCCGGTCGCAGAGCCCCCGGACCGGACGACGCCCCCGCCGACGACTTCGGATTTCCCGGCGGCCTGGACGACGAGTTCGCCGCTCCGGCGGGCCCCGGCGACGGCGAGGCCACCGGTGGGTGGCAGGGGTCGCCGGCCGGTCAGCGTTCCGGTCCGGTGCCGCGGGCCGCTCAGGTGTCGCCGGCCGCGGTGCCGCCCGCGGCCGGTCCGGGCGGTCAGGTGCGGCCTGGGCGGGGTGGGCAGCGTTCGGCATCGATGAACCCGGGAGCGGGAGGACCGGCCGGACAGCGTTCCGGTCCGGTGGTGCCGCCCGGTCCCGGAGGGCCGGGGCCACAGCCGGGTGCGGGAGCGACCGGCCCGGTCTCACCGGGCCAGTCCGGAGCCGGTCCGCGTGGTGCCGTCCCACCCGGTCAGCGTCCTGGTGCCGTCCCGCTCGGTCAGCGTCCTGGTGCTGTGCCGCCCGGTCAGCGTCCTTCTGCTGTCCCGTCCGGTCAGATGGCGCCCGGTCAGCGTCCTGGTGCCGTTCCGCCCGGTCCGGTCGCCCCCGGCCGGAGTCCCGCCGGTCAGGTGCCGCCCGGTCAGGTGCCCCCAGGCTGGCGTCCCGGTGAGGTGCCGCCCGGACCGGCGGCAGGCGTCCCGCACGGTCAGATGCCGCTCGGACAGGCGAGACCCGGTCAGATGCCGCCGGGTGCGGTCCCGCCCGGTGCTCGCCGTGGTGGTCCGGCGGGTAGCCCCGAGATCGGTGGCGGCCGCCGCCAGGTGGACGCGGACCCATCCGGACAGATCTACCCCGGCCAGGCGCCGGCAGGCGGTGCGGTCGTCCCGCCCTCCGGTAACGCACCCGAGGTTCCCGCTGCCCGGCCCGCGCAGCCCGGTGCCCGCGGCGCCGCGCCCGGCGTCCGGCCGGTCTCGCCCGGGGCGCATTCCATGGGTCCCGGAGTCCGTCCGGTGTCGCCGGGTGCACCGGCGAGGGCCCGGTTCCGTCCGTCCGATCCGGTTTCGCCGGGCCGCCCGGACAGCAGGCACCAGCCGGGACAGGTTCCAGCCGGATACGACGCTGTGCATCAGTCCGGTCCTATCCCGGCCGGTCATGACGCCGTGCACCAGTCCGGTCCGATCCCCACCGGTTATGACGCTGTGCATCAGTCGGGACCGATTCCCACCGGGCGCGACGCCGTGCACCAGTCCGGTCCGATGCCCGCCGGCTATGACGCCGTACATCAGTCCGGGGCCATCCCGAACGGGTATGAGCAGGGCGGACCCGGCGCCGGCGGTACCTACGGGGCGGGCACCCCGGGACAGCCCGACGACCGGTCAGGCCGCAGCCGCGGCCGGCGGGCACGGCCTGAGGAAGTTCCGCCCGGCCAGGAGCCGACCGGTCGTCACGCGGGCCGCGGCGTACAGCCGGCCCACGGGGCTCCCGAGGGCGGCCCCGATCACCGGCCCGGCCATGCCGCGCCGCAGCAGGGTCCCGGCCGGCACGGAGCTCCGGACGGCGCGATGCGGACCGGCTCGGGCTCACATGCTTTCGTCCAGACCGGAACCGACAGCGGTGCGCACGCGTTCGTGCCGCCCGGCGGTGACACCGGCACACACAGCGTGATCCGCCGCGGCGAGCAGGCCCCTCCCGGGGACGGCCGGCCCGACACCGACCGGCGACCCGGTGTTGACGGGCGGCCCGGCGAGGGCCGGTCCCGGAGTGAGGCGCGCCGGCAGCGGAACGTGCATCAGGGCTCGGATCCCGACGAACCGGAGGCCGGTGGGTTCACCGGAACACCGGACGTGCCGGGGCCGCGCCGCGTCGGTCCCGGGGACGGGCGTCCGGTCCGGGCAGCCGCCGTGGTTCCGCCGGTGGTTCCCGGGCGGCAGGGTGCCCGCACACCGGTGGTGCCCGGCCGCGCCGGCGCCATGGCCGAGAGCACCTCGGGCGTGATCCAGCGTCCCGGCCGCGGCCAGCATGGACCGCAGCCCGGCGACGACCGGGGCGCACCGGGCGGAGCCCCTGTGCCCGAGCAGGCAGGTCCGGGCCGGCGTGCCGGCCGGGCTGACGGGCCGGGCGGGGCGCCGGGAAACTTCGGGCCGGACGGCGAGGAACACACCGGACGACACAGCGGGATCCGGCCGGACGGCCCGGGTTCCGCACAGGCGGGCGTCGCGGTGCCGGGCGGCGGTCCCGGTCAGTCGACGGGTGCGGTGCGGCCGGGGCCGGGTGGTGGTCCGGGTCAGCCGCCGGGTGCTGTGCGGCCGGGCCCGGGTGGTGGTCCCGGTCAGTCGACGGGTGCGGTACGGCCAGCTTCGGGTGGTGGCCTCGGTCAGCCGGCGGGTGCTGTGCGGCCGGGCCCCGATGGTGGTCCCGGTCAGTCGACGGGTGCCGTGCGGCCGGGCCCGGGAAGTGGTCCCGGGCAAGCGATGGGGGCCGGGCAGCCGGGTCCCGGTGCTGGACCGGACGGCGGCGTCCGGGGTGGCCCGCGCCCGCCCGGCCAGGGGCCGGGGCGTGGTGCTCAGGGACCCGCACGCGGTGGCGCCGGAGTCGCCGGCCGTGTGCCGGACGGTCTGCCCGGGACGGCTATGGGCGCCGCGGCTGCCGGCGCGACGGGCGCTGTGGCCTCCGGCCGGGGCCGTTCCGGTCCGGGAGGTGGCCCGTCGGGTCTGCCCGGCCGCGGCCCGAACGGCCCGAACAGTCCGAACGTTTCCAATGGTCCGAGCCATCCTCACGGTCCGAACAGCAATGCGCCGAACCGCAACATCCCCGACGCTGACGATCGCGGTCCCGATGGCCGGGGCCCGGACGGTGGACCGTCACGGGTCATGGGTGCCGCCGGCCGCCAAGGTCCCGGCAGGGGCGCCGCAGTGCCCGGCCGTCCCGGTACGGTCCCGGACGGCGAGCCGTCAGGTCTGCCGGGCCGCGGTCCTTCAGGCCCGGACGGCGCCCCGGGCCGTGTCGGTCCCGGTATGGGCCAGGGCGTTCCCGGCGCGGGTGCCGGTGGCCCCGGTGTGGCCGGTCCCGGACGCACCGGCACGGACGGTCCGTCGCGGGCCATGGGCGGTGCGGGAGTGCCGGGTCGTGTCCCGGCAGGCCCCGATGGACCGCAGCGCGGCGCGGGCGGCGCCGTACCCGGCCGCCCCGGCGCACCGATGGACGGCCCGTCACACGGCGTGACCAGGCCCGCAGGCCCGGACGGTCCGTCGCGGGCGGTGGGTGGTGCTTCGGTTCCGGGTCGTGGGCCGGACGGACTCGATGGTCCGTCGCGGGCGGTGGGTGGTGCCTCCGTTCCGGGTCGTGGGCCGGCGGGCGAGGGCCCGTCGCGGGCGGTCGGTGGTGCTTCGGTGCCCGGACGCGGGCCGGGCGTGGACGGACTCGACGGCGGCGACCGACCGGGCGGCCGCCCGGGTGAGGGCATGGCACCCGGCGGACCGGGCACGGCACGCGGTGGCGCGCAGGTGCCGGGCCGCGGCGTTCCGGACGGCGGGACGGCGGTAGCCGGTGCCGCTGCTGTGGGCGCGGCATCGGTGGGCGCCTCCGCTCCCGGGCGGGGGTCGGTCGGCCGTGACGGTGACCGTGAGACCGGGCGTGGCGTTTCCGCAGCCGGTGCCGGGGGTGTGAGCGGCCGGGTGGTCACCGGTACCAGGGCGGCTGCTCCGGGCGTACCCGATGACGGGTTCGAGAATGCCAAGGGTGACGCCGCGCCGGAGGGTGGTCTGCGCGGGGCGAGCGCCGAGCTGCGCCAGAAGTTGCGCACCGAGCGCCGCCTGCGACTGATCACCCTGGTGTCGCTGGCCGCTCTGGTGCTGCTGGTGCTGCCGGCGTTCTTCGGTATCCGGGCGATGACGAGTGACCCGGTGCTTGCTTCGCTGGATTCGTTGCAGGTGCCGGCCTGGGCCTCGAAGAACGCGACCGAGTTCGAGAGCGGCAACAGTCTGTGCATCATGGAGTGCGAGTTCCGGGAGCGGGTGACCGAGTCGGACCAGCCGTTCGCTGAGACGTCGAAGGTCTACACGACGGCGCTGAAGTCGGCGGGGTGGACCGAGCGCAGGGTGGCGGGGTGCCCGGAGTCGCCGATCCGGGAGGACGAGGGCGTCTATTCCTGCTGGGAGCGGGACGAACTCACATTGGACCTGTCGGTGGGCCTTCCGGGCTGCGCGGTGGATCAGCTGGCGGCGGAGCAGAATCCGTCGGCGGGTGCGGAGGCCGTGGAGCCACCGGTGCCCGGCGAGTGCGTGGGTTCGACGGTGCGGATCAAGGTGTGGAACGCGATCGTCGACGAGCGCGGCAAGACGGACACCGCGCCGGGACCGGTGGGGCAGACGCCGGATGCGGTTCTGCGGACCGACGATTCCATCTTCCAGCAGACACAGCCGACACCCGAGGCGTCGTGACGCGTGCGGTGGTCACGGACGGTAGGGTCTGTTGGTCGACCCGCCGAACCGTGACCACCCGAAGAGGAGAACGCGCCACATGGATGCCGGAGATATCGCAGGTCTGATCGCGGCGGGCGCCTTCCTGATGCTCGTCCTGGTGCTGGCCGTGCCGATCCTGAAGCTGGGACGCACGATCGATGCCACCACCCACGCGATCAACGACGTGGTGGACCGGACGGGTCCGCTGCTCACCAACGTGAACACCACGGTGGAGAACGTGAACACCGCTCTCACCCAGACCCAGGTCACTTTGGACGGGGTGAATCTGCAGCTCGCGAAGGTCGACACGATGACCGAGCACGCGCAGAACATCACCGCCAACGTCGCCAACCTGGTCACCGTCGTCTCGGCGGCCGCGGCGAACCCGCTGGTCAAGGTGGCCTCGTTCGGGTACGGGCTGCGCAAGGCCGCCAACGCGCGCCGCAGCGCCGAGGACGAGCGTGAGGTCCGTGCCGCCATCAAGCAGCGCCGCAAGGCCGCCCGCTGACCTCCAGGAAAGGTAACGCCCGTCATGAAGCGCCTGCTGTGGCTCGGCGTCGGCTTGGCCGTCGGCGCCCTCGTCGTCCGCAAGTTGAACCAGAAGGCCAACGAGTTCACCCCGACCGGGATCGCCACCTCCCTGTCGGAATCCGCTGGCGGCCTCGTCGAGTCGCTGCGTAGCTTCGTGGAGGACGTCCGCGAGGGAATGGCCGAGCGGGAACATCAGATCCACGAGGCGTTCGCCGCGGGGGAGCTGTACGAGGACAAATTCGCCGAGTTGCGTGACGACGCGCCGCCCGGCTCGCAGGAGGGACATCGATGAGAACGGCGGAAGTGAAGCGGCGCTTTCTGGCGCATTTCGAGGCGAACGGGCACACGGTGGTCCCGAGTGCCCCGCTGCCGGCTATCGACGACCCGAACCTGCTGTTCATCAACGCCGGCATGGTGCAGTTCGTCCCGTTCTTCCTGGGTCAGCGGACCCCGCCGTACCAGCGCGCCGCGAGCGTGCAGAAGTGCATCCGGACGCCGGACATCGACGAGGTCGGCAAGACCAGCCGGCACGGCACGTTCTTCCAGATGAACGGCAACTTCTCGTTCGGTGACTACTTCAAGGCGGGCGCGATCCCGCTGGCGTGGGAGCTGTCGACGAAGCCGGTCTCGGAGGGCGGTTTCGGCCTCGATCCGGAGAAGATCTGGGCGACGGTCTACCTCGACGACGACGAGGCCATCGAGATCTGGAAGCAGACCGGCATGCCGGCGGAGCGGATCGTGCGCCGCGGCAAGAAGGACAACTTCTGGTCGATGGGCATCCCCGGTCCGGCCGGCCCGTGCTCGGAGCTCTACTACGACCGCGGCCCGGCCTACGGCAAAGAGGGCGGCCCTGAGGTCGACGAGGACCGTTACCTCGAGTTCTGGAACCTCGTCTTCATGCAGCACGAGATCACCGACGTGAAGTCGAAGGAGGACTTCACGATCGTCGGTGACCTGCCGAAGCAGAACATCGACACCGGCATGGGCCTGGAGCGCATCGCGTCGATCCTGCAGGGCGTCGACAACCTGTACGAGATCGACGAGGTCCGGCCGATCCTCGCCAAGGCCGCGGAGATGACCGGCCGGGAGTACGGCAAGCGTTCCGGCCACGCGGCGTCCGAGAGCCACCCCGACGACGTACGCCTGCGGGTGATCGCGGACCACGTGCGTACCGCGCTGATGCTGATCGGTGACGGTGTCACGCCGACGAACGAGGGCCGCGGCTACGTGCTGCGCCGGATCATGCGCCGGGCGATCCGGTCGATCCGCCTGCTCGGCTGGCAGGAGCGGGCGCTGCCGATCCTGCTGCCCATCGCGCGGGACTGCATGGCCCCGTCGTACCCGGAGCTGGCGTCGGACTTCGAGCGGATCTCGACGTACGCGTACGCGGAGGAGGACCAGTTCCTCTCCACGCTGAAGTCGGGCACCACGATCCTGGATCTGGCGATCACCGACACCAAGAAGGAGGGCGGCCGGCAGCTTTCCGGTGACAAGGCCTTCCAGCTGCACGACACGTACGGCTTCCCGATCGACCTGACCTTGGAGATCGCGCAGGAGCAGGGCCTCGACGTCGACCACGAGGGCTTCCGGCGGCTGATGGCCGACCAGCGGGCCCGGGCGAAGGCGGACGCGGCCGCGCGCAAGACCGGTCACGCGGACCTTTCGTCGTACCGTTCGGCGCTGGACGCGGGCGGCCCGGTCGAGTTCACCGGTTACCAGGAGATCACGCGCGAGTCGCGGGTCCGGGCGCTGATCGGTGACTCGGGCCGGATCGAGGTCGCGGGCGAGGGCGACTTCGTCGAGCTGGTCCTCGACACCACGCCGTTCTACGCCGAGGGTGGTGGCCAGCAGGCCGACACCGGTGTGATCAACGTGGGCGGGGGCCGCCTGGAGATCGTCGACGTGCAGCAGCCGCTGCCCGGCCTGATCGTGCACAAGGCGCGGGTGGTCCGGGGCGAGGTGCGCGCGGGTGAGACGGCGCTGGCCGAGATCGACGTGACTCGCCGGAAGGCGATCTCGCGGTCGCACACGGCGACGCACCTGGTTCACCAGACGATGCGGAACTTCCTCGGCGAGTCGGCGACGCAGGCGGGTTCGCTGAACGCGCCGGGCCGGCTGCGGTTCGACTTCCACACGCCGGGCGCGGTCAACCCGTCGGTGCTGTTCGACGTCGAGCAGCAGATCAACGAGGTGCTGCTGCGCGACCTCGAGGTGAACGCCTTCGTCACCTCGCAGGAGGAGGCGCGGCGTCTCGGGGCGATGGCGCTGTTCGGCGAGAAGTACGGCGACGAGGTCCGCGTCGTCGAGGTCGGCGACTACGCGCGTGAGCTGTGCGGTGGCACCCACGTCGCGCGGTCGGGCCAGCTGGGCCTCGTCAAGATCCTCAACGAGTCGTCGATCGGCTCCGGGGTGCGCCGTGTGGAGGCGCTCGTCGGCCTGGACGCGTTCAGTTTCCTGGCGAAGGAGCACCTGCTGGTGTCCCGCCTCGCCGACCTCTTCCGGGTGCCGGGCGACCAGGTGGCCGACCGGGTCGAGCAGACCGTGACGGCGCTGCGCGACGCGGAGAAGGAACTGGAGAAGCTGCGGGCGCAGATGGTTCTGGGTGGGGCGGCGGCGCTTGCCGGCCAGGCGAAGGACGTACGCGGGGTGGCCTACGTCGGCACCGAGGCGCCGCAGGGCGCGGCCGGTAACGATGTGCGGACGCTGGCGCAGGAGATCCGCGGCAAGATCGACGCGGCGCGCCCGGCGGTGGTCGCGGTGACCGCCCGTGCCAACGGCAAGGCGTCGCTGATCGTGGCGATCAACGGTGCGGCGAAGAGCCGGGGTGTTTCGGCGCAGGACCTGGTCCGGGCGGCGCTGTCCGGCCGGGGTGGCGGCAACGCCGACCTGGCGCAGGGCGGCGGTGTCCCGGCGGACGAGGCTCCCCGCCTGCTGGCGGCGATCGAGCAGGCGGTCGCCGACAAGGCCTGATTCCCACGTGATGAGAACGCCCCGGACAACTCCGGGGCGTTTTCTTATCACGTTGGGTGATCGGGCGCTGCTGTTTGGGTACCCCGTTTCTTAGCAGAACTTTAGGCCTTGCCCCGGGCGGCGGCACTCCAGCCAGCGTTGGGGCTAAGCTCTGGGGCGCGATCGGGTGACGATCATCGAAGCGTACGATCGCTACTCTTCGCATCAATGCGTAATCGGGGACGGGAGATGCGGGTTGCTGCTGTGCAGGGTGGGAGCGTGACTCAGCGCTTCGCTCGGGGCGTCCGCCTGGGGGTGGACGTGGGTCAGGTGCGGGTCGGTGTCGCCAAGTGCGACCCGGACGGCATCCTGGCCAGTCCGGTGGTGACCGTGCCGCGGGACCAGGAGACCGGGGACGACGGCACTCCGAAGGACATGGCGGAGCTGGCTCGGCTGGTGGCCGAGCACGAGGCGACCGAGGTCGTCGTCGGGCTTCCGGTGGCGCTCAACGGGCGCGAGGGTGTGGCGGCCGGCCACGTCCGCGCCTACTCGGAGCGGCTCGCAGCGGTGCTCGCACCGGTGCCGGTGCTGCTGACCGACGAGCGCATGTCCACGGTCGTGGCCAGCCGCCGGCTCTCCGAGCGGGGTGTGAAAGGGAAACGCCAGCGTGCGGTCGTGGACCAGGCGGCCGCGGTGGAGATCCTGCAGGGCTGGCTCGACGCGCGGCGGAGGCAGGCTTAATTGATCGGCGAGATGGAAGACCTCAAGTACGAGAAAAACCCCGATCCCGGACGGTGGCGACACCGTAAGAAGGAGGGGAAGGGGCGTCCCGTCGCCGCGTTCGTGATTGTCCTGCTGCTGCTCGGTGGCCTGGGTGCCGGCGGCTGGTACGGCTATGACCGCTTTGCCGGCAGCTTCCTGGCCGCGGACTACGACGGTCCGGGCAGTGGCGAGGTGATCGTCGAGGTGAAGAAGGGCGACAGTGCCTCCGCGATCGCTCAGACATTGCTCGACAAGGGCGTGGTGAAGAGTACGAACGCCTTCGTCAACGCGGCCAAGGAGAACTCCGACAGTACGGGCATCCAGGTCGGATCGTACAAGCTTCGGAAGCAGATGAAGGCCAGCGACGCGCTGCTGATGCTGCTGGACCTGAAGAACAAGTACGTCGAAGGTGTGGTCACCATCCCCGAGGGGTGGACCAAGATGCAGGTGTTCGAGGCGTTCTCCAAGGAGACCGGCATCAAGTACGAGGAGTTCGAGAAGGCCGCCGCGGACATCTCGAAGCTCGGCGTCTCGTCCGTCTGGCTGAAGCGGACCGACGGCAAGAAGGTCGACAAGTCCAACATCGAGGGCTTCCTCTACCCGGCGACCTACGAGATCCCGGAGAACCCCACCGCGACCGTGATCCTCAAACAGGTGATCGCGAAGTTCAACGCGGAGATGAAAAAGCTCGACTTCGCCGCCAAGGCACAGAGCAAACTCAAGATTTCGCCGTACGAGGCGCTGGTCGCCGCCTCGATCACCCAGGTCGAGGCCCTGCTGCCGGAGGACATGGGTCCGGTGTCGCGGGTCCTCTACAACCGCGCGTACACCGGTGACTTCCCCTGTGGCTGCCTGCAGCTGGACAGCACGGTCAACTACTGGCTCCGGTTGAACGGCAAAGAGGGCAAGTCTTCCGAGAAGCTGACGATCGACGAGATGCACGGCGAGAACAACCCGTACCGGTACAACGCCCCGGGCATGTCGATCGGGCCGATCAGCAATCCGGGTGAGATCGCACTCAAAGGCGCGATCGACGCCCCCAAGAGTCCCTACTTCTTCTTCGTGACGATCGACGCCAAGGGGACAATGGCGTACGGCAAGACGTTCGACGAGCACAACGCCAACATCCAGGTCGCCTGCAGGAACGGCATCCCGATCTGCTGAGAAAGGTGCCGGCCTCCACCCTGACGGGTTCGAGTGACCGGCCGGAGTTGCCCCGGCCGGTCACTGCACGTTAGGCAGGATCGCAGGGGTGGGCGGGGAGGCATCGATGTGGGTATGGTGCGCGTCAGTGTGCTGGTCACGAACTGACCGCGGATCGGCCGTCGTGGGGACGGCCGTGATGGGTACCCCGCGGAGTCGGCCGGACGGGCAGCGGAGGCAGACGAGATGATCGACGAACTGGACGTGGCGTTCGAAGAGGACGCCGAGCCGAGCGGGTCCCGGCGTAAGCACCGGGGCGGGAAAGGGCGGGGCCGGTCGGCCGTTGCGCTGGTCCTGACCCTGCTGCTGTTCGCGGTCCTGGGCGGTGGCGTCTACTTCGGTTACACCAAGGTGCAGAGCTTCTTCGTGGCCGCCGACTACGACGGCGCCGGAACCGGCCCGGTCGAGGTCACGATCGCCAAGAACTCCTCGCTCACCGAGATCGGCAACGCACTGGTCAAGGTCGACGTGGTGAAGAGCACGAAGGCGTTCCTGGAGGCTGCCGAGGCTGAGCCGCGCAGCAAGAACATCCAGTCCGGCACGTACGTCCTGCGCCGGCAGATGGCCGCGAAGTACGCCGTCACCCAGCTTCTCGACCCGAACACCCGGCTCAGCCGCGGAGTGACGATCCCCGAGGGCAAGACCGCCAAGCAGACCTACGAGCTGCTCGCGAAGGGCACCGGCATCCCGGTGAAGGACTTCGTGGAGGCCGCGAAGGACCCGATCGCGCTCGGTGTGCCCGACTGGTGGTTCAAGCGCAACGACGGCAAACAGGTGTCCAAGACCGTGGAGGGCTTCCTCTTCCCGGACACGTACGAGTTCGACCCGAAGGCGAGCGCCGAGCAGGTGCTGCGCACCATGGTCGGCCGATTCCTGACGGTGAGCGGTGAGATGGCCTTCGCCGACGAGGTGCAGCGCAACCGCAAGGTGTCGCCGTACGAGGCACTCATCGTCGCGTCGCTCGCACAGGCCGAGGCCGGGGTCGCCGCCGACCTGCCCAAGGTGGCCCGGGTCGCCTACAACCGGGCGTACGTCAAGGACATGGTCCTGCAGTTCGACGTGACCACGAACTACTGGCTCGAACTGAACGGCAAGGACCCCAAGCACTCGGGCAGTCTCCTGACGAAGGAGATGGAGGACCCGAAGAACCCGTACAACACCGAGATCGTCAAGGGCCTGCCGGTCGGACCGATCAACAGTCCGGGCAAGGCGGCGCTGATCGGGTCGATGAAGCCGGCCACCGGGCCGTGGCTGTTCTTCGTCGCGGTCGACAAGAAGGGCAACTCGGCGTTCGCGGTCACCGACGCCGAGCACCAGAAGAACGTGCAGAAGGCCTGCGCCAACGGCATCGACCTCTGCGGGAAATAGGCTCTTCGCCCGGCCCCGTAAAGTGGGCCGGGTGCAGAGCCAAGACGAGACCCCGTCCAGCGGCCGGAAGGTCGCCGTGTGCGGTAAGCCGATCGCACACTCGCTCTCCCCGGTGATCCACAATGCCGGATTCGCCGCCGCCGGCCTGACCGGGTGGACGTACGAGGCGATCGAATGCGCCGCGTCCGAGCTGCCGGATCTGGTGGCCGGGCTGGGCCCGGAGTGGGCCGGCCTGTCGCTGACCATGCCGCTCAAGGAGGCCGCGCTGCGGCTGGCCACCTCGGCGTCACCGGTCGCCATCGCGGCCGGCGTGGCGAACACCCTGGTCCGTCAGCCCGACGGTTCCTGGCACGCCGACAACACCGACGTCCCCGGCATGGTCCACGTGCTGCGGGAAGCGGGTCTGGGCCTGAGCCGGGGCCGGCACGCGGTCAAGGAGGCGCCCCCGCGGATCACCGTGCTCGGTGGCGGCGGCACCGCCCGCGCCGCCCTCGCGGCCGCGGCCGAGCTGGGCGCCGAGACGGTCACCGTGGTGACCCGCCGCCCGGACGCCCGGGAGGAGCTGGAGCCGGTCGCCGTGGCCCTGGGCATCACCCTTGCGGGTGTCGCCTGGCCGGCGGCGGAGGGCGCCTTCGACGCCGACGCGGTCCTGTCCACGGTTCCCAAGGGTGCCGCCGACGATCTCGCCGAGCGGGTGACCTGGCGGCCCGGCAGTGTGTATTTCGACGCTCTCTACGACCCGTGGCCGACGCCGCTGGCCGCCTCGGCGACGAAGCACGACGTTCCGGTGGTCTCCGGGCTGGACCTGCTGCTGGCCCAGGCGCTCAGCCAGTTCGAGCAGTTCACCGGGGTCCGTCAGGCCCCCGAGGAGGCCATGCGCCTGGCGCTGGAGGACGCTGTCCGGGCTCGCGGCTGAGCGTCCCGCCGGTGTCCGTCAGGCGGGATGGGGACGGCCTCGTGCCGTCCCGCCCTGGTGGCGTGCCAGACTGTTGCCGTGTTGCGCTGGCTGACTGCAGGAGAATCGCACGGACCGGCGCTCGTCGCGCTGCTCGAGGGTGTCCCCGCCGGGATCGAGGTGACGAGCGCTGACATCACCCGTGATCTCGTGCGCCGGCGCCTCGGCTACGGCCGCGGCGCCCGGATGAAGTTCGAGCAGGACGAGCTCGAGATCATCGGCGGTATCCGGCACGGGGTGACCCAGGGATCGCCGGTCGCGATCCGGATCGGCAACACCGAGTGGCCCAAGTGGCAGACCGTGATGGCGGCCGACCCGGTCGACGCCGAGGTGCTCGCGGCCCAGTCGCGCAACGCCCCGCTGACCCGTCCGCGTCCCGGTCACGCCGACCTGGCCGGCATGCAGAAGTACGGGCATGCCGACGCCCGCCCGATCCTGGAGCGCGCCAGCGCCCGGGAGACCGCGGCTCGCGTCGCCGTCGGTGTGGTCGCGAAGAAACTGATCAAGCAGGCGCTCGGCATCGACATCGTCTCGCACGTGATCGAGCTGGGTTCGGTCGCCGCAAAACCCGGCGTGATCCCGACCCCGGACGACTTCGACCGGATCGACGAGGACCCGCTGCGCTGCCTCGACCCGGAGGCCAGCGCCCGCATGGTGGCCGAGGTCGACGCCGCCAAGCAGGACGCGGACACGCTGGGTGGCATCGTCGAGGTCCTCGCCTGGAACGTACCGCCGGGTCTCGGCTCGCACGTGCAGTGGGACCGCAAGCTCGACGCCCGGCTCGCCACCGCGCTGATGTCGATCCAGTCCGTCAAGGGTGTCGAGATCGGAGACGGTTTCACCCAGGCCCGCTCGCGGGGTTCGGTGGCCCACGACGAGATCGTCCCGACGCCGGACGGCGTCAAGCGGGTCACCGACCGGGCCGGTGGCCTGGAGGGTGGCATCACCAACGGTGAGCCGCTGCGGGTCCGTGCCGCCCTGAAGCCGATCTCCTCGCTGAACCGGGCGCTGCAGACCGTCGACATCACCACCGGCGAGCCGGCCACCGCGATCAACCAGCGTTCCGACGTCTGCGCGGTTCCGGCCGGCGCGGTCGTCGCCGAGGCGATGGTGGCCCTGGTCCTGGCCGAGGCCGCGACCGAGAAGTTCGGTGGTGACTCGGTCGCCGAGATCCGGCGCAACCTCACGTCGTACCTCGACAACCTGATCATCCACTGATGGCCCCGGTCGCGGTCTTCGTCGGTGTGATGGGCGCCGGCAAGAGCACCGTCGGCAGGGCGGTCGCCGCCGAGCTGGGTGTGTCGTTCGCCGACACCGACGCGATCATCGAGGAGCGGGCCGGCAAGCCCATCCCGGAGATCTTCGTCGACGACGGCGAACCGGCCTTCCGTGCCCTTGAACGCCAGGTCGTCGCATCGTCGCTGGAGACGTTCGACGGCGTGCTCGCCCTGGGCGGCGGCGCGATCCTCGACGAGGACACCCGCAAGCTCCTGGCCGGTCACACGGTGGTCTACCTGTCGGTCGAGCTGCCCGATGCGATCAAGCGGGTCGGGCTGGGCGCCGGTCGCCCGTTGCTGGCGATGAATCCGCGGGCCACCCTGAAGTACCTGCTCGACCAGCGCCGCCCGCTCTACCTGGAGGTGGCCACTCACACGGTCACCACCGACGGCCGCGACGAGCAGGATGTGACCGCCGAGGTCCTCACCCGCTTGCGCGCCTGACAACCCCCGGCTGGCTCTCACCGCCGTCTCAAGCGGTGCGAGACAGCGGTGTGGGGTAGCCGGAGTGGCGGGGCTCGGGGTGGCCGTTGTCTCAGCGCAGCTGAGACAACGGCGGAGGCCAGCCGATTCTGGGGTTCAGTTCAGGCGGCTCTCCAGAGCCTCGATGCGCTTGACCAGCGGGGCCAGCTCGGCGCGAACCGCGTTGAGCAGCGCCGGCGGCGCGGCCGGGTCAGCGGTGGTGGCCCGCAGATGGGCGTAACCGGCGACAGCGGCGGCGACGGTGCGGCGGGCGGCCTTCCCGTCGACGGCACGGGAGCGCAGCAGCTCACCGGCGGCGCCTTCGGGCTCTGCGGCCAACCCGACGAGCAGATGTTCACACCCGACGTAGTTGTGCCCGAAGCCGATCGCCTCACCGACGGACAGTTCCAGGGCGATCGCCGCGGGCCCGCTGAACCGCAGGCCGTCGCCGGTGGCGGCAGGTTCGGCCACGGCCGGGGCGGTCAGTGATCCGGGGGCCACGTCCATCGCGGTGAGGATCTGCAAGCCCAGGTTCTGACCCTCGGTGAGCAGGCCGTGCAGCAGGTCACCCGTGGTGACTGAGACGGCGCCGGTCTCCCGGGCCCGGCCGGCGGCCAGGTTGAGCACGGTGATCAGGCGGGCGGTGAAGCTGGGCAGGCGCTCGGCGAGCCAGGCCGGGTCGATGTCGGTGAGGACGGCCTGGCGGATCGTGGTGATCCGGCGGACGGCCTGTTCCAGGGCTCGCTGGCAGATCGGGGAGACGGGCAGGCCGGTCTCGCGGACGGCGTCGGCGAGTTCGTCGGGCAGGTACACGTTGACTTTCGGCATGCGTCATGTGTAACCCCTATGGGGTCATCTGTATATAACCCCATATCCGAGGGGTGGAACGAGGGTGTGGGGGCATGAGTGCCACCCGGCGCACGCCCTAGGGTGTAGCCCGTGGTGACGCGGATTCCGGTGACGGGTGACCGTCCATATGACGTGGTGGTCGGCCGAGGGCTGGCGGGCGAACTGCCGGCGATGATCGAGGGCGCGGCCCGGGTGGCCGTGCTGCACCCGCCGACGCTCCGGGCCCGCGCGGAGGCGGTCGCCGCGTCGGCCGGTGTCGCGACCGTGGTGCCGATCGAGGTGCCCGACGCTGAGCGGGGCAAGTCGATCGAGGTCGCCGCCCGGTGCTGGGACGAGCTGGGGGCCGCGGGCTTCACCCGTACCGACGTGGTCGTGGGTGTCGGGGGCGGAGCGACCACCGACCTGGCCGGTTATGTGGCGGCTGCCTGGCTGCGTGGTGTCCGATGGGTGCCGGTGTCCACCTCGGTGGCCGGCATGGTCGACGCCGCGGTGGGCGGCAAGACCGCGGTGAACATCGCGGCCGGCAAGAACCTGGTCGGGGCCTTCCACCCGCCCGCCGGTGTGCTCTGCGACCTGGACGCGCTGGACACCCTGCCGGCGGAGGACATCGCGGCCGGTCTGGCCGAGGTGGTCAAGGGCGGTTTCATTGCCGACCCGCGGATCCTGGAGCTGATCGAGGCCGATCCGGCCGCCGCCCTGGACCCGCGCAGCGACGTGCTGCGGGAGCTGGTCGAGCGCAAGATCCGGGTGAAGGCGCACGTGGTCGGGGTGGACCTCAAGGAGTCCGGGCTGCGGGAGATCCTGAACTACGGGCACACCCTGGGTCACGCGATCGAGCGACGCGAGAAATACACCTGGAAGCACGGGCACGCCATCGCGGTGGGCCTGATCTTCGCGGCCGAGCTGGGACGGCTCACCGGGCGGCTGGACGACGCCACCGCCGACCGGCACCGGACGATCCTCGAAAGCCTGAAACTGCCCACGGCGTACGACCGGGATGCCTGGGCCGACCTGCTGCCCGCGATGCGCGTCGACAAGAAGGCCCGGGCCGCCACCCTGCGTTTCGTCGTCCTGGACGGCCTGGCGAAACCGGGCATCCTGGCCGGACCGGACGAGGCCCTGCTGGAGCGCGCCTACGCGGAGGTAGCCCGATGATCTACGTGCTGAACGGTCCGAACCTGGGCCGGCTGGGTCTGCGTGAGCCGGGGATCTACGGGTCTTCGACCTACAAGGACCTGGTCGAGATGTGCCAGACGGTCGCCGACGACCTGGGCCTCACGGTCGAGGTGCGACAGACCGACGCCGAGCCCCAGATGCTCGAGTGGCTCCACCGGGCGGCCGACGAGGGCGCCGACGTGGTGCTCAACCCGGGCGCGTGGACGCACTACAACTACGCCGTCCGGGACGCCTGCGCGATGCTGCGCGGCAAGCTGGTCGAGGTGCACATCTCCAACATCCACACCCGGGAGGAGTTCCGGCACCATTCGGTGATCTCGGCGGTCGCCACCGGGGTCATCGCGGGCCTGGGCTTTGACGGATATCGCCTGGCACTGGAGCACATCGCCCGGTAGGCCCGATTCGCTCCGGACGGCTTCGCGTCGGTAGACTCGTTCGGTCACCGATACGTATCAAGATCAACGGTCTGAGAAAACAAAGGCAGGACATGGCTTCCACCAACGACCTGAAGAACGGTTTGGTTCTCAACCTCGACAAGGAGCTGTGGTCCGTCGTTGAGTTCCAGCACGTCAAGCCCGGTAAGGGCCCCGCTTTCGTGCGCACCACGCTGAAGCACGTGCTGTCCGGCAAGGTCGTGGACAAGACCTTCAACGCCGGCACCAAGGTCGAGACCGCGACCGTTGACAAGCGCAGCATGCAGTACCTCTACCAGGACGGCGACGACTACGTCTTCATGGACCTGGACACCTACGACCAGATCCACGTCCCCGGCGCCACCGTGGGTGACAACGCCAACTACCTGCTTGGCGAGGCCGAGGTCACCGTCGCGCTGCACGAGGGCGTGCCGCTCTACATCGAGCTGCCGACCAGCGTCTTCCTCGAGGTCACCTACACCGAGCCGGGTCTGCAGGGCGACCGCTCCACCGGCGGTACCAAGCCGGCCACGGTCGAGACCGGCGCCACCGTCAACGTCCCGCTCTTCATCACCACCGGTGAGAAGATCAAGGTCGACACCCGCGACGGCCGCTACCTCGGCCGCAGCTGATGGCGGAAGGTCCCAAGAAGGAACGGCTCGCGCGTCGTAAGGCTCGCAAGCGAGCGCTGGACGTCCTTTTCGAGGCCGATCTCCGTGATCTGCCGCCGGGCCAGGTGCTGCTCACCTACCTGGACCGGATCGCCAAGCCACACCCCGATCACCTGGAGTACTCGAAGACCCTGATCGACGGTGTCGCCAAACACCTCGACCGGATCGACGAGCTGATCGCCAGTTACGCCGAGGGCTGGACGATCGACCGGATGCCCACGGTGGACCGCAACCTCGCCCGGATCGCGGTCTACGAGCTGCTCTTCGAGCCGGACGTGGACGACCCGGTGGCGATCACCGAGGCGGTCGAGCTGGCGAAGGAGATGTCGACCGACGACAGCCCGCGTTTTCTCAACGGGCTGCTCGACCGGATCGCGGCTTTCGCTACGCGCTGAACATGGGAACGGCCCGGGTCTTCGGATCCGGGCCGTTTTTCGTGTCCTGGCTTTCGAAGGTCCTGACTTTTGAAGACCCTGGCTTTCAAATGGTGCAAAATGGCGAAAGCCCGCGTCGGGGGGACGCGGGCTTTACGGGGGGCGCTACTGGCTGTTGCTGATTCTGTTAAGCCGGCCGAGGATCAGCTGGCGAAGAAGGCGCGCGGGTCAGCGACCAGGACGCCCTGCTCGGTCAGGCGCTCGATGAGGCCGGACGGCGAGATGTCGTACACGATGGCGAGCGCGCGCAGGTCGTCGGCCCGGATCGAGAGGACGCGGCCGTTGTAGTCGCCACGCTGCTGCTGGATCGCCCGGGCGTAACGCGCCACGTAAGCGAGGTCCTCGCCGGTGGTGTCGTACAGTTTCTCGAGGTCAAGCACGATCTTGTTGGTGGCCTCGAGCCGGATACCACTGCCGTCGGGCAGCAGCTCGGAGACGGGCACACGGTAGAAGTCGGCCAGTTCGGCCAGACGCGACACGGTGACGGCACGGTCACCCCGCTCGTAGGAGCCGACCACGACCGCCTTCCAGCGGCCGTTGGACTTCTCTTCGACACCCTGCAGGGACAGGCCCTGCTGCTGGCGGATGGAGCGCAGGCGAGCGCCCAGCGACTTCGCGTACTCAGACGGCATACGGACACTCCCGGTACTGTGCTGGCCCGGAGGGTTCTTTCCTCGCGGATCGCTACGCTGCGTGACGGTACGGAGTTTGCGACCGCCGGTCAAGTGTTGGTTACCGATGAGTCGCGCGGGCCCGCACCAAAGTTACCGGCTGTATCCCTAGACGGGGGGATTTGTCCGGTCTGCTCCAGTCGGGCACGTCACCATGGTCATCGCTGTATCCACTGGTAACGTAGCGTCAGCCATCGCGTCCGGGTCTTCCCTGGACTCGACCGACGTCCTTTAACGACCCGTCCCGTGAGGCGGGGAAGGAGGTCCGCCGTGGCACGACCACGCGCAGACGCACCCAGCAAGATCATTCTGGCGGAGTCCGACCTGCATCGGGTCGTCGACCGAATCGCCCACCAGATCCTCGAGAAGACCTCCGGCGCCACCGGAACCGTGCTGCTCGGCATCCCGACCCGCGGAGTACCCCTGGCTCACCGCCTCGCCGCGCGGATTCACGCGTTCGAGGGCGTCGAGGTGCCGGTCGGCTCGCTGGACATCACGCTCTACCGCGACGACCTGCGGCTCAAGGCCACCCGCGCGCTCGGCCGGACCGAGCTGCCGCCCGGCGGCATCGACGGCCTGCGGGTCATCCTGGTCGACGACGTGCTCTTCTCCGGCCGCTCGGTGCGGGCCGCCCTGGACGCGCTCAACGACGTCGGCCGGCCCAGCTCGGTACAGCTCGCGGTGCTCGTCGACCGCGGTCACCGCCAGTTGCCGATCCGCGCCGACTACGTGGGCAAGAACATCCCGACCGCGCTCAGCGAGAGCGTCAAGGTGACCCTCACCGAGACCGACGGCGCCGACGAGGTCAAACTGCTCGGAGGCCTCTCGTGATCAAGCATCTGCGCTCCGCCGCCGACCTGGACGCGGCCACCGCCACGCTGATCCTGGACACCGCCGGCGAGATGGCCGCCCTCTCCGGCCGCGAGGTGAAGAAGCTGCCCGCGCTGCGCGGCCGGACCGTGGTCAACCTGTTCTACGAGGACTCGACCCGGACCCGGATCTCCTTCGAGGCGGCCGCCAAGCGGCTCTCCGCCGACGTCATCAACTTCTCCGCCAAGGGTTCCAGCGTGTCCAAGGGCGAGAGCCTCAAGGACACCGCGCTGACCCTGCAGGCGATGGGTGCCGACGCCGTGGTGATCCGCCACTCGGCCAGCGGCGCGCCGCACCGGCTGGCGAACTGGGTGGACGGATCGGTCGTCAACGCCGGCGACGGGACGCACGAGCACCCGACCCAGGCGCTGCTCGACGCCTACACGATGCGCTCGCGCCTCGGCCGTCTCGACGGCCTGAGGGTCGCGATCGTGGGCGACGTCCTGCACAGCCGGGTCGCCCGCTCCAACGTCCTGCTGCTGACCACCCTCGGCGCACAGGTCACCGTGGTCGGCCCGCCGACCCTGATCCCGCTCGACGTCGCGGCGGCGCTCTCCGAGAAGACCCAGGTCTCCTACGATCTGGACGCGGTGCTGCCGGACAGCGACGTGGTGATGATGCTGCGGGTGCAGACCGAGCGGATGCAGGACTCCTACTTTCCCTCGGCCCGTGAGTACAGCCGCCGCTACGGCCTCGACGTCGGCCGCATGCGGAAACTGCCGGAGCACGCGATCGTCATGCACCCCGGCCCGATGAACCGCGGGATGGAGATCGCGCCCGAGGTGGCCGACTCGCCCCGCTCCACGATCGTCGAACAGGTCGCCAACGGCGTCAGCGTCCGGATGGCCGTCCTCTACCTGCTGCTGGGAGGCAAGTGATGGCGTACCTGATCAAGGGCGTCTCGATCCTCGGTGCCGAACCGACCGACCTGTACATCGCCGACGGCGTGATCGCCGGCGGGCCCGTCGAGGGCGCCGAGGTGATCGACGCGACCAGCCTGGTCGCGCTGCCCGGCCTGGTGGACGTGCACACCCACCTGCGTGAACCCGGCCGGGAGGATGCCGAGACCGTCGAGACCGGCTCCCGCGCGGCCGCCCTCGGCGGTTACACGGCCGTCTGCGCCATGGCGAACACCTCGCCGGTCGCCGACACCGCCGGCGTGGTGGAGCAGGTCTGGCGGCTGGGCCGGGAGGCCGGTCTGGTCGACGTGCAGCCGATCGGTGCCGTCACAGTGGGCCTGGCCGGCAAGCAGATGGCCGAGCTCGGCGCGATGGCCACCTCGGCGGCCGCCGTGCGGATCTTCTCCGACGACGGCTTCTGCGTCGCCGACCCGAAGCTGATGCGCCGCGCCCTGGAGTACGTGAAAGCGTTCGACGGCGTCATCGCCCAGCACGCCGAGGAGCCCCGGCTCACCGAGGGCGCCCAGATGCACGAGGGCGAGGTCAGCACCCGTCTCGGTCTCACCGGCTGGCCGGCCGTCGCCGAGGAGGCGATCATCGCCCGCGACGTGCTGCTCGCCGAGCACGTCGGCAGCCGCCTGCACGTCTGCCACGTCTCCACCGCCGGTTCGGTCGAGGTACTGCGCCAGGCCAAGGCTCGCGGCGTCCGGGTGACGGCCGAGGTCACCCCGCACCACCTGCTGCTCACCGACGAGCTGGCGGCGGGTTACGACCCGGTCTTCAAGGTCAACCCCCCGTTGCGTACGCGCAGCGACGTCGAAGCCCTGCGCCAGGCCCTGCTGGACGGGGTGATCGACGTGGTGGCCACCGACCACGCCCCGCACGCCGTGCAGGACAAGGAATGCGAGTGGGCGCACGCGCGGCCCGGCATGCTCGGTCTGGAGACGGCTCTGCCGATCGTGCTGAGCATCTACGGACCGCAGTGGGAGCTGATTGCCGACCGGATGTCGCGGGCCCCGGCCCGGATCGCCGGTCTGGCCGGGCACGGCGGTGAGCTGACCGCCGGCAGCCCGGCGAACCTCACGCTGGTGGACCCGTCCGCCCGCCGGGTCGTCGACCCCGCGGAGCTGGCGAGCCGCAGCCGCAACACGCCGTACGCGGGTATGACCCTGCCCGGTCGCATCGTCGCGACCTTCCTGCGGGGCGAGGCGACGGTTCTCGACGGGAAGGCAGTCAAGTAATGGCAAAGGCGATCCTCGTCCTCGAGGACGGGCGCACGTTCCACGGAAACGCGTACGGTGCGGTGGGTGAGACGTTCGGCGAGGCGGTCTTCACCACCGGGATGACCGGATATCAGGAGACGCTGACCGACCCGTCGTTCCACCGGCAGGTCGTCGTGCAGACCGCGCCGCAGATCGGCAACACCGGCGTCAACGACGAGGACGACGAGTCGGACCGCATCTGGGTCGCCGGCTACGTGGTCCGCGACCCGGCCCGCCGGCCGTCCAACTGGCGTTCCACCGGCGACCTCGGCGACCGGCTCAAGGCCGAGGGCGTCGTCGGCATCAGCGGCGTCGACACCCGGGCCCTCACCCGCCACCTGCGCGAACGCGGCGCCATGCGGGTCGGGGTGTCAAGCGTCGACCTCGATCCGCGCTCGCTGCTGCAGCGGGTGCAGGCCGAGCCGCAGATGCTCGGTGCCGACCTGTCCGCCCAGGTCACCACGCCGGAGCGCTACACGGTCCAGGCCGAGGGCGAGCACCGCTACACGGTCGCCGCGCTCGACCTGGGCATCAAGCGCAACGTCTCCCGGCGCCTGGCCGCGCGCGGTGTGACCACACACGTCTTCCCGGCCTCGTCCGCGATCGAGGACCTCCTCGCGGTCGGCCCGGACGCCGTGTTCTTCTCGCCCGGCCCCGGCGACCCGGCCACCGCCGACGGCCCGGTCGCGCTCGCGCGGGAGGTCATGCGCCGCCAGGTGCCGCTGTTCGGCATCTGCTTCGGCAGCCAGATCCTCGGGCGTGCGCTCGGCTTCGGTACCTACAAGCTGGGGTACGGCCACCGCGGCATCAACCAGCCGGTGCTCGACAAGACCACCGGCAAGGTCGAGGTGACCAGCCACAACCACGGTTTCGCCGTGGACGCCCCGGTCGGCGAGCGGGTCGACACCGAGTTCGGTGGTGTCGAGGTCTCGCACGTCTGCCTCAACGACAACGTGGTCGAGGGCCTGCGGGGCCTGGAGGTCCCGGCTTTCACCGTCCAGTACCACCCTGAGGCCGCTGCCGGCCCGCACGACGCCGACTACCTCTTCGACCGGTTCGTCGAGCTCGTGGAAAAGAAGGGCTGAGCAAGTGCCGAAGCGTGAAGATCTCAAGCACGTCATGGTGATCGGGTCCGGCCCGATCGTCATCGGCCAGGCCTGCGAGTTCGACTACTCCGGCACCCAGGCGTGCCGGGTGCTGCGGGCCGAGGGCATCCGGGTCTCGCTGGTCAACTCCAACCCGGCCACGATCATGACCGACCCGGAGTTCGCCGACGCCACCTATGTCGAGCCGATCACCCCGGAGTTCGTCGAGCTGGTCATCGCCAAGGAGCGGCCGGACGCGATCCTGCCGACCCTGGGCGGCCAGACCGCTCTGAACACCGCGATCGCCCTGCACGAGAGCGGCGTTCTGGAGAAGTACGGCGTCGAGCTGATCGGCGCGAACGTCGACGCCATCCGCAAGGGCGAGGACCGGCAGCTGTTCAAGGACATCGTGGCGCTCGCGGGCGGCGAGACCCCCCGTTCGCGGGTCTGCCACTCGATGGACGAGGTGCGGGCGACCGTCGCCGAGATCGGCCTGCCGGTCGTCATCCGGCCGTCGTTCACCATGGGCGGTCTGGGCTCCGGCATGGCGCACACCAGTGACGACCTGGAGCGGATCGCCGGCGCCGGCCTGGCCGCCTCCCCGGTGCACGAGGTGCTCATCGAGGAGAGCGTGCTCGGCTGGAAGGAGTACGAGCTCGAGCTGATGCGCGACAAGCACGACAACGTCGTGGTCGTCTGTTCGATCGAGAACATCGACCCGATGGGCGTGCACACCGGTGACAGCGTGACCGTGGCCCCGGCCATGACGCTCACCGACCGGGAGTACCAGAAGCTGCGTGACCTGGGCATCGCGGTGCTCCGCGAGGTCGGCGTGGACACCGGCGGCTGCAACATCCAGTTCGCGATCAACCCGGACGACGGCCGGATGATCGTGATCGAGATGAACCCGCGGGTCTCGCGCTCGTCCGCGCTGGCGTCGAAGGCCACCGGCTTCCCGATCGCCAAGATCGCGGCGAAGCTGGCCATCGGCTACACCCTCGACGAGATCCCGAACGACATCACGCTCAAGACGCCGGCCGCCTTCGAGCCGGCCCTCGACTACGTGGTCGTCAAGATTCCGCGGTTCGCGTTCGAGAAGTTCCCGGGCGCGGACAAGGAGCTCACCACCACGATGAAGTCGGTGGGTGAGGCGATGAGCCTGGGCCGCAACTTCGCCGAGGCGCTCAACAAGGCCATGCGCTCGATGGAGACGAAGGCCGCCGGCTTCTGGACCGCGCCGACGTTCGAGAACGTCGACGAGGCCCTGGAGGCGCTGAAGATCCCGCACGACGGCCGGCTCTACACCGTCGAGGCGGCGCTGCGGCTCGGTGCCACGGTCGAGCAGGTGCACGCGGCGTCCGGCCGGATCGACCCGTGGTTCCTCGACGAGATCCAGGCCCTCGTCGACCTGCGCGCCGAGATCCTGGCCGCGCCGGTCCTCGACGAGGAGCTGCTGCGCCGGGCCAAGCGGTCCGGGCTCTCCGACAAGCAGATCGCGGTGCTGCGCCCCGAGCTGGCCGGTGAGGACGGGGTCCGGGCGCTGCGGCACCGGCTCGGCCTGCGGCCGGTGTACAAGACCGTCGACACGTGTGCCGCCGAGTTCCAGGCGAGCACGCCGTACCACTACTCGTCGTACGACGAGGAGACCGAGGTCGCGCCGAGCGACCGGCCCAAGGTGATCATCCTGGGCTCGGGCCCGAACCGGATCGGCCAGGGCATCGAGTTCGACTACTCGTGCGTGCACGCCGTACAAGCGCTCCGTGGTGTCGATTTCGAGACCGTCATGGTCAACTGCAACCCGGAGACCGTGTCGACCGACTACGACACCGCCGACCGGCTCTACTTCGAGCCGCTCACCTTTGAGGACGTCCTCGAGGTGTTCCACGCCGAGGACAGCTCCGGCAAGGCGGCCGGCGGCCCCGGCGTGATCGGCGTGATCGTGCAGCTCGGCGGCCAGACCCCGCTCGGCCTGGCCAACCGCCTCAAGGCCGCCGGCGTGCCGATCGTCGGCACCAGCCCCGAGTCGATCGACCTGGCCGAGCACCGCGGCCTGTTCGGCGCGCTGCTCGCCGAGAACGGCCTGCGCTCGCCCGACCACGGCACCGCGACCAGCTTCAGCGAGGCCAAGGCGATCGCCGACACCATCGGTTACCCCGTCCTGGTCCGCCCGTCGTACGTGCTGGGCGGCCGGGGCATGGAGATCGTCTACGACGAGCCGACCCTGAAGGGCTACATCGAGCGGGCCACCGAGATCTCGCCGGACCACCCGGTGCTGGTCGACCGGTTCCTCGACGACGCCATCGAGATCGACGTGGACGCGCTCTGCGACGCGACCGGTGAGGTCTACCTCGGCGGCGTGATGGAGCACATCGAGGAGGCCGGTATCCACTCCGGCGACTCGGCCTGCTCGCTGCCGCCGATGAACCTGGCCGCCCCGCACATCGCCGAGGTGCGCCGCTACACCGAGGCGCTGGCCCGCGGCATCGGGGTGCGCGGCCTGATGAACGTGCAGTACGCGCTCAAGGACGAGGCCCTCTACGTGCTCGAGGCGAACCCGCGCGCCTCCCGGACCGTCCCGTTCGTCTCCAAGGCGACGGCCGTCCCGCTGGCCAAGGCGGCGGCCCGGATCATGCTCGGCGCCACCATCGCCGATCTGCGCGCCGAGGGGATGCTGCTGCCCGAAGGGGACGGCGGCACCACGCCGCCGAACGCGCCGATCGCGATCAAGGAGGCGGTGCTGCCGTTCAAGCGGTTCCGTACCCTGTCCGGCAAGAACGTGGACAGCCTGCTCAGCCCGGAGATGAAGTCGACCGGTGAGGTGATGGGCATCGACGCCGGCTTCGGCCAGGCGTTCGCCAAGTCGCAGGCCGCGGCGTACGGCTCGCTGCCCACCAGCGGCAAGGTCTTCGTGTCGGTCGCGAACCGGGACAAGCGCTCGATGATCTTCCCGGTCAAGCGGCTCGCCGACCTGGGGTTCACCATCGTCACCACCGCCGGGACGGGCGAGGTGCTGCGCCGCTACGGCATCGAGTGCGAGGTCGTCCCGAAGCACTACGAGGACCCCAGCCGGAAGAACGCGGTCGAGCTGATCCTGGCGGGCGAGATCTCGCTGATCATCAACACCCCGCAGGGCTCGGGCGCCAGCGCCCGTCTCGACGGGTACGAGATCCGCAGTGCCGCCGTGACCGCCGACGTACCAAGCATCACCACGGTCCCGGGCGCGGCAGCCGCCGTGATGGGTATCGAGGCGCTCCGCGCCGGCGACATGACCGTCCGGCCGCTGCAGGAGCTGCACAAGATCCTGCGGGGTGGCGAGTGACCGCCCGCGTCGTGCGGTACCGCTCGGCGCTCACCGCCGGGGGCATCCGGTGAGCCTGTTCACGCGCGTCGCCCGGCCGGCACTGTTCCGGCTGGGCGGCGGCGACGCCGAGCACGCCCACGAGTGGACGCTGGACCAGCTCGCCCGGCTGCCCGCCCCGGCCCTGGCCGCCATGCGCCGCTGGTACGGGTTCTCCAACCCGGTCGAGGTCTTCGGGGTCCGCTTCCCCAACCGGGTCGGTCTGGCCGCCGGCGTCGACAAGAACGGGATCGCCCTGCCCGCATGGCCGGCGCTCGGCTTCGGCTTCGTCGAGGTCGGCACGGTCACCGCACGACCGCAGCCGGGCAACGACAAGCCGCGCCTGTTCCGGGCGAAGACCAGCGAGGGCATCGTCAACCGGATGGGCTTCAACAACGCCGGTGCGACCGCCCTGGCCGATCGGCTGGCCGAGCTGGGCCCGCTCGACGTGCCGCTCGGCATCTCGCTCGGCAAGTCGAAGGTCACCCCGCTGGAGGACGCGGTCGACGACTACCTGACGTCCTACCGGCTGCTGCACCCGTACGCCGACTACATCGCGGTCAACGTGTCCTCGCCGAACACGCCGGGCCTGCGCAACCTGCAGGACAGGGATTCGATCGCGGCGCTGCTGAAGGCGCTCACCGGCCCGGTGCCGGTACTCGTCAAGATCGCTCCCGATCTGACCGAGCCGGCCATCGCCGAGCTGCTCGAGGTCTGCCTGGACCACGGCGCGGCAGGGATCATCGCCACCAACACGACGCTGTCCCGCGACGGGCTCGCGCCGGCCGATCAGCACCTGGCGGGCGAGGCCGGCGGTCTCTCCGGAGCGCCGCTGACCGTCCGGGCCCGCGAGGTGGTGCGGTTCGTGCACACCGAGTCCGGCGGGCGGCTGCCGATCATCGGGGTCGGCGGGATCATGTCGGCTGACGACGCCTCCCGGATGTTCGACGCCGGTGCGGCCCTGGTGCAGCTCTACTCCGGTTTCATCTATCGCGGTCCGGACCTGGTCCTGGAGGTCGCCCGGGGCGCCCGCCCGTCGCGGGCGGCAGCGGCGCGATGAGCCCGGCCGGGCGCGACCCCGTTGCGCTCGGCCCGTCGTCCGGGCCACCCGGCCCGGGCGGCAGCGCCGCGGCGAACCCGCTCGAGCCGTCGTCCGGGCCACCCGGCCCGGACGGCAGCGCCGCCGCGAACCCGCTCGGCCCGTCGTCCCGGCCACCCGGCCAGGGCGGCGGTAGGGCGGCGGAACTGCTGGCGCTCGACCGGGCGCATGTCTGGCACCCGTACGGGCCGATGCCCGGCCGTAGCGAGCCGTATCTGGTGGAGAGCGCCGAGGGCGTGCGTCTGCGGCTGGCCGACGGCCGGGAACTGGTGGACGGGATGTCGTCCTGGTGGGCGGCGATCCACGGCTACCGGCACCCGGCGCTGGACGCGGCGCTGGCCGATCAGGCCGGGCGGATGAGTCACGTGATGTTCGGCGGGCTCACCAACGAGCCCGCGATCCGGCTGGCCGCCGAGCTGGTCGAGATCACTCCGGCCGGGCTGGAGCACGTCTTCCTGTGCGACTCCGGTTCGGTCGGCGTCGAGGTGGCGGTCAAGATGGCGCTGCAGGCGCAGCGGGCCCTGGGGCGGCCGGGCCGGCAGCGGCTGGCGACGTGGCGCGGCGGATATCACGGTGACACGTTTCACCCGATGAGCGTCTGCGACCCGGTCGGCGGCATGCACGCGCTCTGGACCGGGGTGCTGCCCGTGCAGTTCTTCGCCGGCCCGCCGCCCGCCGGATGGGACGAGGACTACGCCGCCGCGCTGACCGGGATGATCGCCCGGCACGCCGATGAGATCGCCGCCGTGATCGTGGAACCGGTGGTGCAGGGCGCGGGCGGGATGCGGTTCCACCATCCGGAGTACCTGCGGGTGCTGCGCGAGGTGACCGCGGCGCACGGCATCTTCCTGATCTTCGACGAGATCGCCACGGGATTCGGCCGGACCGGACGGTTCTTCGGCGCCGATCACGCCGGCGTGAGCCCGGACATCATGTGCCTGGGCAAGGCGCTGACCGGGGGATACCTGACCCTGGCGGCCACCCTGTGCACCGGCGAGGTGGCCGCGGCGATCTCGGCCGGGGAGGGTGGCGGGCTGGCGCACGGCCCGACCTTCATGGGCAACCCACTCGCCTGCGCCGTCGCGGTGGCCTCCCTGGGGCTCCTGCGTGACGGCGGATGGGCGCGGCGCGTACCGGAGATCGAAAAGGGCCTGAAAGCCGGCCTGGAGCCGCTTCGGGGGGCTGCAGGGGTCGCTGACGTGCGGGTCCTGGGCGCCATCGGTGTCGTGCAGATGGATCGCGAGGTGGATCTGCCGAGGGCCACCGCCGCGGCGGTGGCCGAGGGAGTCTGGCTGCGGCCGTTCCGGGACCTGATCTACACCATGCCGCCGTTCGTCACGGACGACGCCGACCTGGCCCGCATTACCGCGGGAATCGCCGCCGCGGTGGCGGCTAGCTGACACGGAAGAGGTAACGCTGATGGAAACGTTCGGCGAACGGCTGCACGCGACGGTAGCGGAGCGTGGTCCCCTGTGCGTCGGGATCGATCCGCACGCCGCTCTGCTGGCCCGCTGGGGACTCTCCGACGACATCGCCGGCCTGGAACGCTTCGCCCGTACGGTCGTCGACGCCTTGGCCGATCGGGTGGCTGTTCTGAAGCCACAGTCCGCTTTTTTTGAGAGATTTGGGTCACGTGGCGTCGCGGTTCTTGAGTCAACTATCCGACAGTCGCGAGAGGCCGGCGCGATCGTCCTGCTCGACGTGAAACGTGGCGACATCGGCTCGACGATGGCGGCGTACGCCGACGCGTACCTCAATCCAGCCAGTACTCTCCGTGCTGACGCGATTACGGTAAGTCCCTATCTTGGAGTGGGTTCTCTGCAGCCCGCGTTCGACCTGGCGGCCGCTCACTCCGGTGGAGTCTTCGTCCTGGCACTGACCTCGAACCCCGAGGGCGCGGCCGTCCAGCATGCCGTCGGCGCCAGCGGAAAAACCGTCGCGCAAACCGTGATCGATGAGATTTCCCAGGTCAACGCGGGTGCGAAGCCGCTCGGAAGTCTCGGGCTCGTCGTCGGCGCGACGATCGGCAGGACCGGCCACGACCTCTCCGCGGTCAACGGCCCGCTGCTTGCGCCGGGCCTCGGAGCGCAGGGTGGAACGCCTGATGACCTGCGCGCGGTCTTCGGTGAGAGCCTTCACAACGTGTTGCCGTCGTACTCACGCGAAGTTCTCGCCGCGGGCCCGGAGATCGCCGATCTGCGGGCCGCTTCGGACCGCGTTCTGGCCGGCGTGCGCGCCGCGCTCGGGTGAAACGGCCTGCTTAGCAGGCTCCCGAAGAGCCGGGGCGGGGGTACCCCCACGTTGCCGAAACCCGGTTTGACCGCTAGTTTTCCCGGCGCCGGGAACCATATGCCCCTTCGGTTCCATGGCACACCACGTTTCACAGAAGCGCCGGTATTGAACTACCGCCGCTCAGGGACCTGAGGAGAACTGGTGCCGCTCCCGTCATTGAGCCCCGAACAGCGTGCTGCTGCGCTGGAGAAGGCCGCGGAAGTTCGCAAGGCTCGGGCTGAGCTGAAGGAACAGCTCAAGTCCGGCAAGACCACCCTCGCCGCCGTGCTCGAGCGCGCGGAAGGCGACGAGGTCGTCGGCAAGCTGAAGGTCTCGGCCGTGCTTCAGGCGCTGCCGGGCATCGGCAAGATCCGTGCGACGCAGATCATGGAGAAGCTGAAGATCGCCGAGAGCCGCCGGCTCCGGGGTCTCGGCGACCAGCAGCGCAAGGCCCTCCTGGGGGAGTTCGCTGCGAACTGACTCATGGGCTCGTGTAGGAATGAGCCGTGAGCATGGATGACGACGCGCAGCCGGCAGCCCGCCTCACTGTTCTTTCCGGCCCTTCCGGGGTCGGAAAGGACAGTGTGATCGAGCTGATCCGGCTGCGCTCGCCGTGGATCAAACTCTCGGTGTCGGTGACAACACGCAAGAAACGCGACTACGAGACCGACGGCGAGCACTACCACTTCGCGACCAGGACCGAGTTCCAGCGACTGATCGACGGCGGTCAGCTACTGGAGTGGGCGGAATTCGCGGGCAACCTCTACGGCACGCCCCGCGCGCAGGTCGAGGGCTGGCTCTCCCAGGGCCGGCCCGTTCTGTTGAAGATCGATCTGCAGGGCGCGCGACAGGTCCGGGCGGCCATGCCGGACGCCCAGCTGGTCTTCCTGGCCCCACCCAGCGTCGAGGAGCTCCAGCGCCGGCTGATCGGCCGGGGCACCGACGACGAGGAGACGATCAAGCGCCGGCTGGCGCACGCGGACGAGGAACTGGCCGCCGAGGCGGAGTTCGACGTCACCGTGGTCAACGACTTCGTCGAACGTGCCGCTGATGAGCTGGTAGGATTGCTCGGTTCGTTATACCTGGCACACGAGCATTAAGGACTTCACCAAAGTGGGAACCATCGCGAACCCCGAAGGCATCACCAACCCGCCGATCGACGAACTGCTCGACAAGACCTCGTCGAAGTACTCGCTGGTGATCTTCGCGGCCAAGCGCGCCCGCCAGGTCAACGCCTACTACAGCCAGCTCGGTGAGGGCCTCCTGGAGTACGTGGGACCGCTCGTCGAGACCACGCCGCAGGAGAAGCCGCTCTCCATCGCCATGCGCGAGATCAACGCGGGCCTGCTGACCGCCGAGGCGACCGACAACCCGTAGCTACGTGTCCCGGGTGCCCTCTGTTCGCAGGAAACGCGAACCGGGGGCACTCCGCATTTCTGCCCCGGGGCCGAGTCCCCGGACCCCGCATGACGAGCGTCATGCCCGGGATGTGGCCTCGAGGTGGGAGCCCTTTCTGTGACCGAGATCGTGCTGGGCGTGGGTGGTGGGATCGCCGCCTACAAGGCGTGCGAACTGCTGCGCCTGTTCACCGAGTCCGGCCACGGCGTCCGGGTCGTCCCGACCGATGCGGCGCTCAAGTTCGTCGGCGAGCCCACCTGGGCGGCACTGTCCGGACGGCCGGTCGCGACCGGTGTCTGGGACGACGTGCACGAGGTGCCGCACGTGCGGATCGGCCGGGCCGCGGAACTCGTCGTGGTGGCTCCGGCGACCGCCGACCTGCTGGCCAAGGCGGCGCACGGCATTGCCGACGACCTGCTCACCAACACGCTGCTCACGGCCACCTGCCCGATCGTGTACGCGCCCGCCATGCATACCGAGATGTGGGAGAACCCGGCCACCAGGGCGAACGTGGCAACTCTGCGCGAGCGTGGGGCGATCGTGATCGAGCCCGCTGTAGGCCGTCTCACCGGGAAGGACACCGGCAAGGGGCGGCTGCCCGATCCCTCGTCGATCTTCGAGACCGCTTTGCGCGTACTCAGGCGGGGCCTTGATCTTGATCTTGCTGGTCGTCATGTCGTGGTGACCGCGGGTGGGACGCGCGAGCCGCTCGACCCGGTCCGGTTCCTCGGCAACCGATCTTCCGGCAAGCAGGGGTACGCGCTGGCCAAGGCCGCCGTCGCGCGCGGCGCCCGGGTGACACTCGTCTCGGCGAACGTCTCGCTCGCCGACCCCGCCGGAGTCGACCTCGTCCGGGTCGGCACCACCGAGGAGCTGCGCAAAGCCACCGTCGAGGCGGCCGCTTCGGCCGACGCGATCGTCATGGCGGCGGCGCCCGCCGACTTCCGCCCGGCAACGGTCGCCGAACAGAAGATCAAGAAGACCGGCGACGGTACGCCCGCAGCGATCGCCCTGGTCGAGAACCCGGACATCGCCGCCGAACTCGGCGCGGCCAAACGTCCCGGCCAGATCCTGGTCGCCTTCGCGGCCGAGACGCACGACGCCCTGGAGAACGCGCGCGGCAAGCTGGTCCGCAAACGCGCCGACCTGATCGTCGTCAACGAGGTCGGCGCCGGCCTGGTGTTCGGCCAGGACAGCAACACCGTCACCCTGCTGGGTGCGGACGGCTTCACCGCCACTCACGGGGAACTACCCAAAGACGATGTGGCCGATATGATTTTGGATCAAGTCGCCGCCCGCCTGGACGCCCAGGTAGGACACGCTCAGCACCCCTGACTACACTTCCGCGTTACCTTGTATTCGACAAATCTGAGGAGCACCGTGGCACGCCGCCTGTTCACCTCCGAGTCGGTCACGGAAGGCCACCCGGACAAGATCGCTGACCAGATCAGCGACGGGATTCTCGACGCCCTGCTCGCCCAGGACCCGCGGAGCCGCGTCGCGGTGGAGACCCTGATCACCACGGGCCAGGTGCACGTGGCGGGCGAGGTCACCACGCAGGCCTACGCCGACATTCCCAGCATCGTGCGCGACACGATCCTGAGGATCGGCTACGACTCGTCGAAGAAGGGCTTCGACGGCGCCTCCTGCGGCGTGAGTGTCTCCATCGGCTCGCAGTCGCCGGACATCGCGCAGGGCGTCGACAGCGCCATCGAGCTGCGCGAGGGTGACTCCGAGCACGTTCTCGACTCGCAGGGCGCCGGCGACCAGGGCATGATGTTCGGCTTCGCCTGCTCCGAGACGCCCGAGCTGATGCCGCTGCCGATCGCGCTGGCCCACCGCCTGGCACGCCGGCTGTCGGCCGCCCGCAAGGACGGCACGATCCCCTACCTGCGTCCCGACGGCAAGACCCAGGTCACCATCGAGTACGACGGCCTGCGTCCCGTACGCCTCGACACAGTCGTCGTGTCGTCGCAGCACGCCGCCGACATCTCGCTCGAGTCGCTGCTCACGCCGGACGTCCGCGAGCACGTCATCGCGCCCGAGCTCGAGGGCCTCGGCCTGGACTTCGAGGGTTACCGGCTCCTGGTGAACCCGACCGGCCGCTTCGAGATCGGCGGCCCGATGGGTGACGCCGGCCTGACCGGTCGCAAGATCATCGTGGACACCTACGGCGGCTACGCCCGCCACGGTGGCGGCGCGTTCTCCGGCAAAGACCCGTCCAAGGTGGACCGCTCCGCGGCGTACGCCACCCGCTGGGTCGCCAAGAACGTCGTGGCCGCCGGCCTGGCCGAGCGCTGCGAGGTCCAGGTCGCCTACGCGATCGGCAAGGCCCACCCGGTCAGCCTGTTCGTGGAGACCTTCGGCACCGAGAACGTGCCGGTCGAGCGGATCGAGAAGGCCATCAAGGAGGTCTTCGACCTGCGGCCGGCCGCCATCATCCGCGACCTCGACCTGCTGCGCCCGATCTACCAGCAGACCGCCGCGTACGGCCACTTCGGCCGTGAGCTGCCGGACCTCAAGTGGGAGAGCACCGACCGCGCCCAGGACCTCAAGAACGCTGCTTCCTGACATCTGGCCGCCGACGAGGCGCCCACCCCTTCCCGGGGATGGGCGCCTCGTCGTTTTCCGCCCCGCCGCCGCTCCCTGTTGCGCCCCCGCCTCGCCGCTCCCCGCCGTCTCGCGCCGCCGCCGCTCCCCGCCGCCTCGCGTCGTCCGCCCTCTCGCCTATTTCGCTGACCTTGTGAGTTTCGAGTGCTGCTGGCGGCGCGAACTCACAAGATCGGTGAGGGGGGATTGAACGCGGCGGTGCAGGAGATCGCCGGTGCCCAGCGGGTCGTCCGCGACGCCGGCCTGGCCGAGGTCCATCGCCCGCACGTGTGGTTCACCGACGAGGGCTACCAGGCCGCCGCCGAATCGTACGCGCGAGGTGGGTGCCCCGACGGCTGGGAACCGCGCGATGAGGTGATCGGCCGGTTCGACGCCGCGGTCGTACGTCACGCGGCCACCGCCGCCGAACACCACCGCACGCTGGTGATCGGCACTCACGGCCTGGCACCGACGGTGTGGATGGCAAGCCGATACCGCCTCGCCACCGACCCGGCCCGCTTCTGGGCCGACCTCCGCTTCCCGGACATCGTCGAGATCGACCTCCGCGAGCAGACGGTGACCTGCCTGACCCACTGACGTCCCGGCCGCCAGCCGCATGCCGCGGACCGCTGGCCCGGCGGGCGGGTGGATGTGCCGGCTGGGGGGTTGAGCCGGTGGGCCGGCGGGCCAGTGGAGGGGCCGGCCGGGCGTGAATGTCATAGGGGCCGGGCAGAATGTGCGGCGATGGGGACCAAGGGTGTACGTGCGGAGCGGGAGCCGGCCGAGCGGCTGCCGGTCGCCCGTGTGTGCGTCGACGTGCCGCTCGCGCATCTCGACCGGCCGTTCGACTATCTGGTCCCGGCGGCCGACGACGAGGCGGCGCAGCCGGGCGTCCGGGTGAAAGTGCGGTTCGCCGGTCAGCAGGTCAACGGATTCCTGCTGTCCCGGGTCGAGTCCAGTGACCACGGCGGCAAGCTGGCCTATCTGGAGAAGGTCGTCTCGCCCGAGCGCGTGCTCGACCCGGAGATCGCCACGCTGGCCCGGGCGATCGCCGACCGCTACGCCGGCAATCTGGCCGATGTGCTGCGGCTCGCTGTGCCACCACGGCACGCCCGGGTGGAGACACAGAGTTCCCCGGCCGCCGCGGACTCCGAACCGCCGGAGAGGCCGGATGCAGCGGCGAGCCCGGACGCGGCGGTGAGCCCTCACGCGGCGGTGAGCCCTCACGCGGCGAGCCCGGACGCGACGGCGAGCCTGGAAGCAGCGAGCCCGGGCGCAGTGGCGAGCCGGGACGTAGCCAGCCCGGACGCAGTGGTGAGCCAGGACGTAGCCAGTCCGGGCGCAGTGGTGAGCCAGGACGTAGCCAGCCCGGAAGCGGCGGGAGGCCCCGGCGCCCCCGCGGATGCCGCTGTCCCGGTCGATCCCGACGTGACCGTGAGCACGAACGACGCCGCTCACCCGGCCGGCGGCTGGGACTCGTACCTTGCCGGGCCGGCCTATCTGCGGGCCGTGCGGGAGGGGCGCCCGGCGCGGGCCGTCTGGTCGGCGCTGCCGGGGGAGGACTGGCCGGCCCGGATCGCCGAGGCCGCCGCGGCCACCGTCCTCGGCGGGCGCGGTGTGGTGATCGTCGTTGCCGACGCGCGTGACCTCGACCGGGTCGATCGGGCGCTGGCGGAGACCCTCGGCGAGGGGCGGCACGTCGCGCTGAACGCGGCGCTCGGCCCGTCGGAACGCTACCGGCGGTTCCTGGCGGCGAGCCGGCATCAGGTGCCGGTGGTCGTCGGGACCAGGGCCGCGGTGTGGGCACCGGTGCCCCGGCTGGGACTCGTGGTGATCTGGGACGACGGGGACGACGTGCACGCCGAGCCGCGGGCGCCGTACCCGCACGCCCGGGACGTCCTGCTCACCCGGGCCCGCCTGGCCGACTGTGCGGCACTGGTGGGTGGCTTCGCGCGTACCGGTGAGGGGCAGCTGCTGCTCGAGACCGGCTGGGCGCGGGAGATCGTCGCTGACCGGGCGGTGCTGCGCCGGCGATCACCCGCGATCGCGCCGACCGGCGACGACTTCCAGCTGGCCCGTGACCCGGGGGCGGTGGTCGCCCGGCTGCCGAGCCTGGCCTGGCAGACCGCGAAGCAGGCGCTCCAGGCGGGTGCGCCGGTGCTGGTGCAGGTGCCTCGCCGTGGGTACCTGCCGTCGGTGGCGTGTGCCGAGTGCCGCGCTCCGGCGCGCTGCCCGCACTGTGCGGGGCCGCTCGGGTTGCACGGCGCCCGGGACGTGCCGGTCTGTCACTGGTGCGGGCGGGCGGCGGCCGACTACAGCTGCCCCCATTGCCATGACCGGCGGCTGCGGGCGTCGGTGATCGGCGCCCGGCGTACGGCTGAGGAACTGGGCCGGGCCTTTCCGGGGTTCCCGGTGCGCACCTCGGGGCGGGAGCAGGTGCTGAGCGAGGTGCCGGCCGCCCCGGCCGTGGTGGTGTCGACGCCGGGAGCTGAGCCACTTGCCGAGGGCGGGTTCGGGGCGGTGCTGCTGCTCGACACGTGGGCGCTGCTGAGCCGGGCCGACCTGCGGGCGGCGGAGGAGACGATGCGCCGCTGGCTCAACGCGGCGGCCCTGGCCCGTCCGGCCCACGAGGGTGGCCGGGTGGTGGTGGTCGCGGACGGTTCGCTGGCGCCGGTGCAGGCGCTGATCCGCTGGGACCCGGGCTGGTTCGCGGCGCGTGAGCTGGCCGAGCGGCGTGATCTGGGTTTCCCGCCGGCGGCACGGATGGCGAGTGTGACCGGCCAGGCGGCCGCGGTGGCGGAGCTGTTGTCGCTGACGCATCTGCCGGACGGCGCCGAGTTGCTGGGGCCGGTTCCGGCATCGGACGAGCAGGAGCGGATGCTGCTGCGGGTGACCCGGTCGCGGGCGGCCGAGCTGGCCCACGCCCTGCACGAGGCGGCCGGGGTGCGCAGCGCCCGCAAGGCCGCTCTGCCGGTGCGTATCCAGGTGGATCCGGCCGAGTTGTTCTGAGACCGTCCGCCGAAGTGTGCCGGCCGGATCACGGCGACGCTGTCACCGACAGCGTTGCGTGGGTCACTCCGTAGACTGGTCAGGTACCGCCCATCAGAGTCAGGAGTCCCGCCGCGTGACCGTCCAGCCCATCCGTCTTTTCGGTGATCCGGTGCTGCGCACGCCGGCCGACCCCGTCGTCGATTTCGACAAGGAACTGCGCAATCTCGTGAAGGATCTGATCGAGACGATGCAGGACGAGGGTGGCGCCGGTCTGGCCGCTCCGCAGCTCGGTGTCGGCCTGCGCGTCTTCAGCTTCGACATCGACGACGTGGTCGGGCACATCGTCAACCCGGTCCTCTCCTTCCCCGACGAGGAGGAGCAGGACGGGCCCGAGGGGTGCCTGTCCATCCCCGGCATCTACATCGACACGAAGCGCCGGCAGAACGTGGTCGCGAACGGTTTCAACGAGTTCGGCGACCCGGTCCAGGTGGTCGGCACCGGTCTGATGGCGCGCTGTGTCCAGCACGAGACCGACCACCTCGACGGTGTTCTCTTCCTGGATCGGCTGGACGCCGCGGCCCGCAAGGACGCGATGAAGCAGATCCGCTCAGCCGACTGGTACGACGCGGCCAAGCCGCCCACGATCAAGGACAGCCCGCACGGCCGGGGTGTCTTCGGGTCCGGCATCTTCAGTCCGGGCCGGTGATCGGATGCGCCTGATCTTCGCGGGCACCCCTGAGGTGGCCGTGCCGAGCCTGGAGGCGGTCGCCGCGTCCGGGCACGAGCTGGTCGCCGTGGTGACCCGTCCGGATGCTCCGGCCGGCCGGGGGCGGCGCCTGGTGCGCTCGCCCGTCGGCGCGTGGGCCGACGAGCGCGGCATCGAGGTGCTGACCCCCGAGAAACCCCGTGACCCCGAGTTCCAGGAGCGGCTGCGGCAGATCGCGCCGGACTGTGTGCCCGTGGTGGCGTACGGCGCCCTGGTGCCCCCGTCAGCGCTGGAGATCCCGAAGCACGGCTGGGTGAACCTGCACTTCTCCTTGCTGCCCGCCTGGCGCGGTGCGGCTCCGGTGCAGCACGCGGTGCTGCACGGCGACGAGGTGACCGGCGCGAGTGTCTTCGAGCTGGAGGCGGGCCTGGACACCGGCCCGGTCTACGGCACCCTGACCGAGCAGATCCGGTTCAACGACACCTCCGGCCACCTGCTGGAACGGCTCGCCGTGGACGGTGCGGGGCTGCTGGTGACGGTGCTCGACGCGATCGAGGCGGGCACGGTGCGGGCACATCCGCAGCCGGCCGACGGTGTCAGTTTCGCGCCGAAACTGACCGCCGAGGACGCCCGGGTCCGCTGGGACGATCCGGCGTTCGCGGTGGACCGCCGGATCCGGGCGTGCACGCCGGCGCCCGGCGCGTGGACGACATTGCGTGACGAGCGGCTGAAGCTGGGCCCGGTGCGACCGGTGGCGAACGCGCCGTCGCTGCGGCCGGGCGAGCTGCTGGTGGAACGCAAGCAGGTACTGGCCGGAACGGCGACGACGCCGGTGCAACTCGGAGAGGTGCGCGCGGCGGGCAAGAAGCCGATGGCGGCCACCGACTGGGCACGGGGGATGCGAATCGAAGCAGGGGAGAAACTGGCGTGACGGAACATCGGGCTTCGCGACCGCACGGTGGGCGGCCCAGCCGGCCGAGCGGCCCGGGCCACCCGCGGGACGGGCGCAGCGGCCGGGCCCCGCGCGCCGGCCGGCCACCGTCGGACCCGGCACGGCAGGCGGCTTACGAGGCGGTTGCGGCGGTGCACCGCGACGACGCGTACGCGAACCTGGTCCTCTCCGACATCCTGAGCGGCATGGGCCTGCACGGCCGGGACGCGGCCTTCGCGACCGAGCTGACGTACGGCACGCTGCGTGCTCTCGGCACGCTGGATCTGATCATCGCGGCGGCTGCCGAGCGGGAGGTCTCCCGGATCGACCCGCCGGCCCGGGACGCGCTGCGTCTCGGCGTCTACCAGTTGCTCTACACGCGGGTGCCGTCGCATGCGGCGGTCAACCAGACGGTCGACCTGGTCCGCTCGGTGGCGCCGGGTGCGCACGGGTTCGCCAACGCGGTCATGCGTACGGTCTCCGAGACCTCGCTGGAGAAGTGGCTGGAGCGGCTCGCCCCGTCGTACGAGACGGATCCGGTGGGTCATCTGTCGGTCATCCACCACCATCCCCAATGGGTGATCCGGTCGTTCGCCGAGGCGCTCGGCGGCGATCTGGACGACACCGCCCGCCTGCTGATCGAGGACAACCAGCCGCCGGTGGTGCACCTGTGCGCGCGGCCGGGCCGGGCCGACGCGGTCGAGCTGGCCGACGAGGTCGACGGTGTTCCGGGCGCGTTCTCGCCGTACGCGGTCTATCTGAACGGCGGCGCGCCGCGTGACCTGGCCGCCATCCGCGAGGGTCGCGCCCATGTCCAGGACGAGGGTTCGCAGCTGGTCGCGGCGGCGCTGCTGGCCGCTCCGATCGAGGGCCGGGACACCCGCTGGCTCGACCTGTGCGCCGGGCCGGGCGGCAAGACCGGCCTGATGGGGGCGATCGCGGCCGGTCGTGGCGCCGACGTGACGGCGGTGGAGGTGGCCGAGCACCGGGCCCGGCTGGTCGACATCGCGACCGAGGGCATGCCGGTCACGGTGCTGCCGATGGACGGGCGTTCGGTGGGCCGTGATCCGGATCTGCCGGAGGAGTCGTTCGACCGGGTGCTGGTGGACGCGCCGTGCACCGGGCTGGGTTCGCTGCGGCGCCGCCCGGAGTCGCGCTGGCGCAGGCAGCCGGCTGACCTGCCGCCCCTCACCAAACTGCAGCGTGAGCTGCTGGTGGCGGCGCTGCGGGCGGTACGCCCGGGTGGCGTGGTGGCCTACGTGACCTGCTCCCCGCACATGGTGGAGACGCAGGTCACGGTGAGCGAGGGGGCCCGGCGCAGTGGCGTCGAGGTCGACTTCGTGGACGCGCGGCCGTTGTTGCCGCCGGGCATGCCGGGCCTGGGCCCGGGGCCGACGGTGCAGTTGTGGCCGCACCGGCACGGGACGGACGCCATGTTCCTGGCCGTGCTCCGGCGGACTGCCTGAAAGTCGTGGGGGTGGGCGGTCCGGCCGCCCAGACGACACCAAATACTTCAACCCCTGGAACGATCGCCGATCAAAGCGCCGCGCATACACGCCGCCCACAAAACACCCCG